>JAIXRO010000037.1 GCA_027485145.1 Hyphomonadaceae bacterium | reverse complement strand
GCCATTCCGGACGCCTCCGAACGCTATATCGACGACCGGGACGCGCTGTTCAGCACGGTGCCGGATGCGCCGGATGAATGGAGCGCCAGCGGCGTGGCTGGACAGGCGCCGTCCGCCGACTGGCTGAGCCAGTTCAATGACCCGCAAATGACCGCTCTGGTGGCCGAAGCGCTGGCCGCGAACCCGACCCTGGAAGCGCGCGCAGCCCTCGCCCGCGCGGCGCAGGCCCGCGCCCGCGCAGCCCGCGGACAGAGGTGGCCGAGCCTTTCGGCAAGCGTCTCGGGCGGCAGCACCTCCACCGGCGTGATCATCGCCGGCGAGGATGAGCAGATCCAGAACTCCGTCTACAGCGCCAACCTGGACGCGAGCTGGGAAGCCGACCTCTGGGGCCGGGTCTCGAATTCGGTGGCGCAGGCGGATGCGGACCGGGCGGCCAGCGAGGCAGACCTGGCGGCCGCCGAACTCTCGCTGACGGCGCAGACGGCCGGCGCGTGGATCTCACTGAACGAGGCGCTGGCGCAGGAACGCATCGCGCAGCTGTCTTTCGAGGCGCGCGACCGGGTGCTGACGATTACCGACCGGCGCGTGCGCTCCGGCATTTCGGGCCCGCTCGAACTGCGCACGGCGCGCAGCCAGCTGGCCGCGGCCGAAGCGACGATTGCGGCGCGCAAGCAGTTTTCCGCGGAAGCGACGCGGCGGCTGGAAGTGCTGCTGGGCCGGTATCCCGGCGCCGAACTCACCTCGACGACAGTGTTGCCGGAGCTGGGGCCGATCACGGCCGAAGGCAATCCGGCACTGATGCTCACCCGGCGGCCGGACGTTGCGGCGCTGGAAGCGCGCGTCGTGGGCGCCGGCCTTGCGGCGGAAGACGCGCGCCTTGCCATGCTGCCCGCGCTGCGATTGAGCGCCACGGCCTCGGGCGGCGGCAGCACGTTCGAAGAGGCGGTTGATCCCGCACTGATCGCCGCGCGCCTGATTGCCGGCCTGACCCAGCCGCTGTTCACGGGCGGGCGCCTGCGGGCGCAGCAGGCGGCCGCGATTGCGCAGGCCGAAGCGGCGGTGGCCAATTACGCGGGCGGCGTGCTGAACGCCTGGCGCGAAGTGGAAGATGCGCTGACGGCGGACGTTCTGCTGGCCCAGCAGGAAGCGGCCCAGTCGGTCGCATTCGAGGAAGCGAAGTTCGCGGAAGACCTGGCCGAGCGGCAATACGTCAGCGGCACGATCACGATCTTTGACCTGATCGATGCGCAGACACGGCGCCTGAACGCCGAGAGCCAGTTCGTGTCGGCGCGGGCCAGCCGTGCTACGAACCGGATATCCTATCACCTTGCGCTTGGCGGCGGTGTTCCCGTTTCGCCCGCAACCACCACACCACCCGACGCAGACGCCGAAGAAGACGGCAGGAGCCAATAATCATGGGACGCCTTATCGCCATCATCGCCCCGATCGCCATCATCCTCATTCTCGGGGTGGGCGGGTTCATCGCCGTCAGCGCGTTCAAGCCGGAAGCGGAGAAATCCGAGGAACCCCAGGCGGGCCTCAACGTGTTCGCCGAACCGGTGAAGGAAGTGGCGCTGACCTTGACCGTCGAAGCGCAGGGCGAAGTGCGCCCGAAGCGCGAGATCTCGGTCTCGCCGCAGATTTCGGGCCGCGTCGCCTATGTGTCGCCGGACTTCATCGATGGCGGCTTCATCCGCAAGGGCCAGGTGCTCGTGCGGGTCGAGGGCGAAGACTATGAACTCGGTGTCGTGCGCGCACGCTCGACGGTCGCTTCGGCCGAGCAGCGCCTCGCCCGCGAGATCGCCGAATCCGAACTCGCGCAGCAGGACCTTGAAGACCTCGGCATGACCGATGCCTCTCCCCTCGCCCGCCGCGAACCGCAGCTGGCCGAGGCGCGCGCAGCGCTGGACGCGGCGAAATCGCAATTGCAGGATGCACAGCTGGCGCTGGCACGCACGGCGGTGGTTGCCCCGTTCGATGGCCGCGTGCGCGAGCGCATGGTCGACATTGGCCAGGTGGTCGCGCCCGGCCAGTCTCTGGGTCAGATTTTCGGCAATGATGTCGTCGAGGTCGTCCTCCCGCTGAAGGATGAAGAAATCGGCCGGCTTGGCCTGCCGCTCGCCTTTGCGAGCAGCGCGGAGACGCCGGGCCCGGAAGTGATCTTCACCGCCACCGTTGGCGGCGAGCCGCGGACCTGGCGCGGACAGGTCGTGCGCACGGGCGCGGCGATCAACAGCCAGACGCGCCAGATCAACGTCATCGCCGAGCTCAACGATCCGTTCGGCAAGGGCGCCGACAATGGCGCGCCGATGGCCCCGGGCCTGTTCGTCAATGCCGAGATCCAGGGCCGCAGCCTTGACCGCGTGCTGGTGGCGCCGCGCTCTGCGCTGCGCGGCGACGACCAGCTGTTCATCGGCGATCCCAAATCCGGCAAGCTGTCGATCCGCACGGTCGATGTCGAACATTCGGACAAGGATGGGGCCTACTTCCATGTCGGCGCAAAAGCCGGCGAGCTGGCGGTTATCAGCCCGGTCCAGGCCCCGTTCGACGGCATGAGCCTGACCGTGATGCAGCGGATGGAAGACGGCACGGTGAAGATTCACAATCCGCCGAAGCCTGCCAAGGCCGAGGTGAAGGACGAAAAGGTCGCCAAGGCCGAGACCGGCAAGGCCGGTGAAGGAGCCGCCCAATGAACGGTATCGTCGCGTGGTTTGCCCGTAACTCGGTTGCCGCCAACCTGCTGATGTTCATCTTCTTCGCGGGCGGGGCCTTCGGCTACTCGGCGATGGAGCGGGAAATGTTCCCGGTCGTGAAAGTCTCCGGCGCCTCCGTCTCGGTGGCCTGGACCGGTGCCTCGCCGCGCGACATCGAAGACCAGATCGTGACCCGGATCGAGGAAGCGGTCGCCGACATTGACGGGCTCGACCGTGTTACGTCGACGTCCAGCGAAGGCTTCGGTGTCGTCAACATTCGCGGCCGCGACGACATCGACATGAATGTCTTCCTCGATGAGGTGAAGCTGCGGGTCGACCAGATCAACAACCTGCCGCAGGCGGCGTTCGAGCCGCAGGTGGAGCGCTGGGAACAGCGCAACTGGTTCATGGGCCTTGCGGTTCATGGCGAAGTTGACGCGCGCACGCTGCGCAAGATCGGCGACAAGGTGCGCGACGACATCGCCGCCCTGCCCGGCGGCGAACTGGCTGTGCTGCAAGGCACGATGGACGAGCAGGTCAGCATTGAAGTGTCCGAGGAAGCGTTGCGGCGCTTCGGCCTGTCGATGTCGGATGTCGCGAACGCCGTTCGCCAGACCTCGCTGAACTCTTCGGGTGGACGCATCGAGTCGCCTGTCGGCGACGTGCAATTGTCGGCCCGCAACCTCGCCGACACAGCCGAGCAATTCGGCGACATCATCATCCGCCAGTCGAGCGATCAGGGCACGGTGCGCGTGGATGATGTGGCGAACGTCATCGACGGCTTTGCCAGCGACAAGCTGAGCGCGAGCTTCAACGGCCGGACGACCGTGTTCGTCATGGTGCCCGAGCCGGACAAGATGAACATCGAAGCGTATGCGGAGGGATTTCGCGACTATATCGAACGCGCCAACGATCCGGCCAACGGCATCCTGCCGGAAGGCGTCCGGATCGACACGCTGTGGGACGATTCCACGACCTTCGTCGCCCGGATGGAGCTGATCTCGTCATCCGCCATCCAGGGCGCATTGCTGGTGATGCTGATCCTGATCCTGTTCCTGCGACCCGTTGTGGCGTTCTGGGTGACGTCCGGCATCCTTACCGCGTTTGCCGGCGCCATGATCCTGTTCCCGCTGGTCGGCGTGTCCTGGAACATCCTGTCGACGTTCGCCGTGCTGCTGGTGATCGGCATCATTGTCGATGACGCGATCGTGGTGGGCGAGAACATCCACAAGGAAGTGGAGAGCGGGCGGCGAAAGGGGCTGGATGCCGCGATCGTCGGCACGCAGCTCGTGGTCAAGCCGATCATCTTCGGCATCCTGACGACGATCATCGCCTTCCTGCCCTGGCTGTTCGTGACTGGCCCGACGCGGATGTTCACTTCGCAGATCTCGTTCGTGGTGATCGCGGCGCTGATTATCTCGACGATCGAGTGCATGCTGATCCTGCCCGCGCACCTTGCGCACATGGAGAAACAGAAGTTTGACGGGCCGCTTGGGCCTTTCCTAAAGCTGCAGCGCCGGATTGCCGACAGTCTCCTCTGGTTTGCCGGCAATATCTACAAGCCCGCCCTCGAGATGGCGATCCGCTTCCGGTATGCGACGATTGCGTTCTTTGCATCGCTCGTGATGATTTCCATCAGCATGCAGGCCAATGGCATCGTGCCGTTCAAGTTCATGCCGGAGATCGAAGCCGACCTCATCCAGGTCAACATCGAGATGCCAGATGGTACGCCCTTCGAGCGGGTGCTGCAGGTGCGCGACCAGTTGCAGGCCGGCGTTGTCGAAGCGCGGCGCAAGACGTCCCTCGAATATCCGGAGATAGAGGCGGGCCTCATCCGTGACGCGTCCGTGGTCGCGGGCGGGAGGAGCGTGCAGGCCTGGATCAGTCTTGTGCCGCCGGAAGAACGCCCGGAGGATCTGCGCTCCAAGGATATGGCCGATGCCCTTCGCGAGGCCACCGGCGAAATTCAGGATGCGGAAGAAATCAATTTCGAGTTCACCTTCAACCGGCCTGATACCGGCGTCCAGTTCGCGCTGAGCCATCCGGATCTCGACCGCCTGCGCGCGGCGGCTGACCGGCTGAAGGCACACCTCGCAACCTATGCCGAGGCCTATGACATCACCGACAACCTGTCGTCGGCGGCCGAGGAAATCCGCATCACGATGAAGCCCGGGGCAGAGACGCTCGGCATCACGCTGGCAGATGTGTCGAACCAGCTGCGGCAGGCCTATTTCGGCGAGCTTGCCCAGCGCCTGCCGCGGGACGGCATGGACGTGGAAGTGCGCGTGCGCCTGCCCGAAGAGTCGCGCGATGATCTCGACAGCCTCGCCTCGATCCGTATACGGACGCTGGACGGACGCGAGATTCCGGTCACGCAGGTGGCGGATTTCGAGTTCGCGCCGGGCATCAACCGGATCGTGCGCCGCAACCGCGTGCGTTCGGTGTCCGTGTCGGCCGAAGTGCTCGGCGAGGGCGGACGCGCGAAGATCATGGAAGCGATGGAGAAGGATTTCTGGCCGCAGTTCAAACAGGAATTCCCCGACGTGACCCGCGGCGAGGCCGGCGGCTTCGAGCAGGAGCAGGAATTCTTCGCCGAGATCCAGCGCCTGTTGCTGATCGCGGTGGCGGCCATGTACATGCTGCTGGCGATTGCCTTCCGGTCCTATGCGCAGCCCCTGCTGCTGATGACCGCGATCCCGCTGGCCTATACCGGGGCGATGTTCGGACTTCCCTTGACCGGCACACCGATGGCGATGTTTGCCCTGTTCGGCATTGCCGCGGCAGCGGGCGTCATCATCAACGACAACCTCGTCCTGATCGACTACGTCAACACGCGGCGTGAGCAGGGCGCAGGCGCCATGCAGGCGCTGATCGATGCGGGCGTCTCGCGCTTCCGGCCGATCTTCCTGACCTCGATCACCACCTTCGTCGGCATCGGGCCGATGCTGGCGGAGAAATCGACACAGGCGCAGTTCCTGAAGCCCATGCTTGTGTCCCTCAGCTTCGCGATCTGCTTTGCCTTGTTCATCACCCTGTTCCTCGTGCCGGCCATGTATGCGGTCGGTTGCGAGATCGGCCGGATCTTCGGATGGACCTGGGGCGGACGGCCCTATCGCCAGATCGGCGAGGGCTATACGGGCGAAGCCAATATCGACGAGGAAGAACTCATCGGCACGAGCAGCCAGGGCCGCCCCGCACCCGCCGAGTAGGCTCGGCACACTCTGTTTTCACATTGCCCCCGGCCGGTTCGGCGGGGCTTGCACAGGAGCATCCCATGAAGAAACTTTTGCTTGGCGCGGCCTCGCTGGCGCTGATCACGGCCTGCGCGCACCACAAGGACGCGGTCGCTCCCGAGGCCGCGCAAGCGGCGAAACCCGCTGAAGAAGTCCTGCAACTTGCATCACCGGATGTCTGGGGCGACTGGGGCATCAACCTCGAGACCGGCGACGCGGCCGTGAAGCCGGGGGATGATTTCAACAAGCATGTGAACGGCAAGTGGCTCGCCAGTTTCGAGATTCCGGCCGACCGTTCGCGCTATGGATCGTTCGACCTGTTGCGCGAGAAATCCGAGCAGCGCGTACGCCGGATCATCGAAGACCTCGCCGCGACCTCTCCCGCCGTCACGACCCCGGAAGGCAAGATCGCCGCGATCTACAAGGCCTACATGGACACCGCCGCGATCAACGCGGCAGGCCTCACCCCGGCCGCGCCCTACTTCGCCGAGATCGATGCCATTTCCAGCACCGCCGACATTGCGCGCATCACGGCGAAGGTTGGCTATGCTTCGCCCATCAACGGCTTCGTGTTCGTCGATGACAAGGATCCCGAGACGTACATCTTCCAGATGTCGCTCGGCGGCCTCGGCATGCCTGACCGCGATTATTACCTTAAGGATGACGAGAAGTCGGTTGGGCTGCGCGCCAAGTACGTCGAACTGCTGACGTTCGTGCTGGGCAAGGCGGGTTACGCCGATCCGGCCAAGGCGGCCGCCGATGTGATGGCCTTCGAGACCGAGATCGCCAGGCTCGACTGGGACCGCACGGTCTCGCGCAATCCGGAAGTCACCTACAACAAGCTGAGCCGCGAGCAGCTGGTGGCGCTCGGGGGCGACTTCCCGGTCCAGACTGCGCTGGACACGCTCGGCGTTGGCACGCAGGCGAGCTTCCTTGTTGCGGAAATTCCTCCGACCAAGGATGAACTCGCCGCGGCCGGCCTGACCGCCGAAGACGCCGCCAAGCTCGGCAAGGGTTTCGAAGGCATCTTCACGCTCAGCTCGGCAACCTCGCTCGACACCTGGAAGGCCTATCTCAAGGCGCACTTCCTGATCGACCATGCCGACGTGTTGCCGGAAGACATCGACGCCGCCCAGTTTGCCTTCTATGGCACCGCACTCCGCGGCCAGCCGGAACAGCGCGAGCGCTGGAAGCGGGCGGTTTCCGCGACCGAAGGCGTGCTCGGTGAAGCCATCGGCAAGGTGTTCGTCGAGCGCCACTTCCCGGCCGAGAACAAGGCCGCGATGGACGAGCTTGTCGCAAACCTGCGCAAGGCGATGAATGCCAATATCGCAGATCTCGCCTGGATGAGCGCGGGCACGAAAGTCAAAGCCGTCGAGAAGCTCAATACATTCGATCCGAAGATCGGCTATCCGGCCGAGTTCGAGACCTACGAGACCCTGACCGTCGGCACAAACGCGCTCGACAACGCGATGGCGGCCGGCAAGTGGGCCTTCGAGGACAACATGTCCAAGCTCGGCACCAAGGTGGACAAGACCGAGTGGTTCATGACCCCGCAGACGGTCAACGCCTATTACAACCCGAGCTTCAACGAGATCGTCTTCCCCGCCGCGATCCTTCAGCCGCCCTTCTTTAACCTGTCCGCCGATCCGGCCGTCAATTACGGCGCCATCGGCGGTGTCATCGGGCACGAGATGGGCCATGGCTTCGATGACCAGGGCGCGAAATTCGACTCGCTGGGGGCGCTGAACAGCTGGTGGACCGATACCGACCAGGCCGCCTTCCGCATGCTGACCGATGCGCTCGCGACCCAATATGACGCGTATTGCCCGCTCGATGAGGGCAAGACCTGCGTCAACGGACGCCTTGGCCTTGGCGAAAACATCGGCGATGTCGGCGGCCTGTCTATGGCTTACCGGGCCTATCAGATGAGCCTGGACAAGGACGGCAACGGCACGGTGAGCGACGCAGAACAGGCGCCGGTGATCGACGGTCTGACCGGCGACCAGCGCTTCTTCCTCGGCTGGGCACAGGTCTGGCGTGCGAAGTATCGCGATGAAGCCCTGCGCCAGCAGATCCAGACCGGGCCGCACTCGCCGCCGCAATACCGGATCAACGGCGTGGTTCGGAATTTCGACGAATGGTACGAAGCGTTTGATGTGGGCCCGGAAGACGCGCTCTACCTGCCACCGGAAGAGCGCATCCGGATCTGGTAATCCCGGTCCGCTGAAGAATCCGAAACCGTACGCCCTTGAAAGGCGTACGGTTTCAACCCGGTCTTAACTGGTGTGGTTTATGCATCCTGAAAGGCGAGTTGTCCCAATGCTGCCCACAGGAAGCCGTTTTAGCCATGTCGATCTTGTCTGCGCTCTTCGGAAACAAGAAGTCTACGCGCGTCGAACCGAGCCGGGTACAGGATATTGCGTCGGCTGATCCGGACCTGGCCCGTCCCGTCCGGGCATCAGTTTACCGCGAGGCCTCTGTCACCTACGAATCCGGCTATCGCCGCAAGGGCGTGGTGATGGACTTCACCGAGACGGGCCTGCGGATCCGTTTTCCGACCAACGAACGCCTGCCGCCCGTGGTCACACTTCATGCGAGCTCTGTTGGCCTGAAAGGCGTGGCGGACGTGGTCTGGCAGAACAACTCGGAAGCCGGACTGCGCCTGCGCAGCTGATCGGCCATCCAGGTTCGCCTCAAGCGCGAGCCCGCTTGCCAATTTTCGTCAATGGCGTTCAGTTATTCTCCGGAAACTCCGAGGGAGAAACGCCCGTGGCCATCATGAAATCAGAAGAAATCATGTCTGAATCCTCGAAATCCTTCGAGGACGCCATCCAGCTTGCCGTCAGCCGGTTCTCGAAAACCGTGCGCGGCCTCAGCTCGTGCCACATCAATTCGATGTCCACGACGATCCGCAATGGCAAGATCGACATGTACCGCGTGAACATGCAGATGACGTTCGAGGTGGACGCCGCGCCCGAGAAATCAGGGAACGGCAAGAAGAAGAAGTAAGGGTTCCGTGGACGCAGGCGCCGGTGCCTATTTCAAGTCGCTCGCCGCCGGATCCAGACGTCTTGCGCTGGCGCTGCGGCAGGCCCTCACACGCGCCGGGCCGGATCTGACCGAGCAGCTGACGCGCGGATATCCGTCCTGGCACGGCCGGGGCTGGATTTTTTCGGTGATCGGTCACAGCGCCCACTGCAACCTTCAGCTGGCCCGCGGCGCCGAGCTCGCCGCACAGTTTCCGGACCGGATCGAAGGCAGCGGCAAGTCGCTGCGGCATGTGAAAATCCGCAGCGAAGACGACATCGACGGCGAGCTCGAAGACATTATCGATGCCGCGATTGCGCTCGATGCCGCCAGCCCGCCGCCTCCGCCGCGAGGCAACTCCGGACGCAAGGGATGACGCCGGCGCGCAGCCGCCTATATCAGCAGCCCGCACCCCGTTGGAGCCATCCCTCATGCGCCTGGCCTTGCCCCTTCTGCTTTCAGCGCTGGCCCTGACCGCCTGCGGCGCGCCCGCGCTCAGCGAGCCCGCCACCCCAGCATCCAAACCCGCACCCGCCGTGGTCCCCGCCCCGGCTGCTTCCAAGGAAACCAAAGTCATGTCCGACACGGAATTCACCTCGATCAATGGTCAGCCGCTTGACCTCACCGCCCTTGGCGCGAAGGCCATCCTGGTGGTGAACACGGCGTCGCGCTGCGGGTTCACACCGCAGTACAAGGGCTTGCAGGAACTCTACGAGGCCAAGAAGGACGAGGGCCTGATCATCGTCGGCGTACCGTCGAATGACTTCGGCAGCCAGGAGCCGGGCTCCGAAACGGAGGTGAAGACCTTCTGCGAGATCAATTATGGCGTGACCTTTCCCCTGACCAAGAAGTACCCGGTCACCGGCGCGGGCCAGCACCCGTTCTATGCGGCCGCCGTCAAGGCCATCGGCGAAGGCGCCCAGCCGAAATGGAATTTCCACAAGGTGCTGATCAAGGGTGACGGCACCCCGATCAAGGCCTACCCCTCCTCCACCCGGCCTGCCGATGCCGAGCTGATTGCGGACATCGAAGCGGCGCTGGGCGGCTGATCACCCCCTGCCCGGACTTGACGAAACGGCCCGCGCAGCGCCTAAGTTTCTTTATAGCACCCGCACAAAAACTTCAGGAAGGAATGCCCTATGTCTGACAAAGACCCCGTTGTGATCGTTGGTATGGCCCGCACCCCGATGGGCGGCCTGCTGGGTGATCTTGCCGGATTCTCGGCAAACGAACTGGGCGCCTTCGCCGTCAAGGCCGCCGTCGCCGAGGCCGGCCTGAAGCCGGGCGAAGCCAACGAGATCATCATGGGCAACTGCCTTCCGGCCGGCCAGGGCCAGGCCCCGGCGCGCCAGGCAGGTATCAAGTCGGGTGAGGACAAGGGCCTGGAAGCCACCACGATCAACAAGATGTGCGGCTCCGGCATGCAGGCCGCCGTGATGGGCCGCAACGCGATCCTCGCGGGCGATGCCAACATCGTGATCGTCGGCGGGATGGAATCCATGACCAACGCCCCGCACCTGCTCAACGTGCGCAAGGGCCACAAATACGGCACGATGGGCGCCGAAGACCACATGGCGCTCGACGGCCTGACGGACGCGTATGCCAAGGGCCCGATGGGCGTGTTTGCCGACAAGATTGCCGGCGAGTACCAGTTCACGCGCGAGCAGCAGGACGCCTACGCCCTCGAAACGCTGACGCGCGCGCAGAACGCCACCAAGAATGGCAAGTTCAAGCGCGAGATCACCCCGATCGTGGTGAAGGGCAAGAAGGGCGACACGGTCATCGACACCGACCAGCTGCCGCGCGAAGCGATGCCGGACAAGATCCCGACGCTGAAGCCCGCTTTCTCGAAGGACGGCACGGTGACCGCCGCGAACGCTTCGGCCATCTCGGACGGCGCCGCGGCCCTCGTGCTGATGCGCGAATCCGAAGCCAAGAAGCGCGGCCTGAAACCGCTCGCCAAGATCGTCGCTTCGTCCAGCCATGCGCACGAGCCGGAATACTTCACCACGGCGCCGGTGCCCGCGATGAAGAAGGCGCTCGCGAAAGCCGGCTGGAAAGTCGAGGACGTGGACCTGTGGGAAGTGAACGAGGCATTTGCCGTCGTCCCGATGATTGCCATGAAGGAGCTCGGCATCAGCCATGACATCGTCAACGTGAATGGCGGCGCCTGCGCGATGGGTCACCCGATCGGGGCGTCCGGTGCGCGCGTGCTGATCACGCTGATCGCGGCGATGGAAGAGCGCGGCGCCAAGAAGGGCATGGCCTCCCTCTGCATCGGCGGCGGCGAAGGTATCGCCATGGCGGTCGAGCGGACCTGATCCGCCATCGCGCGAACGGCTGAAATCCGGCCCGGACGATGCGAGACCGCGTTGTCCGGGCCGTTTCATTTGGAGTGCCGGCCTTGCCCCTTCAGAACAGGGTTGATCCCTTTGGCCTCCTGCACGCCGTGCCGGACCGCGGCCTGTTCATGGGCAACCGAGGCGGCTGTTTCCACCGGGACGACCAGACGCTGAAGGACCGGCGCTGGGCCTCACAGCAATGGATCATCTGTGTCCTGAGCTTCAAGGATCGCCGGCGCGCCCTGATGCAGCCGGGACTTTACACCGAACTCTTCTTTCTCGACGAGGCGACCGCATTGGCGGCGGGACATCGCCCCTGCTTCGAGTGCCGCCGGGCGGAGGCGAAGGCGTTTCGCGATGGCCTGGTCCGGACGGGCCTTCTGGCAGACGGCGATCGCATCGGCGCGCTGGACGCGAAGGCCGCTGGTGAAATCCAGGATGTGCTGACGGGCAAGTCAGACCGCGAGACCATATGGCCTGCCAGCCTTCCGGACGGCGCATTTTACGCCGCAGACGGCCGGGCCTGGCTGAAGTACCGGGGCGAGGCACGCACCTGGTCCTTCGCCGGATACGGGCGTCCGCAGAGCCTGCATGCTGCGGGCGAGCGTCTGACGCCGCGGATCAGCTGCGAGGCCTTGCGGGCCGGATACCAACCCACACTGCACAGTTCGGTGATGACATGAGCGATATACCGTCTACGGAGGACATCCTCCTTCACTTCCGCGAACAGGCCGTGTTCTGCATGGCGCTCGGCTCGCCCTTCATGGGCGCGCTTTGCGACCGGATGGCCCAGGACATCGCGGCGGGCGGCGCGGCGGCGAAGCTTGTCGCGGGCTGGCCCGGAAATCCCCGGCGGGACGCGCTGTCGCTGAGGATCGCAGGTTACCTGCATCACAGCGTGCTGACAGGCGCCGCAAGTGCATTGGCGCAGGCCTATCCCGGCCGGGCGGCAGAATGGTCGATCGACACGATCTGGCCACTGGCGAGCGACTGGCTCGCCGGAACCGACGATGCCGCACGCGAGTTCATCAAGTCTCCTCCGCAGACGAATGAAGTGCGGCGCTCGCTCGCGCTGTTACCGGGGTTCCTGCATCTTGCCGCGCAGTTTCCGGGGCCCATGCACGTGCTGGAACTTGGCGCCAGCGCGGGCCTCAACCAGAACTGGGACCGGTTTGGCTACCGGACCAACAGCTGGTCGCGGCCGGGCAGCAGCCCGGTCGAGATCGACACGGTCTGGAACGGTCCGGCGCCGGAGCATCTGGACGCCCGCGTCGAGGTTGCCTCGCGCGCGGCGTGCGACCAGAACCCGATCGATGTGTCTGATCCCGGGATGGCGCTGCGGCTGAAATCCTATGCCTGGCCAGACCAGCCGGCCCGCCTCAATCGCCTCGACCGCGCGATCGCGCTCGCCAACGAGACGGGCGTGCGCGTGGACAAGGCAGATGCCGCCGACTGGCTCAAGGCCCGGCTTGCGGCCCGGCCCGAAACAGGACTGACCGTGGTCTATCATTCGGTATTCCTGCAATATCCGCCTGCGGACGTTCGCCGGGCGCTCATCGCATCGCTGGAGTCCGAAGGCGCAAAGGCCAGTGCCGCACGGCCGCTTGCCTGGCTCTGCTTTGAGCCGGCCGCCTTCTTCCAGGGACCGGACCAGATCGGAATCGATCCGAATGACTTCATCACCTTCCTGAAAGTCTGGCCCGGCGGCAGCGAGCAAAGGCTGTTGCGGTCGGACGGCCACGTGACACAGGTGAGCGCCGCCTGAAGCGCGCGGGCGCGCAAAGGGTGATCCCATATCCGCAAAACCGAGTTATGATGACCGCGCCGCTCAGGGGATGAGGCCCATGTCTGACTATTATCAACTTCCGCCACCCGAGAAGAAACGCAGCTTCAAAGGCGCGGTTCTTCTCCTCTTGCTGTTGCTGTTGCTGGGCCTTGTCGCCACCTGGTGGTCGCTGCGGCTGCAGCCGGGCGAGATCGGTGTCGAGCCGGTGCTGACGGCGCAGGCCCTGCCCGCGGCCGCCCTCGCGCCTCCGGTTGCGCCCGAGCCGGTTGTGGAAGTTGCCGAGCCGGACCCCCTGCCCGAAACTGAAATCGCCGCCGCGCCCGAACCGGTGGCTGAACCGGTGGCTGAACCCGCCGCCGAACCCGCCCAGCCGCCGCCGCTGTTTTCGGACGCGCGCTGGCGTGAGACGGCCCGGTTCACGGGGGCCGACTCGACCGGACGCCTGGCAGACTTCACCGCCTATGTGCTCGTCGGCGAGGAGACCTGGACCTTCGCCCGGTCTGACGCAATCTTTGCCGCCGGTCTCAGCGAGCCGGTCGAGACGGCGTTTGCCAATCTCAATCTCGGAACCGGCATCTGCACGATGGACCGCGTCATCGCGGTGGGCGCAGCCTCGGTCGAGGGCACGTCGATGCAGAACACGTTCCTCTCCCATACTCGGGGACATGCCCTGAAGGCCGCGATTGCGGCGAACCTGCCCTGCGAGGCAGATGCCGTTCCTGCGTCGGTGCTCGATCTTGGCTATAGCCGCGCGGAGGTCACCTGCCCTGCCGGTCAGAAGGTGTGCGCTGACCTGTCAGCGCCGCAGCGACCGATTGCCATGATCTTCGCTGAGGCCCGCGAGCCGGGGACCGACATTGGCGAAGCGCTCCGGTCCGGCATTGCCGCGCACGAAGCGAGCGGGGCGAGCGTGCTGCCGGGTGTTCTGGTGTCGGATTATTCGGCGTTCGACCTGCGCTGACGCGGCTCAGTCATGGACCTTGGTCGTCTGCCGCACGAGACCCAGTGGCAGGGCCGTGGTCTTCTTCGCAACGCGGATGACGATGCGGGACTGGACATCCGAGACGAGTTTGGAGCCGAGCAGCTTGTCGCGCAGGAAATTGTCATAGGCGTGCATGTCGGTGGTGACTATGTGCAGCATGTAGTCCACCGCGCCGGTTACGGTCATGCACTGGATCACTTCCGGCCAGTCCTGCACCATGGACTCGAAGGCTTCGAGGTTCTCCCGGCTCGGCAAGGCGAGCTTGGCACTGGCGATCACTTCGAAATCGAGGCCGAGCGCGTGATTGTTGATCAGCGTGACGCGGCCGAGGATGAAACCGGCCTCTTCCATGCGCTTGATCCGCCGCCAGCAGGGCGACGAGGACAGGCCGACACGCTCGGCAATTTCGGCCACAGACAGGCTCGCATCACGCTGGATGAGATCCAGGATCCGGGCATCGACGCTATCTAATTCTTGGGACAATATTCCGACATTCCAATTGATCGCGAAAATTTATTGCTCAAAATAGCAAAAGCTGCGCAAGTTAGGCAAGCAATTTCACGCGATTCACCCAATAATATACCCGGGTGGAAATCGAGGAAGCGACGTTCATGAAACATCGTGAAGTCACGCTGGACGACAAATACGATCTTGTCGAGGGCAAGGCTTACATGACGGGCATCCAGGCGCTGGTTCGCCTGCCGCTCGACCGTAAACGTCTCGACCGCGCTGCCGGCCACAACACGGGCGGATTCATCTCCGGCTATCGCGGCTCTCCGCTGGGCGGATACGACCAGCAGCTGCGGGCGGTACAGTCCCGTCTCGATGCACATGACATCAAGTTCTGGGAAGGCCTCAACGAGGACCTCGGCGCGACGGCCGTCTGGGGCTCGCAGCAGCTCGGACTGTTTCCCGGCGCGAAGTTCGATGGCCTGTTCGGCATCTGGTACGGCAAGGCGCCCGGCGTGGACCGCACGGGCGATGTGTTCAAGCACGCCAACGCGGCCGGAACATCCGCCCTCGGAGGCGTGCTCGCCATCGTCGGCGACGACCATAACTGCAAGTCGTCCACCCTGCCCTCGCAGTCCGAATACGCGATGATGGACGCCGAGATCCCCACGCTGAACCCCGCCTCGATCCAGGACGTGCTCGATTACGGCATCCACGGCTGGGAAATCAGCCGGTACTCCGGCGCCTGGGTGGGCCTTGTCGCGCTTGCGGATACGATGGATTCCGGGGCGGTGGTGAACGTCGATCTCGCGCGGCTGGATCTGCAACGACCCCACTTCGCGCTGCCGGACGACGGCGTCCACATGCGCCGGGGCGACGTGCCGCTGAACAAGGAAGCCCGCCTGCGCCAGGTGAAGCTGCCCGCGGCGCAGGCCTATGTGCGCGCGAACCGCCTCGACCATGTGATCCTGCCTTCGCCGCGGCCGCGCCTCGGCCTGATCGTCACCGGGCAGGCAGCACGCGACGTGTTCGAAGCGCTCGCCGCGCTGGGCCTCAGCCCGCAGGAAGCGGGCGCGCTGGGCCTGACCATCTACAAGGTCGCGATGCCCTGGCCGCTGGAGCCGCAAGGCATTCGCGAATTCTGCGCGGGCCTCGAGCGCGTGATCGTCATCGAGCACAAGCGTCCCCTGATCGAGGGCCAGCTGAAAGCGGCGCTCTATGATCTGCCGGACAGCCGCCGCCCGGTGATCGAAGGCAAGCGGGACGCGGGCGGCGCGCCGCTGCTCTCGGACATCGCATCGCTGACCATTCCAGAAATCGCGGGCGCGTTGATGCATGCGCTGCCGTCCGGCTGGGACACCTCGCGCGCCACGGCCTACTTTGACCGGGTCGGCCGCGCCAGCGAAGCGGCCCGCACCAATGCGTCGCCCACCGTGCGTTCGCCGCACTTCTGCTCGGGCTGCCCGCACAACACGTCCACCGTGGTGCCGGAAGGCAGCCGCGCGCTGGCCGGCATCGGCTGCCACTACATGGCGAACTTCATGCCGGACCGGAAAACCGACATGACCAGCCAGATGGGCGGCGAAGGCATCGGCTGGATCGGCCAGCACTGGGCGACCGACGAGAACCACGTGTTCGTGAACCTCGGCGATGGCACCTATTCCCATTCGGGCAGCCTCGCCATCCGCGCCGCCGTGACCTCCGGCGCGAACATGACCTACAAGATCCTCTACAATGACGCGGTCGCGATGACCGGCGGCCAGCATGTCGAGAGCGGCCAGACGCCGGCGATGATCGCGCAGCAGGTCGAAGCCGAAGGCGTCAGGACGATCCATATCGTCACCGAAGATCCGACGCGCTATGCCAACGTGACCGGACTGCCGCGCAGCGTGAAGATCCACCACCGGGATGATCTGGAAGATGTGCAGGTGAAACTGCGCGGCACACCGGGCGTCTCGGTCATCATCTATGACCAGATGTGCGCGACCGAGAAGCGCCGCCGCTCCAAGCGCGGCATGATCAAGCCGGACCGTGTACGGACGATCATCAATACCGAAGTCTGCGAGGGCTGCGGCGACTGTTCGGTGAAATCGAACTGCCTGTCGGTCGAGCCGGTCGAGACCGAACTTGGCCGCAAGCGGCGCATCAACCAGTCCAGCTGCAACACAGACCTCTCCTGCCTCAAGGGTTTCTGCCCGAGCTTCGTGACCATCCAGGACGGCGAGCCCGCCTGGGAGGCGCAGCCGCGTCTCGAATTCAATGCCGACGGCCTGCCCCTGCCGGAGACGCCGAGCCTCGCCCAGCCCTGGAACATCCTGTTCACCGGCGTCGGCGGCACCGGCGTCACCACCGTGGCTGCCGTGCTGGCGATGGCCGCGCACGTCGATGGCAATGCGGCCTCCTCGCTCGACATGACCGGCCTTGCCCAGAAGGGCGGCCCGGTGCTCAGCCATATCCGCTTCGCGCGCGAGCCCGAGATGATCTCGACGGGCCGCGTGCCGCCCGCCAGCGCCGATTGCGTGATCGCCTGCGATCTCGTGGTGGCCGCCGGCGGCGACGCGCTGAACCTGATGGATGCCGGCCGCACCGCCGCCTACGCCAACTCCGACGTGACGCCGACGTCGGAATTCATCCGTAACCGGTCGAAACGCTTCGAGAGCGAGCTGCTGTCGGCGCGCGTGAAGCGCCAGTCTGCCGAGTTCGGCGCGTGCGATGCCGAGGCGCTTGCCGTCGGCTACCTGCACGAAGCGATCTACACGAACATGATCATGGCCGGATACGCCTGGCAGATGGGCAAGGTGCCGGTGTCCCTGCGCGGCATCTACCGCGCCATCCGTCTGAACGGCGCCAAGGTCGAAGACAACATGGCCGCCTTCAATATCGGCCGCCTTGCCGCCGCAGCCCCGGAGCGGCTCGCCGCGCAAAGCGACCCGCGCGGCCATGTCGAGCCCATGAGGCTGGACGCGCTGATCGAAGATCGCGCGGCCCGCCTGACCGCCTACCAGAATGCGGACTACGCCGCCCGCTACCGGGCCGTGGTCGCCGAAGTTCGCGCCGCGGAAGAGACGGCCGGGCTCGGCGACAGCCTGACCCGCACGGCGGCGACCTATGCCTTCAAGCTGATGGCCTACAAGGACGAGTATGAAGTCGCCCGTCTCTATACGGACGGAAAGTTTGCCGCGCAGCTGGCCAGCCAGTTCAAGGGCGGAAAGCTGCGCTTCTGGCTCGCGCCGCCGATGATTTCAAAGAAGGATTCGCACGGTCATCTCGAGAAGAAGCACTTCGGTCCCTGGATGATGACCGGCTTCAGGCTGCTGGCGAAGTTCAAGGGCCTGCGCGGCACGCGGCTCGATCTTTTCGGCTATACCGAAGAGCGCAAGATGGAGCGCGCGCTGCGCGACACCTATCTGGAGAATCTGGGCCGCATCGCCCGCGAACTCACGAGCGCCAATCACGCGCTCGCCGTCGAGATCGCCAAGGTGCCGGACGAGATCCGCGGCTTCGGCCATGTGAAGGAAGCGGCGGCGGAGAAGGCCAAGGCGACTGAAACCGCGCTCTGGGCCGGTTGGCCAACTGGCAAGCTGCCGAAGGGAAAGACGTCGCTGATTGCGGCGGAGTGAGCGCGGTCAGTCCGCCGGCTCGACCTCCACGTCGAGCACCTTGCCCTTCTTGCTGAGCTTCTTGATTTCGCGCTCGACATTCTTGGCCTTGACGACTTTCTCGGTCGTGCGCGTGCCGTCGCCTTTCTTGTAGGTAACGGTGAGCCGGACCATCTCGTCGGGTCCATCGAGCGCATCACCCGTCACGCGCACGGCGGTGCCGCCGACATAGACGATGCTCTTGCCGGTGAGCTGCACGGCATCGACCGCGAGGCCGACCGGCACGGTGACGATCTTGGTCGCGAGACAGCCGGTCAGTGGCAAGGTCATGAGGGCAAGGGAGAGAACGGCGAATCGCATGGCACAGCTCCGGTTGAAGCCGTCAGTGTAAGGCGCATGGCCTCGCCGCGCACCTTACAATTCAGCGCGCCAGCGCGTCGTCGATCAGCCTCGCGGTCTCACCCGCGCCGTACAGCGCGGCGAAACTGCCGAAACGCGGACCCTGTTCCTGTCCGAGCAGGACTTCGTAGAGCGCCTTAAACCAGTCGCGCAGGTTCTCGAACCCATGGGTCTTGCCGACCTCGAAGGTCATCGTCTGCAGGTTTTCGCCGGTCGGCGCGTCCGGGAAATTGCGCAGGCGGGCAGCGAGGTCTGCCATGGCGGCCCGCTCCTGCTCCGTCGGTGCCCGGAAGGTCTTCGCGGGCAGGATGAAGTCGCGGTAGTAGCGCATGGCATAGCCGGCGAGTTCGTTCAGCAAAGGATGCGTCTCCGGCGAAGTGCCGGGCGCGTAGCGTGTGATGTACGCCCAGAGCTGCGAAACGTCGGTCGGGTTGGCCACCGCCACAAGGTTCATCAGAAGCGCAAACGAAACCGGGCTCGACCATTGCGGCGGGCGGCCGGAATGGATGTGCCAGACCGGGTTCTCGAGCTGCGCGGCGGCGTCTTCCTGCGGGAACTTGTCGAGGAAGGTCAGATATTCATCCACCGCCTTCGGGATCACGTCGAAGTGCAGCTTCTTCGCCACGCGCGGCTTCTGGAACTGGTAGAGCGCGAGGCTCTCATCCGGGGCGTAGGTCAGCCACTGCTCCACCGAGATGCCATTGCCTTTCGTCTTCGAAATCTTCTCGCCTCTTTCATCGAGGAAAAGTTCGTACACGTATTGCTCGGGCGGACGATGGCCGAGGATGCGGGCGATCTTCGAATAGATGGGTGCGTTGGCCTGGTGGTCCTTGCCGAACATCTCGAAGTCGACACCGAGCGCCGCCCAGCGCATGCCGAAATCCGGCTTCCATTGCATTTTCACGGCGCCGCCCGTCACCGGCAAGGTCACCCCGCTGCCATCATCATCCGTGAACGTGATTTCACCCCGGCGGGCGTCCACCTTGGTCATCGGCACATAGAGCACGCGGCCCGTGGTCGGTGAAATCGGCAGGAAGGGCGAATAGGTCGCCTGCCGCTCCGGCCCGAGCGTCGGAAGCATGACGGCCATGATCTCGTCATACTTCTCCGCCGCGCGCAGCAGCATCGCGTCGAACCGGCCGGACTTGTAGCACTCGGTCGCCGACAGGAATTCGTACTGGAAACCGAACTGGTCGAGGAAGGCGCACAGGCGCGAGTTCATGTTCGCGCCATAGGAGGCGTGCGTGCCGAAGGGGTCCGGCACGGTCGTCAAGGGCATCTGCAGATAGGCCTCGAGCGCCTTGGGGTTCGGCACGGTATCCGGCACCTTGCGCATGCCGTCCATGTCATCGGACACGCAGATCAGGCGCGTCTTGTACTTGCCCCCGGTCAGGGTTTCGAAGGCGTTGCGCGCCATCGTCGTGCGCACGACTTCGCCGAACGTGCCGATGTGCGGAAGGCCCGAGGGACCATACCCCGTCTCGAAGATGACCGGTGCGTCGGCGCTGCGCTCGCCCGCCTTGATCTGCTCTGCCACGCGTTTTTCCAGCGCGCGCGCCAGTTCAAAGGGCCAGGCCTTTGCGGATTGGGCAAGCGAGGAAAGATCGGTCATGGACGGTCTGCCGACTGCATCAGGGTTAAAGGCCGGACCTAGAGGCAGGGCTGGGGGGCGTCAAGCAAAGCCGCCGGCCGCGGGCGACCGGGCGAGAAAAACTCGGCCCGTAAGGCGCGCTTAACCATAAACTCCGATTGACACTCATTCGCAAGTGCTGCAAATGGTTCTCATGATCATTTGCGTCTGCAACCGTATCAATTGCCGCTCCGTGAAGGATGCCGTCAGTGCCGGTGCACGCAGCCCCCGCGCCGTGCAGGCCCATCACGGGTGCAAGATCAATTGCGGAAAATGCACCACGATGATCGGCGAGATGATCTCCGAACATGTGGATCGCTGCGTTCCGCAAAGCCCGATGCTCGCGGCGGAATAGCCCGGCATAACCAGCGTTTCGCTGACATTTCGAGTCCCTGCCGGTCGTTGGCGGAACCGCCCGTTCGATCTTTTGCAAGTGTGTCTCACTATCATACGCAGCTGATTTTATTGGCTTTTTCGTTGCCTGCCAGGGATGGCTCGCCTATATGGGGAGTTCCCACGGCAACCTCCCGGACGACAGGACCAGCGCATGCAAGGCGACAAGAAAGTCATCGAGTTCCTCAATCTCGCCCTGAAGAACGAACTCACTGCCATCAACCAGTACTTCCTTCATTCGCGGATGCTGAAGGAATGGGGCGTCTCGAAGCTCGCCAAGCATGAGCACGACGAATCGATCGAGGAAATGCACCATGCCGACTGGCTGATCGAGCGCGTGCTGTTCCTCGGCGGCCTGCCGAACCTGCAGGACCTCGGCAAGCTGCACATCGGCGAGAGTGTCGAGGAAGTGCTGAAATGCGACATGGCCATGGAACAGATCGCCATTCCCGTCCTGCGGGACGCGATGGAGCATTGCGAGAAAGTGCGCGATTATGTCAGCCGCGACCTGTTCGGGAAGATCCTCCACAACGAGGAAGAGCACGTCGACTATCTCGAGAGGCAATTCGCGCTGATCGAGCGGATCGGCATCGAGCGCTACACGCTGCTGCAGTCGGAAGCGAACGCCTGAGGCGCCCCTCGCGGTCATTGTGCCGCCGCAATAAGTCGTTGATAGTCAGCAGGTTGCAGCAACGACTGCAGCAGGCAGCCAATAACTGATTGTGGGGTTCAACATGACAATTCGCTCTCTCGCCAGCCGTATTGCGGGCGGCCTAGCCGCCGCGTGCGCCGCCTCGGCGCTTCTGCCGGCCTTCGCGCAAGGCGGCCCGGATTTCCAGAACCAGGCCTTCACGACGCCGTACTGGACCCGCGTGCCGGTCATCGAAGTGCTCGGCCGTTCGGAAATGCAGGTCGCGCCCAACCGGGCCTCGTTCTCCGTCACCTATCTCGAGACGGACAAGGACTCCAAGGATGCGATGAAACTCGCCGTCGAGCGCGGGCGCCTCGCCTATGAGACGATCAAGAAAGCGGCGGGCAAGGATTCGATCATCCAGTCCTCCGTCAGCGTCACGGCGCTGTATGAACAGTACAAGGACAAAGACGGAAACCGGATCGACAACGAGCGCTCCGACAAGATCCGGGCCTATGAAGCCCGCGTCAGCCTCAATGTTGTCGTCGAGGATGTCTCGAAGGCCGGCAAGGCCCGCGCCGGCGCGCTTGCGCTTGGCCCGGAAAACTCGTCGGGCCTGTCGACCTACCTGGAGCGCACGACGGAGCTGAACCGCGAAGCCTACGAAACCGCCGTGAAGGACGGTGCTGCGCGCGCGGCCGCAACCGCAAAGGCAAGCGGCGGGCGCCTCGGCAAGCTGATGGTGGTGCAGGAAGGCTCGGGTCCGTGCCTTGGCAGCTGGTCGTCGCAGTCCGGCAATGACTATGACTATTACGAGAAGTCCTACGCAATGGCGCCGCCGCCCCCGCCGCCAGCGCCTGCCCCGGTTGCCTCCGGCATGGTCGGCGGTCAGCAGGTGACGATCACGCAGGCCGACATCGACGCGCTGAACCTGCCGTCCGACGACATGAAACAGTCGGTCTCGGCCAGCGTGTGCATGATCTACCAGATCGAGCCATAGAACGCGGAAACTGAACGCCGAAAGCGCCGGAGCAAAACTCCGGCGCTTTTTGCTTTTCCGGGCGATGCTTTTCGCGCGATCCAAGCGACGGAACGGTTTGCGCCAACCGTTCAAGCTGGCGTAAACTCGCTTCTGGAAATTCCTGAGGCATCTGATGGAGAGTCTCCATGCGTCGTCCAGCGCAGATTGCGGCTTTCAGCGCTCTCGCTCTTTACGCGCTTGGCCTGTTCGGCTTCGACGCAGACGCGCGAGACCGACGTGACGGCAGGGAACGGCTGCGGGAACGCATAACCGAAAAGCGCGGCGCAGATGCGCCGACGTCATCTAGCCTGAAAGGCGGCGACGCCATGACGCTCGCTGGCCGGTCTGTGGTCGTTTGGGGACTGACGGAAGACGCCAGCCCAGATTCTTTACCTCTGGTGGTCTTTTCGCATGGCGATGGTGGCTGCGCGACCCAGTCGAGTTTTCTGACACAGAGCTTGGCCGAGGCCGGTTACCTCGTGATCGCGCCAAATCATGCCGATGCGCGTTGCGGCAAGCGAAATGGCAAAAGGGGGCGCACGAACGACGCAGGCCAAAGCGCCGACCCAGCCTTTCGTGATCCGGAAAGCTGGACAGACGAAGCGCATGCGAACCGGCGTGATGATGTTCAGGCAATTCTGGACGCGGCGATCTCCGATCCCCGCTTCTCGATCAATCCGGACCAGATCGGCCTGGTGGGCCATTCACTCGGCGGATATACGTCCCTCGGACTGGCCGGCGGATGGGAAACTTGGCGCACGCCTTCGATCCGCGCAGTCGTCGCGCTGTCGCCGGTGTGCAACCCGTTCACAAGCACAACGGGCCTGGGAGGCGTCGGCGTTCCCGTGCAGTTCCAGGGCGGCACGCGAGATGCCGGTGTCACCCCCAGCGTGCGCCGCGCCAATGGCTGTTATGACCAGACACCGGGACCGGCCTCTTATGTCGAATTCAAGGGCGCGGGTCATTTCGCATGGACCGACGGCCAATCGGATCATCACGACGACATCGCGCGCTATACCGTCGCGTGGCTCGATCACCATGTGCGGGGGCGCCCGGCCGACGCGCTGCCACCGCGCGCGGCAAACGTCTCCGATCAGCGCGCCAAGTAGATTTGGTAAGCCGGATTGCGCGGCACCCAATCAAAAAGCGCCGGAGACAGCCTCCGGCGCTTTTCAGTTTTCATCCGCAGGCAGATCAGTATCCATTGAGCCTGGCATACCGGTCGCGGTGCCAGCTGGCTGAGCCGTAGAGCGCTTCCTGAACGCGGGCGCGTTTCATGTAGAAGCCGGGCTCCGCTGCATCCGTCATGCCGATACCGCCATGCATCTGGACGCATTCGTTCGAGACGAGGTGGACGAGTTCGCCTGCCTTGGCCTTGGCGAGGCTGGCGAGTTCGGCCACATCCGCCTTGCCCGCATCCGCCGCGCCGAGCGCCGCCGCGACGCAGGAGCGCGTCATCTCGAGTTCCACGAACATCTTGGCCGCGCGGTGCTGAAGCGACTGGAACGAGCCGATCAGCTGGCCGAACTGCTTGCGGTTGTTGAGGTAGTCGAGCGTCATGTCGAACGCCGCCTGCGATGAGCCGAGCATTTCAGCGGCAAGGCCGATCGCGGCGCGGTCGAGAACCGGATCGAGAATATCCGCGCCTTCATCTGCCGGGCCAAGCAAGGCCGAGGCGGGCACGTGCACATCATCAAGGCTGACATGTGCCGCGCCGTGGCTGTCCACAGTATTCAGCGCCTGGATGCCGACGCCCTTGGCGCCGCGCGGCACCAGGAACAGGCTGATGCCGTGGCGGTCACCAGCCTCGCCGAAAGTGCGCGCCGCCACGATCAGCATGTCGGCATAGTGCGCATCCGGAACAAATTTCTTCAGGCCGTTGAGCGTGAAGCCCTGACCATTGCGCTCAGCCTCCGTCGAGACGCTGTAGGGCGAGAAGTGCGCCGACTCGTCGAGGGCGAGCGCGAATGTGGCCTCGCCGGCCGCGATCTTCGGCAGCCATTCGGCTTTCTGCGCCGGCGTGCCGCCGAGTTGCAGCGCAGAGGCTGCAATCAGCGCCGTCTGCAGCAGCGGCGTTGCGGCGAGCGTGCGGCCCTGTGCTTCGAGGATCTGGCCGAGGCCGACCAGGCCGAAGGTTTCCGCGCCCGGCTCATCCGGAATGATGACGCCGAAAAAGCCAAGCTCCGCCAGCTTCTTGCGGGTTGCCGGATCGTTGCCGTTGGCGCCCTTGTCGCGCAGCGTGCGCAAGTGCGACACCGGCAATTCGCCCGCCACGAAGGACAGCGCGGTCTCGCGCAGCATGTCCTGGTCTTCTGTCAGGATGAACGACATGACTATTGGTGCTCCTTCAGGCCGAGCACGCGCTTGGCGATGACGTTGAGATTGATCTCGGACGTGCCGCCTTCGATCGAGTTGCCTTTCGAGCGCAGCCACTGGCGGGTCACTTTCTTCGCGCCCTTGTCGAAGCCCTCGCCTTCCCAGCCGAGACCTTCCGTGCCCAGAGCTTCGATCAGCAGTTCATGCCGGTCCTGGTTCATCTTGGCGGCAGCGTATTTCAGGATCGAGGCGGTATGGCCGACGGCCTGACCGGCTTTCGCCTGCTCGGTCTGGCGCTGCACGGTCAGCGAGAAGGCTTTCGCGTACATCTTGTGGTCGGTGATACGGCCGCGAAGGTCGCCGTCCGTCAGGCGGCCGGACTCGTCGGTGCCGATATGCTGCTTGGCATAGTCTTCCGGGCCGAGAATGCCCGAGCCGCCCGTGCCGCCGAACCCGCCGGCGGAAATGGAGGAGCGCTCGAACTGCAGCAGGCGCTTCGCGATTTCCCAGCCGCCATTGACCTTGCCGACCAGCTGGTCCTTCGGAACTTTCACGTCGGTGAAGAACGTCTCGCAGAACGGGCTCTCACCGGAGATCAGCTGGATCGGGCGCGCTTCGACGCCGGGGCTCTTCATGTCGAACAGGATGAAGCTGATGCCTTCATGTTTGGTGCTCGTATCGGTGCGCACGAGGCAGAAGATCCAGTCGGCCTTGTCGGCGTAGGACGTCCACACCTTCTGGCCGTTGATCAGGTAATGGTCGCCCTTGTCCTCGCAGCGGGTCTGGAGGCCGGCGAGGTCCGATCCCGCGCCGGGCTCGGAATAGCCCTGGCACCAGCGGGTCTTGCCCTTCAGGATGTC
>JAIXRO010000199.1 GCA_027485145.1 Hyphomonadaceae bacterium | reverse complement strand
TCGATCTCGTCGAGCAGGAACAGCGGGTTGCCGCTCTTCACCTTCTTGAGGCTCTGGATCACCCGGCCCGGCATCGAGCCGATATAGGTGCGCCGGTGCCCGCGGATCTCGCTCTCGTCGCGCACGCCGCCGAGCGATACGCGCACGAAATCACGTCCCGTCGCTTCCGCGATGGACTTGCCGAGCGAGGTCTTGCCGACACCCGGCGGGCCGACGAGGCAGAGGATCGGGCCTTTCAGCTTGCCGGTGCGTTTCTGCACGGCGAGGTATTCGAGGATCCGCTCTTTGACCTTGTCGAGACCATAATGGTCATCGTCGAGCTGTTTCTCGGCCTTGCGCAGGTCGGTCACGATCTCCTTGCGCTTGCCCCAGGGCAGCGCCAGCAGCCAGTCGAGATAGTTGCGCACCACCGTCGATTCCGCCGACATCGGGCTCATCTGGCGCAGCTTCTTCAGCTCCGCCTCGGCCTTCGCCTTGGCTTCCGGGCTCATCGGCGCATCGGCGATCTTCTGTTCGATCTCGGCCAGCTCGTCGCGCTCGCCGCCTTCGCCGCCGCTATCGCCCAGCTCGCGCTGGATCGCCTTCATCTGCTCGTTGAGGTAATATTCGCGCTGGGTCTTTTCCATCTGCCGCTTGACGCGGTTTTTGATCTTCCGCTCCATCTGGAGCATGCCCATCTCGCCTTCCATGAGGGCGAAAACCTTCTCGAGCCGGTCCTTGGCGTCCGGCATCTCGAGCAGTTCCTGCTTGTCGGACAGCTTCACCGACAGGTTCGAGGCCACCTGGTCGGCCAGCTTGCCCGGTTCGGCCATCTGGCCGATCGAGGACACCGCTTCCGGCGGAATCTTGCGGTTCAGCTTCACATAGCTCTCGAACTGCTCCTGCACGGCCCGCATCAGGGCGGTGATGTCACCGCCGGACGGCGCCGCCTCGGCAATCGGCTCGATCGCGGCTTCGAAATACTCGCCCCGGTCATGCAGCTCGACCAGCCGCGCCCGCGACTTGCCCTCGACCAGCACTTTCACCGTGCCGTCGGGCAGTTTCAGCAGTTGCAGGATGGTCGCCAGCGTGCCGACCTCGTGAAGGTCGCCCACATTCGGGCTGTCGATCGCGGCATCCTTCTGCGCGACCAGCATGATCTCGTTATCGGACTCCTCGATCATCTCGAGCGCCCGTACGGACTTGTCCCGGCCGACAAACAGCGGCGCGACCATGTCCGGGAAAACAACGATGTCCCTGAGCGGCAACACCGGCACTGTCTTCGATCTTGGCATAAGAATGCCTCCTTTACGTGGGCCCCGGCCCTGCGGCGACCCGGATTACCCTAGACCACCATATGGGGCGATTATCGGGCGATGCGAGAGATGTGGAAACCGTTAAGCCCCCCTTCAACGCCAGCACTGCTCAACAAAGATGTGAATATAACTGGCGTGTGCCCCTTGCCGCCGCGTCCTCCAAAGCCGGCGTCCCCGAGGCAGCGGTCAAGGCGCCTCCAGCCGCCTGCACGGCTCACAGACCGTAAAGGCAACGCTAACGATAACCTGAAATTGCGCGGCCCGGATTTGCGGGATGTTTTCCAAGGTTCTGTATGGTCAGGGAATGTCCGTGTTGCACCCCAACCCTCAGCAGCCTGCTGACCAGCTTGACCGGCGCCTCCGGCGCATGGCGCAGCGAGTCGGCAGCATGGGCCTGTTCGTCGTCCCGTGCGTGCTGGGCCTGAGCGCAAGCTTCGGCCACGTCTCGTGGATCGACCTGGCCGCATCCGCTGCCGACATGGTGGTGCTGGGCGCAATCCTGATCGCCGCGCTGCGCAATCAGCACGTGCGTTCGGTCCTCTATTCGGGACTCATCTTCCTGTTCGTGATCTTCTGGTGCGTGAGCTTCGGCGAGCTTCACATGGGGCTGACGAATTCGACGAGCTTTGCGCTCGTCTTGTTTGTGCCGGTGTTTCTGTGTCTGGCGCTCGACTATCGCCTCCTCGCGGCGCTGGCGCCTGTGCAGGCCCTGCTGGTCTTCAGCTACGCATACCTCTACACCGCCGTCTCCGGCCCGGCCGGCAGCCCGGCCTTCGAGATCGTTGGTTCTGTCTACGCGGTCCTGTCGGGCATCATGTTCTCGCTCGTCTCCATCCTCGCCTGGATCAGGCAAAGTACAGATGACGAACTCATCCTCGCGCTCAACGAGAAGGAGCGCCTTGCCTCAACCGACTCGCTCACAGGCCTGATGAACCGGCGCGCCTTCATGGACTCGCTGAATGCCTTCTGCGCGACCGAATCGGCCTTCGTGGTCGCGTTCCTGGATCTCGACCGGTTCAAGCCGCTGAACGATCAGTTCGGACACGCTGCCGGCGACGCCGTTCTGCGCGAGATTTCAAGCCGGTTGCAAGCTGTGCCCGGCGTTCGCGCCGCCGCCCGTCTCGGCGGCGACGAACTGGCCATTGCCCTCGATACCAGCCTGTCCGGCGCTGAACTGGACAAGGCCGTGGCGAGCCTTCACGCCTGCCTCACCCGTGATATCGAGTGGGACGGCAAGACACTCTCGGTCGGCGTCTCCATCGGGTACGCAACCAACGCCCGCGACGCACAATCGCTGCCGACGCTCCTGAAAGCCGCCGACACGGCGATGCGCCGGGCGAAAGCCCACCAGATCGGCTGGGCGAGTTTCAGCGCCGACCGCGACGGCGCGGCGCTGGACACCCACTCCCCCGAGATCGAGTTCCGGTCCGCGCTGGCCCGCGGCGACCTGCGGGCCGCCGTCCAGCCGATCGCCGATGCCGGCACGCACGAGATCGTCGGCTACGAGATCCTGTCGCGCTGGACCCGGTGCGGTCTTCGGCAGACGCCCGAACCAAACGAGTTCATCCCGATTGCCGAGCGGCTCGGCCTGCTGAACGAACTGCTCTGGACAACGCTGGACGAAACCCTTCAATCCGGACATCTCCGCGCGCAGCGTCTGGCCGTGAATATCTCACCGGCGCAGCTTCAGGCGCCTGATTTCGTTGACTGTTTGATGAACCTGCTGAAGGCACGCGGCGTCGATCCGGCCAGCATGACCCTCGAAATCACCGAACAGGTCGCCTACCGCAACATCGAGTCTAACGTCGAGATGCTCGAAAAGGCACGGCGCGCCGGCATGACCATCGCGCTCGACGATTTCGGCACCGGCTATTCGTCCCTGTCGATGCTCGACCGGCTGCCCCTCGACAAGGTCAAGATCGACAAGTCCTTCAGCCAGCGGTCAGGCTCCAGTGATCGCTCGGACTCGATTCTCCGCGCCAGTATCCGCCTCGCCAACCAGCTCAATCTGACCTGCTGCGTGGAAGGCATCGAGACCGAAGAGGCCGCCCGCAAGGTCCGGCTGTTCGGCGCCGACGAAATCCAGGGTTTCTGGGTCGGCAAGCCGATCCTGCTCGAAGACAGCCGGCTGTTGTTCAAACAGGCGTCCTGACAGGCGCGCCGGCCCGGCCTGCCCGGCCCCTCTTGCTCCGTCCCGCAAACCCGGCTTGAAAGGCCCCTCCCCGCAGAATGCCGAGGGTTAAAAGGCCTTTAACGGATTCGGCCTCTAGCTGCGGGTCACACCAGAGACGGAGACGCGCCGATGTCGACAGCCCGGCAGATCAAGCCCACCGATGACCTGCTCTCCGCCTCCGCCGGCTATTCCGCCAAGGATATCGAGGTCCTCGAAGGCCTGGAGCCCGTCCGCAAGCGCCCCGGCATGTATATCGGCGGCACCGACGAGCGCGCCTTCCACCACCTGTTCGCAGAAGTCCTCGACAACGCGATGGACGAAGCCGTCGCCGGCTATGCCAACCGTATCGAGATCAAGCTCACCGCAGACGGCTACCTGACCGTCACAGATAACGGCCGGGGCATCCCGGTCGACCCGCACCCGAAATTCCCCAAGAAATCCGCCCTCGAAGTCATCATGACGACGCTGCACTCGGGCGGCAAATTCTCGGACAAGGCCTATTCCACCGCCGGCGGCCTGCACGGCGTCGGCATCTCGGTCGTCAACGCCCTCTCCGAACATGTCGAAGTCGAAGTCGCCCGCGACCGCACCGTCTGGCGCCAGGAATTCTCGCGCGGCGCCCCGATGGGCAAGCTCGTGAAAGTCGGCGCCACCCCCAACCGGCGCGGCACCTCCGTCCGCTTCAAGCCAGACCCGCAGATCTTCGGCGACAAGTTGCGCTGGCGCCCCGCCCGCCTCTTCGGCATGGCCCGCTCGAAGGCCTATCTCTTCCGCGGCGTCGAAGTGCGCTGGTCGTGCGACCCCGAGCTTCTGCCCGAAGACTCCAAAATCCCTGCCGACGCCGTCCTCTCCTACCCCAATGGCCTCGCCGACCAGCTCGGCGAAGTCTTCGCCGACAAGGCCACCATCACCGAAGCGCCCTTCACCGGCCTCGTGGATCTCGGCCATGACGGCAAGTGCGAATGGGCCATCGCCTGGACACAGGCCGGCTTCGGCGAACAGGACGGCTTCGCCCGCTCCTACTGCAACACCATCCCGACCCCCGAAGGCGGCACCCACGAAGCCGGCTTCCGCTCCGCCATCACCAAGGGCCTGCGCAATTTTGGCGAGCTCACCGGCAACAAGAAAGCCGCCGAGATCACCGCCGAGGACGTGATGGGCCATTCCGGCTTCCTGCTCTCGGTCTTCATCCGCGGCCCGGAATTCGTCGGCCAGACCAAGGACAAGCTCTCCTCCACCCACGCCTTCCGCCTCGTCGAGGCCGCCACGCGTGACCATTTCGACCACTGGCTCGCCCAGTCCCCGAAAGAGGCGAACAAGCTCCTCACCTGGGCGATCGACCGCGCCGACGAGCGCGCCAAGCGCCGCAAGGCCAAGGAAATCAGCCGCAAGTCGGCCACCAAGAAACTCCGCCTGCCCGGCAAGCTCGCCGATTGCTCGGCCAAGGGCCCGGAAGGCACCGAACTCTTCCTCGTCGAAGGCGACTCGGCCGGCGGCTCCGCCAAGCAGGCCCGCAACCGCGAGACGCAGGCCATCCTGCCCCTGCGCGGCAAGATCCTGAACGTCGAGAGCGCGTCCGACGACAAGCTGATGGGCAACCAGGAACTCGCCGACCTCTCGCTTGCTCTGGGTACGGAGCTTGGCCGCCGCTTCAATCTCGATGACCTGCGCTATGAGCGCATCATCATCATGACCGACGCCGATGTCGACGGCGCCCACATCGCCGCCCTGCTGATCACCTTCTTCTACCGCCTCACCCCCGGCCTGATCGAAGGCGGTCGCCTTTATCTCGCCCAGCCGCCGCTCTACCGCCTGTCGAACAAGGGCAACGTCCACTACGCCATGAACGATGAGCACCGCGCCGAAATCATGAAGGCGCACTTCAAGGGCAACCAGAAAGTCGATCTCACCCGCTTCAAGGGTCTCGGCGAAATGAACCCGGCGCAGCTGAAGGAAACCACGATGAACCCGGCCTCGCGCACCCTCGCGCGCGTCACCCTGCCGGACTCGATGGACGAACTCACCGAAATGAAACCCGCCGAGCTGATCAACACCCTGATGGGCAAGAAAGCGGAACTGCGCTTCAAGTTCATCCAGGAAAACGCCGCCTTCGTCGAAGAGCTGGATATCTGACCCTAGCGAACCGATGGCGAAACTCCGCCACACGAACCACCGCTCATCCTGAGCGAAGTCGAAGGATGGCCAAGCCGAACCGTCATCTCGCCAAGGCTATCCTTCGACTTCGCTCAGGATGAGCCTTTCGCGGCGGAGTTTCAGTTCGTCCGCCCGCCGCCGAAGGCGGTGGGAGGTGAGGGCTTTCCCAAGCCCACTTACGCCTACACCCGCCCGCCCCAGACCCCAATAAAATCAACGCACTAAAGATAAATCATCCAAACTTGCGCACCCCCCTCCGCGGCGGGGTTATACTCGGCGCATGCCCACCTACCCTCCGCCTCCGGATGAAGCTGCCCACCGCGATCTCGCGGCGAAGGCCGTGCACGCCGCTGCGGGCCTGATCGCCTTCATCCTCAACCACATAGACGCCGCACCGCCCGGCCCGCTGCCGGCGGGCATGATCCAGACCTTCCTCCGTACCATGATCAAACCCGGTGAAGCGCTCGTGCGCCGCGCCATCTGGCTCCTCGCCGCCCTGCTGCCCGCGCCCAAACCCCGCGCCGTGACCACCTCCCGCGGGCCTGCCCCGACGCGTGCGGCGCCGCCAGACCCGCCCACGCCGCGCATTCCCGCCTTCCGCCTCACCGAGCCCGCGCCTCGCCCCGGCACGTTCCCGCCGCGCACCGGCCTGCCCACCGCGCCGCGCGCCATGAGCCCGCTGAGCGACGACGCTCTCAACAGGCTCAACCACACATTCGTCAACCGCCTGATGGCCCTGCGCGCCGCGTGCGCCGACCCCGAGCTCTGCGCCCTTCGCCTTCGCCGCCGCCTGCTCCGGAGCCCGCCGGCCAGTCTTCCGTTGTCGGACAAAGCTCCGCCCGGCCTCGTCCGCCACCGCGTCTCCACCTACCTGAAGCTCTTCAACACGCTCGCCCCCGCCGTCACGCACGCCTGGCCGAGTCTCATCGACACGTCCTGAAACTGCCTGAAAATACACCTGCATCCCCCGGACGGCCTCGCCGCTCCGGCCATTCGTGCTGCTTGAAAGCCCTCGAGGACCTAAAGCCGAACCACATCCTGCAGCGCCACGCGCACCTGCCGCAGCCCCGACACCTCGAAGATCCGTCCCCGGATCAAGACCGGGTCCGCCACCAGCGGAATGATCTCCGGCCCGAAGGCTCGGCCGCGCGCGTCCAGAAACAGCAGCGCCGCCTTGCCCTCGCCGCATCGGCCCGTCTCGCAGAAGGCCAGCGGCAGTCCGCCTTGCGCGCACAGCGACGCGCACGCCTTGTGCGTCTTGCCATGCCCGGGGCGCATCGCGCCGAACCAGCATTTCGCGTCCAGGATTTCGCCGGTCATCAAGACTTCGCCGAGATCGGTCTCCGGCCCGGGCATCACCCGTCCCGGCGCGGGGTCGGCATAGACGTCATCGACAGCCATCATCGCATGCTCGCCGCGCGCGATCATCGTGCCCGTCACCGCCGCGCCCGTGAAGGTCAGCGCCGGGCGGACCGTCACCCGGTCCTTGCCCTGCCCGACGAGGAAAACCGGCCTCGGCCCGCCGCCCAGATCCTCCGTCAGCAGATGAAGATAGGGCTCGGGATAGATCGTGCCGGTCATCGCCAGCTTGCGGCCCTGGTCCCACACGCCCGGCCCCGGCGCCGGCGGCTTCAGGCCAAGGCCCAGCCCCAGCGCGCCGGCCCCCAGCGCCAGCCCCGCGCCCGCGGCCAGCACCTTGCGGCGCGACAGCTTCGGCACATTGTCCTGCCAGCCCACGAAGAACGGATCGTCCGCCATCAGCCCGCCTCCCCGATCACCGACGGCGCAATCGCTGTCCCCGGCGGCTGCGGCGCCGCTTCGACGAATACCCGGCCCTCCGTGATCCGTGTACGGTAGGTCTGGATCTTCTCGGTATAGGGCGGCGGCGAGCAGCCATCCTCCGGCCGGTACTGGAACCCGTGCCACGGGCAGACGATACACCCGTCGAGGATACGCCCCTCGCCCAGCGGCCCGCCCTGATGCCGGCAGGCATTCGCCACCGCATAGACCTTCGCCCCGTCCCGGAACACGGCAATCCGCTCGCCCTCCGGCGGCACGATGATCACCGCCCGGCCATCGGCAATCTCCGCCGCCAGTCCTGCATCCAGCCACCCCTCGCCGGGGTCCGCCGCCGCGCCGTCCCGCGCCGCCTCGCGCTGGCCGGCCGCAACGTGCAGCCCCGCCACGATCAACGCCGAGCCACCCGCCAGCGCCGCCTGCACCAGCCCTGTCTCGCCCTGCGCCGCGCCCAGCATCACATGCGCCACCAGCAATCCGTAGGCGGCATAAACCCCCATGTGCAGCGCCTTCCAGAGACGCGGCCCCAGCACGGCGTTCCAGAAATCATGGCTCGTCGCCGCCATCACGAACAGGATCAGCAGCGCGCCAAGTCCCAGGCTCTCGAACGGAAAGCCGCCAAAGGAATCGTAGCGCGGATTGGAAACCAGCAGCGAGATGAACGCATTCACCTGCGAAAACCCGTGATACCACAGCACCACCAGCGCGCCGTGCACCAGCGCAATCAGGAAACACGCCACCCCCAGATGGCGCCGGTTATACAGCAGCGGCAGGGCCCGCGGTGTCAGCCGCGCCAGCGGCCCGATGCACAGGATGAACGTCAGCAGGCTGAACGCCGCCGCCCCGCTCGCGCGGATCACCACCTGCAACTCGCTCGGCGCCTGCCCGGCCGGCGTGCCCAGAATGCCGGCGCCGACATGCGCCGCAAAAAACAGCACGATGCCGGCTATGAGCGCCACATCGTACGAGCGCTTGAACCGGTTCCAGCCGACCAGTGTAAAACTCGCCGCCATCAGCCCGCCCCCTGCTCGGCCGCCGCGTCCGCCACCCGCGCGCGCTCATACAGCGCCCCGAGGGTCACGCCCGCGAGCAGCACCGCCAGCACCGGCCACAACAAAGCATGCACCCGCCGCTGGCCCCGCGTCATGGCCGGTCCTCCTTCGGCCGCACGCCGGCAAGGCGCAGCAGCACCACCGGCCAGAGCGCCGTCAGGCCGGGCAGGATCAGGAGCCGCACCCGCCACGGCATGTGCGCCGCCCCCGGCGTCAGCCGCGTCAATCCGAACGCCGCCACGCCGAGCCCGATCAGGAGGCCCAGCCCCAGATAGACGCCCAGCCCCAGCCAGATCATCGCCGCCATGTCCGCGTTCATGCCTGCCCGCTCTCGCTCGCCAGTGTCCCACCGAACATACCTCAAGCCTCCGCCCTGACCAGCCGGAGATCGACTTCGCGGTCAACATACAGCCATTCCTCGGTCGCCCTCAGCCGGGCCAGCATGGCGTCAAAGGCCGGAGTATCGGCCGGGTCATACTCGAACCAGGTGAGGAAATCGAACGGGCCGCCGCCATCCCGGCAATGGATCAGGAAGCGGGCGACCCGGGGCACATAGTCCATGCCGATGGAAATGTGGCCGGAACTCTCCTGGAAGATGGCGCGCCGGTCATCCTGCGCGAGCGACCACCAGGCGGGGGACTTGCGGATCGGGATCAGCGCCGCCGCGCGTGCCCCCGCCCGGCCGAGCGGGGCGGGCCGCGCGTCCATCATCGCAGCCTCGCCGCGGGTCGTGTACCGCTTGTGGCTGGAGACGCCGCTGAGGGACCAGACCGCGCCGGGCGCCGCCTCCGCTGCAAAGGCCTCAAGCCGCGCGAACGGCGCAAGCCCTGGCCCCGTGACGGCGCGCATCTCCGACAACTGCCAGCCGCCGCGATTCCCCGCATTGAAGCTGACATGGCGTACGCCGGCGCCGCCCTCCTGAAGCGTCATGGCTTGCTTGCTCCCGGTGGGCTCGCACCCATCCAATGCTCATCCGCCCGCTCGATCTGCCGCGCGGCGTCTCCCTGCCACTGTCCGTGGACGGACTTGTTGACGTTGAAATACAATCGGTCGTTGATCACCGCATACACGCGCGGATCGGCCTTCACCGTCTTGCCCCGCGCCATCGCGAAGGCGCAGAAGCCGCCATATTGCGGCAGGAACCGCGCCGGATGCGCCTCGAAGGTCGCCTGGTTCTCGGCGCTCGCAAACCGGTAGCGCCGCCCCTCATGCACCGCCTCGAGCTCGGCCCGCCCCTCGACTGGCCCGCCCTCCGAAAAATAGCTCACGGGATCAAACGCGAACGCCAGCGGCACATCCATGCCCATGCCCGGCGAATGGTCATGCGTGATCGCGGTCGGCCCCGAAGGCTCGCGCAATCCGCCCGCCGCAATCCAGTCCGCCGTCAGGCGCCGCGCCCGCCCGATCAGCTCGTCCGCCTTCGAGAACTCGAACGGCGAGACGTCCAGCGGGCAGAGATGCGGCGTGATATGCACGCTCGCCTTCGCCCCGATCAGCTCCAGGTCGCGCGTCATCTGGTTCGAGATCAGCAGCGTCAGCGCATGCAGCCCGCGCGCAATCGCGGCGCGCGGCGGCTCGGCCATCGAGCAGGCATAGCCCGTCTGCAGCACGATGATCCGGTCCGCCCCCATCGCGGCGGCGGTGAGGATCGGCGTGTTGCCGGCAATCGCCCCGTCCATCAGCTCGCGCCCCATGACGTTCACCGGCGGGAACGCCACCGGGATCGCCGCGCTCGCCAGCACCGCGAGCGCCGCCGGCCCGGACGACAGGCTCACCGCCGCCCCGGAAAGATCCGTCGCCACCACGCTCACCGGCAAGGGCGAATCCTCCAGCCGCGTGAAGGGCAGATAGGTCTCCACGATCCGCCGCAGGCCCGAGGCGCCGAACAGGCTGCCCCGCCCGCGCAGGAATTCGAGCACGCTGCCCGGCGTCACCGGGAACACATCGGCCCGCGTCAGCCCGCGCCAGATATCCTCCAGCGCCGCCACCCCCGCCGCATCGGGGCGGCCCGCGAAATAGCACGCATTCAGCGCGCCGACCGAGGCCCCGACGACAAAATCCGCCCGCTCCCCCGCCGCCACCAGCTCCGCCAGCGCCCCGGCCTGGATCGCCCCCAGACTCCCGCCCCCGGCAAACACAAACGCTGTCGGCATGAATGTCCCGGTCCCCGCACTCGAGCCCCAGCGTTAGCGAGCGCGCCACAAGGCGCAAATCAACTTTTCGGGACGGGTGGGTCGTAGGGCGGGATGAAATCCCGCCTCGTGACACCATCGCGTTTGATTGGCGGGATTTCATCCCGCCCTACGATGGGTCATGACATTCCTTTCGACGCACATTAAATGCTCCACATGAGCAAAAATCTGAGAATCCTGGCGGCGCAGCTCAATCCGGTGGTCGGCGATATTGCCGGGAATGTCGTGCTGGCGCGCCGGGCGGTGCTGGAGGCGAAGAGCCGGGGCGCCGATCTTGTGGTGCTGAGCGAGCATTTCATCCTCGGCTATCCGGCCGAGGACCTGGTGCTGAAGCCCTCGGCGGTGGACCTGTCGATGGCCGCCATCCACGCCCTCGCCCGCGAGACCGCGACCGGCCCGGCCGTGCTGATCGGCGCGCCCTGGCGCGAGGACGGCGTGCTCTACAACTCCGCCCTGTTCCTCGAAGGCGGCGAGATCCGCGCGCGCCATGACAAGCGGGAGCTTCCGAATTACGGCGTGTTCGACGAGAAGCGCCACTACACGCCCGGCACCGGCCCGGCGGTCGTGGTCGATTTCAAGGGCGCCCGCATCGGCCTCGCGATCTGCGAGGATATCTGGTTCGAGCGCGTGCCCCGCGCGGCGAAGGCGGCGGGGGCAGACCTGCTGCTCGTGCCGAACGCCTCGCCCTGGCGGCGCGCCATCCAGACCGAGCGGGCCTCTGCCTTCGACAAATGGGCGGACCTCGGCCTGCCCTACCTGTTCGTCAACCAGATGGGCGGCCAGGACGAGCTTGTGTTCGACGGCGCCTCGTTCGCAACGAACTCGACCCACGGCCAGCGCTGCGGCCTCGTCGGCCAGTTCGAGACCGGCTATGCACTGGTCGAGTTTGATCCGTCCACGAAGCAGGTCACGGGCCTCGGCCAGGGCTGCGCGGCTGACCTGGATGGCTGGGCGGCGGAATACCGCGCGGCGATGCAGGGGCTCGGCGATTATGTGCGCAAGAACAGGTTCCCCGGCGTCGTGCTCGGCATGTCGGGCGGGATCGACTCGGCGCTGACGGCCGCGATCGCGGCGGACGCGCTGGGGCCGGACAAGGTCTGGTGCGTGATGCTGCCGTCCAAATATACGTCTACGGACAGTCTGGAAGACGCGAAAGCCTGCGCCGAGGCGCTCGGTTGCAAGTATGACACGATCCCGATCCATCCCGGCGTCGAAGCGCTCGGCGGGATGCTCGCGCCCGCCTTCGCGGGCAGGAAGGCCGACATCACGGAAGAGAACATCCAGTCGCGCCTGCGCGCGGTAACGCTGATGGCGCTCTCCAACAAGTTCGGCCACATGGTGGTGACCACCGGCAACAAGAGCGAGATGGCGGTCGGCTACGCGACGCTCTATGGCGACATGTGCGGCGGCTACAATGCGTTGAAGGATTTCTACAAGACGGAAGTCTTTGAACTGACGGCATGGCGCAATGCCAACGTGCCGCCGGGATCACTCGTGCCAAAGCTGAAGGTCGTCCCGGAGCGGATCATCACCAAGCCGCCCTCGGCGGAGCTGCGCGACAACCAGAAGGACGAGGACTCCCTGCCGCCCTATCCGGTGCTCGACGATATCCTCCGCGGCCTCGTGGACCTCGAGGAGGACGTGGACGCGATCCTCGCCCGCGGCCATGACGCGGCCACCGTGCGCCGCATCGAACACCTCGTCTACCTTGCCGAATACAAGCGCCGGCAGGCCCCTCCGGGCGTCAAGGTCGGCGGCAAGAATTTCGGCCGCGACCGGCGCTATCCGATCACGAACCGGTTCCGGGATGATTAGGCCTTGAGGCCCTACTCTTCCGGGGGCGGGATCACTTCATCCGTGGGCTGATCGAGACCGTAAGCGTCGGTGGCGACCGCTTCGCGCACGCTGTCCGCATCGCCCGGCTCGATGTCCGCGGCTTCGCCATAGCCGGTGATGGGCGAGGGATAGATGCCCGGCTCTCCGATCACTTCATCGAACATCAGCCAGGCCTGCTTGCCGCCGAGACAGGTCACACGGGCCCAGAGATTCTCGACCAGCGCCGTGTTGGTGATGTCGGTGATATCGGCCAGCTCGCCTTCGTTGATGTCGAACTCGCGGCCATTGAACGACATGACCGTGAAGCCTTCGCCAACATAGCGCAGGTAGGTCAGCACATCGCCCTTCTTCAGGTCGAGCGTCTCGATCTTGCCGGACTCGCCGATGAACTCGACCGTCGCGTCCTGAAGCGCCGTCACCGGCACCTTCTTGGTCGCGACGAAGTATTCGAGATCGTCTTCCGCCGTGCGTTCGGCGTTCCAGATCTGGTAATTGGCATATTGCGGCAACAGGCAGGCAATATCCTGCGGATCGGTCGGGTTCGGGCGCGCGCGGGCCGGAACCTTCACTTCGGCGTCCAGCACCGCGAAGCCCGGCGGATATTCGCCCGGCCAGCCCGCGCTCAGAAACCAGGTGTCGTCATATCCGGACAAGGCCGCATAATCGAGCGGCGGGCGAACGGCCTGTTCCGCCGCTGCAGCCGCCGCACTGGCAGCGCCTTCCGCCAGTGTTCCCGGGGAAGTGCCGTCTTTTTGTCCACAAGCGGCAAGGAGCAGTGCTCCAGCCAGCAACCAGCCGAATCTCATGGCCCTCTCCCAGATCTCTGCAATCTTAGATGCTCGTGAACCAAAACAATAGCAAGAATGTGGCCGAAGCGCTTGGCTTTTGCCTCGATTTGATGTCGAAAGCGCCTTCTCCAACCCCGGAAAGCCCTGCCCCCATGACCGCCCCTGTTGTCCGATTCGCTCCCTCGCCCACGGGCCGCCTGCATGTCGGCAATGTGCGCACGGCGCTGGTGAACTGGCTGTTCTCGCAAGGCCAGGGTGGCAAGTTCATCCTGCGGATCGACGATACCGATCTCGAGCGCTCGACCAAGGAAAACGAGAGGATCCTCAAGGAAGACCTGACCTGGCTCGGCCTGGTCTGGGCGGACACGTTCAACCAGTCCGAACGCTTCGGGATCTACGACCAGGCCGCCGACAAGCTGCGCGCCATGGGCCTGCTCTATCCGGCCTACGAGACGGCCGAGGAGCTGGATGTCAAACGCAAGATCGCCCAGTCGCGCGGCCGGCCTCCGGTCTATGACCGGGCGGCGCTGAACCTGACCACCGCCGACCGGGCGAAGCTGGAAGCCAGCGGCCTGAAGCCGCACTGGCGCTTCAAGCTGTCCGGCGCGCGGGTCGAGTGGAACGACCTCGTGCGCGGGCCGCAGGGCATCGACACGTCGTCCGTGTCCGACCCCGTGCTGATCCGCGAGGATGGCAGCTATCTCTACACCCTCCCCTCGGTGGTCGATGATATCGAGGCGGGCATCACGCATGTGGTGCGCGGCGAGGACCATGTGACGAACTCCGGCGCGCAGATCGAGATCTTCATGGCGCTCGGCGGCAAGGCGCCGGAGATGGCGCACATGCCGCTGCTGGTCGGCGCGGACGGATCGGCGCTGTCGAAGCGGATCGGCTCCCTCTCGGTGGGCGAGCTGCGCGCGCAGGGCATCGAGGCGATGTCGATCTGCAGCCACCTCGCCAAGCTTGGCACATCAGACAATATCGAGCCGCGCAGCACGCTGGCGGAACTTGCCGCGGAATTCTCCTTCTCGAAGATCGGCCGCGCCCCGGCCCGCTTCGACGAGACGGACCTCGAGACCCTGAACGCCGCGCTCGTCCACGCGATGCCTTTTGCCGAGGCGCAGGCCCGCCTCGCCGCGATTGATCCGCGGGCGGACAATGAAGCCTTCTGGCTCGCCGTGCGCGAGAACTGCGCGCGGGTCAGCGATGCCGGAAACTGGGTCGAGATGATCTTCGGCAAGGCCCATGCGGTGATCGCCGACGAGGACCGGGAATTCATCGCGGGCGCCGGCGCGCACCTGCCGGCGGGCGAGCTGACGGCCGCCAGCTGGAGCGAATGGACGAACGCGCTGAAAGCCGCGACAGGCCGCAAGGGCAAGACGCTGTTCAAGCCGCTGCGGCTGGCCGTGACCGGCATGGAGCACGGACCCGAGATGGCGACCGTACTGCCGCTGATCGGGCGGGCACGCGTGTTGGAGCGGCTCGGTTAGGCTTTACAGCCCGGCCTCAATCACAGGCAGTCTCCGCCGCGCAATCCACCGTCGCCACATCCCTGCCCTCGGCGAGGCCCCGCACCCAGTCCGACGCGCGGACGCCGCCGGTTTCGATCGTGTACAGGCGGTCATAGCGCAGCAGCGTGTGGTCCTTGCCGGCCGCGGAATAGGCGCGGAAGTTCGGGATCTCGGCTCTGAGCTCGCTGATATTGGCCGCCATCAACCCGCGCACCGGATCGCGCACGCCCATCAGGCCAAGGAACATCTGCTGGACCTCGTCATCGACATTGTTGAACTGGCTCATCCGCATGCCGGGATGCCGCCGGGCCGTGACGCGGTAGAAGTCTTCGGTGGTGAAACGGGCGCGGTCAAACATGGCAAGTTCCGGCCAGTCGGGCATCGTCTCGAACGTACCCCACGTCTCCAGCAATCCGGAGACGGCCCCGGCGCGGTAGCCCCCCGCCCCGCCGCCATACTGGACAACCTCCGCCTGCGGATAATGGTCGGCCACCACACCGGCATAGAAAGGTGAGGCAATCGCCCCGGCGCTGCCGCCGCCCACGAAGATGCGGGAGGGCGCGGGATAGTTGGCATACACCCAGTCGAGCGCCGACTGCACGTTCGCCTTGCCGCGGTGGTGGATCGTGATGTCGCCGCCGGCCTGTTTCGGATAGGTCATGTCGCGCGCGCCGAGATGCGAGTCGCCCGTGCAATAGGACACGAAGACCTGGGTCCAGCTCGCGAAGGGGTTTTCCGGATTGGCGGCATCGAACACGCCGCCCATCCGGGCCGGCGTGTTGGACTCCATCTCGGCAAAGGGCGTGTAGGCGTTGAGGCCGAGGGACGGATCGCACAACTCGCCCGACCAGCAGGCGCCGCCGCCGTTCAGGAAGATCATCACGCGCGACGCATCGCCCGCGCGCACATGAAATCTGTAGGGTGTCCCGGTCGCGCAGAGCGTGTCCCCGCCGGGCGAAATGGTGGTCCAGGCGGCGGGCGGCGGCGCTGCGGCCTCGGCCGCCGGCGGGGCTGGCTGATCCCCGGCCGCCTTGCACCCGGCAAGCAGGCAGGCGGCGGCAAGCATCGTCAGGACAAGGCGCATCGTGATCCTCCATCGGCCTCTGGCGGGCCGTCACGGGGAAAACCTAGGCGCGTGCGACCGGGCTGACAATCGCGCCGCGGGGCGCAGTGCGGGCCTAGCGCGTCACGACATCCCGCTGCATGGGCGCGAGCTTGGCCAGCAGCTTGTTCTGCGCGCGGAAGGGCACGCCTTCAGTGTTCATGGCGAGCTGCAGGTTTTCGACAAGCGCATTGAATTCCCGGTTCGTGATGCCGTGGTCGGCGTGGGAGGACTTCATGTCCATGCCGGTATAGTCGCACGGGCCGTTGAGAATGAAGCAGAACTGCTCCTTCAGTGTACGGCGCAGGCGAACGAGATCAGAGGCGGCGAAGATGTCCTTGATACGGGGGTCCGCCAGGTTGCGGTCCACCATGTCATCGACGACGCGGCCAATGCCCGCTTCGCCATTGAAGGCCTCGAAAAGAGCCGCGCCCTCAAACGGATCGGCGCCCGCGTTCGCGTTCGAGACCTCGTAGGGATCGACGGGCTGCTCGCCCGGCAGCGGTTCAGCGCGCGCGAGACCGAGCGGCAGCAAGAGTGCGGCGAGCAGCAGCGTGATTGTCTTCATGGGTTCAGAATCCGACCTGGGCGCTGAGATAGAGGCCGCGCTGGTCCTCGACCGTGGCGATCTCGCCCAGATCGACATAGCCGGCAGTGAGTGTCAGCGTGTCATTGACGGCGTAAGCGCCGAAGAGGTCGAGGAAGTCATCTTCCTTCGCGAAGGCGAGATCATCGGGTTTGAACCGGTATTCTCCGCCCACGATCAAACGGCGGCTGAGCATGTAGCCGAGCGAGAACTCCGGCTGCACGCTGGCCTCATCGGAATAGCCGAGCAGCCCGGTCTGGTGCGCGCCCGTATAGCGCAGCGTCGCATTCGCCAGCAGGCTTTCGGCGAGGATCAGCTTGGTGGCGGACACATAGATATCGATACCTTCCGATTCGTCCGCGCCGAGCGCCTGGACGAGGCCGTCGCGGTTCGACGTCTTGTATTCGGCGCCGACCGCAATCTGAGGCAGCCATGTATCCTGTCCGTACACGGCGTCACCGGCGACGCGCATCTTCACGCCCCAGACATCCTGCGCAAACTCGTATCCCTGCCCGAGCCCGAGGGCAGCGCCCACATCGCGCGTGTCGAGTGTCATCCGGGAGTAGGAGACTTCGAACCGGTCATAAAGACCGGCCGCTGCGCCGTAGCTTGTGAGGCCGTAATCGTTGACGGTCACATAGTCATAGTGGGCGGTGGCGCCGATGCCGCGATCGGTCCCGTTGCCGGTGATCAGGGCCCAGGGCGTCAGCGCGCCGCCGCCCGCGCCTTCGAGGCTGGAGACCCCGCGCGTCAGCAACAGCTTGCCGCGCAGTTCCAGCTTCTGCGCCGCGCACACGGGCGCAAAGGCGATGGACAGCCCGACAAGAACAATCGGGATTTCGAGGCGCATGCGAGGCGGCTTTCCGTGCGGCAACCAGCCGGAAATCATGGGCTGATATCGTCTTAACAATGTTCGTTGAGCCGATGATCTTCGGATAATTCTTCCAAGAGATTAACGCTGCCGAAATCATATTGCGGCAGACATAGGATATGCTCAGACCTCTCCGACTCTTCGCCGCCGCTGCCACATTCCTCTGCCTGCTGACGGGCCCCGCCTTCGCCGAAAAAGTGACATTTGTGGTGTCGGATGGGGCCGGAAAACCGGTGAAGGACGCTGTCGTGATGGTGGCCGCAGGCGCCGGCGCGCCGGCCGTCAAGTTTTCATGGCCGCTGGAGATGAAGCAGGAAAACCTGCAATTCAGCCCTTACGTGCTGATTGCGCCGGTGGGATCGGATGTGAAATTCCCGAACCTCGACAAGGTGCGCCACCATGTCTACTCCTTCTCCAAGGGCAACAAGTTCGAGCTGAAACTCTACGGCAAGGACGAGTCGCGCTCGGTGAAGCTCGAGAAAGCCGGCATCGCCGCGATCGGCTGCAACATCCATGACACGATGGTCGCCTACATCCGCGTGGTGGACACGCCCTATGCGGCCAAGACGGACGCGGACGGAAACGCGACACTGGACCTTCCGGCCGATGCGAAAGCGGCGACGGTCTGGCATCCGGATGCGCTGCCCGCCGAGGTGAAGGTGACGCTGCCCGCCAAACGCACTGCGCCGGTTCCGGTCAGCCTCAAGGTCAAGAGCCATGCTCATTAGACGCTGGCCGATCAAGCGCAGGCCCACAAGTCGCTGGTTCGGCGGCACGCTCCGGCGCAAGCTGACCTTCATCTACTCCGCCCTGTTCGGCCTGATCATCCTGATGGTCGCAGGCGCCGTTTACATCAGTATAAAGATCAATGCGGAACGCTCCGTCGAGCGGGAGCTGCAGTCGAGCGTCAATGCATTCGAACGCCTCTGGTCCCTGTCGGCCGCGCACATGGAGTCCAACGCCGACGTGCTGGCCGCGGATTTCGGCTTCCGGGAAGCGGTGGCCACGGAAGACATCGAGACCATCGCCTCGGCCATCTCCAACGCACAGGGCCGGCTTGAAGGTCAGACGGTCGGTGTCGCCTTTCCGGACGGACGGTTCGTGTCTGCCGATGGCACGCTCTCGCAATTGCCGGACACTGCGTATCAGGCCCTGCTGGAACAGGACCGTCCGAGCGGCGTGGTCCGGGTCGACAACAAGCACTTCCAGTCGGTTGCGGTCCCGATCCGCGCACCGGTGCTGGTGGGCTGGGCCTTCTTCTTTTCGGAACTCGACTCGGTGCGGATGGCCGAACTGGAGAAAATGTCGGCGATCCAGATCAAGGCCGAGATCCGCAACGGCGACCACGCCTCGACGGACCATGACGCCACCTTCCGGACAACGGAAGCGATCGGCGCCTCCCGGCAAATCAAGTCATTCACCGGTGACGAGGCGGTGAGCCTGATCATCACCTATCCGCTGGATGCCGCGATGGCGCCTTACCGCCCGATGATGCTGGCGATCCTGCTGTTCAGCCTGTTCGGCGCGGCGCTGCTGATCTTCAGTGGACGGCTGGTCGCGCGAAGCGTGACCCGGCCGATCTTTGCGCTGGACAAGGCCGTGCAGGCCCTCGCGTCCGGCAACCGGCAACCGGTCGATGTGCCATCGGATGATGAATTTGGCCGGCTGGCCGACAGCTTCAACACCATGCTGGGCGATCTTGAAGCCCGCGAGGCGTCCATCGTCCAGATGGGGCGGGAGGATTCTGAAACGGGCCTCGCCAATCGGCGCGCGATGGATGACGACCTCCGGACACGGATGACCATGGACGGTGACGCCTCGGTTCGCGTCGTCGTGATCCGGGTCAAGCGATTCCGCAGCGTGCGCGCGGCAATCGGGCATGGCGCCGCGGCGCAGGCCCTTGCCGTCCTGGCGCGGAGGATCAGCGAGTTTGCCGACGGCGCGGCGCCGTACCGGATCAGCGCGACCGATATCGGCCTCATCCTCGATGCACAAAACCCGTTCGTGCGGCCGGAAGGCCTGCGCCGCCTGATCGCGGCCTGCGCGCAGCCCGCAATGATCGGAGACGCGTCGGTGGACCTGCTGCTCTGCAGCGGCATTGCCGAGCCCGAAGCCGGACGCGGCGCGCCGATTGGCCCGGTCGACCAGGCGGTCGTTGCCGCCGACTTTGCGGAAAGCCGGCAGGAACCGGTCTCGGTGTTCGACCTCGCGGAATATGGCAACCCGGCCCTCACCCTGTCGCTGATGAGTGAAATGCTGGCGGCGATGACCGATGGCGGCCTGTCGCTGCATTACCAGCCGAAGTTCAGCCTGTCGGAAAACCAGATCTCCGGATTCGAAGCGCTGATCCGCTGGGAGCATCCGGTACGCGGCCGGGTTTTCCCCGACAGCTTCATCCCGGTTGCGGAGGAGACAGGGCATATCCGTCAGCTGACGGAATGGGTCGTGACGCGGGCCATCGAGGACCAGCAGACCCTGCGCGCCAAAGGTTTCGACTTGCCGATCTCGGTGAACGTGTCCGGGCGCCAGATGAATGACGAGAGCTTTGCGCTCTGGGCGATCGGCAAGGTCAAGTCATCCGGCGCGAAGCTCTGCTTCGAGATAACGGAAACGGCCGTGATCAACGATCCGGAAAAGGCGCTGCGGATCATCAACCTTTTCCGCAGTACCGGCATCGCGATCTCGATCGATGACTATGGCGCGGGCCTGTCGTCGCTGTCCTACCTCAAGCAGATCCCGGCGAACGAGCTGAAGATCGACAAGTCGTTCATCCTGACACTGACGGAAGGGCGCTCGGACGAGCTGATGATCAAGTCGACCATCGACCTTGCCCATGCGATGGGAATGTCGGTTGTTGCCGAAGGCGTCGAGACCGAACAGGTCATGGCGCTCCTCAGGGACATGGGCGCGGACGCGGCGCAGGGCTATCACATCTCGCGGCCGAAGCCGCTGGCGGATATGCTGGAGCTTCTCGGCGCGGCCATGCGCAAGCGCGAGACGGCCTGAACCCCTTCGGAGACCGGGAAGTAAGGGTCTTTGATTCATCCTGCACCTTCATTCGGTCCCCCGGACCGAATGATCCGCTGCGCGGACCGGGAAGAAAGGGTCTTTGATTCATCCTGCGCCTTCATTCGGTCCCCCGGACCGAATGATCCGCTGCGCGGACCGGCTGGGATGGTGCGGTCAAGAGGACTCGAACCTCCACGGGTTGCCCCACAGCGACCTCAACGCTGCGCGTCTACCAATTCCGCCATGACCGCACGACTGGTCTCATTCGAGGCAGACGGGCCGTATAGGGCGGCGCTCCGGCTTTGTGAAGCCCCGAAAAACGCCTATATCGAGGGGGCATGACAAACTTGTCCGAAGTTGACTGGGTGGTCTCCGATACCCCCGTTTCGTACGGCGCCGCGCTGGCCCTGATGGAGGCGCGGGCGCGGGCGATCCGGGAGGGCGAGGCGCGCGAACTCGTCTGGTTCCTCGAGCATCCCGCGCTCTATACGGCCGGCACATCGGCGCGAATCGAAGACCTGAAGGACCCCGCCCGTTTCCCGGTTTTCGATGCCGGGCGCGGCGGGCAGTACACCTATCACGGCCCCGGCCAGCGGGTGGCCTATGTGATGCTGGATGTCGGCGCACGCGGGCGCGACGTGCGCGCCTTCGTGGCAAGCCTCGAGGCGTGGATCATCCGCGCGTTGGCGGCGTTCAATGTCGAGGCGGGCGTGCGCGCGGGCCGGGTCGGGGTCTGGGTGGACCGGACCGAGCCAGGCGGGCCGCTGCGCGAGGACAAGATCGCGGCGATCGGCGTGCGCCTCAAACGCTGGGTCAGCCTGCACGGCATCTCGCTGAACGTGGCACCGGAACTGGACCATTTCACGGGCATCACACCGTGCGGCATCGAAGACCCGCGCTTCGGCGTCACCAGCCTCGAAGGGCTTGGCCGGGTCGTCTCCATGGCGGAGGCGGACATGGCGCTGAAGGCCGCGTTCGAGGATGTGTTCGGGAGCCGGCTGGTGCGGGCATCTGAAGCTTCGACGGCTAAAGCCGAAGCCCCACCCTAGACCTCCCCGTTCCGGGGAGGGGACGCCTCATCCCGTGGTGAGAGGAAGCTTGGCAAAACAGCGCGACGCGGTCCCCTCCCCGCGCAAAGCGTGGGGAGGGCAAGGGTGGGGCCTGTGCCCCCTAATACCCCCCGGCGAGTTCCTCGGGCGTGCGGTCGCTGCCCGTGCGCAGGGGGCCCTGCCCGCCATTCGGCAGCCGGGCGACGAAGGCCAGCGACCAGATCATCACGCCGAACGACGCCAGCCCCCAGATCGGAAGCGCCATGCCGAGGCCGGTGGACACCGCCGCCTGACGCTCGCTCTGCGGCGGGCCGGGCGGGCCCGGCGGGCCGCGGCGTTGCTGACCTTTGGGTTTCTCTTCGGGCTTGGCTTCGGCGGCGGCCGCGCCATCCTTGGGCGCTGTTTCGGTTTTCTCCGCAGGCGGAGCATTCATCTTGCGGTGCTGGGCGGCGCCCATCGTCGTGCCCGCGGCATAGGCCACGAGGCCGAGGATCATCGGCACGAGCACAATCGCCGCCAGCCATGTGGGACGCGCGGCATCGGCCAGGCGGCGGGTGTGTGCCACAAATGAGGTGAACTCGGTGACCACCGTGAACAGGGCAAACGGCACGAGCACCGCCGGGATCGTCACGATCAACAGGTCCAACGGCGTATTGAAGATTTCAGGTGCCACCCCCGAAATGCCGAGAATGGCGACCACGAAGGACGGGACCAGATAAAGCACGACGCGGCCGAGGAACATGAAGGTCCAGGCCCGGCTGAAGTGCAGCTTGGAGGTCTCGCCCATCGGATTGAGCAGGGTTTCGGCCCAGTTCATGGCGCCGGGATCATCGCGCTCGTCGCGGATCCAGGGGCGGTGGGGATCGATCTCTCCGAGGGACGTGTCCATGGCCGTGTCGCTTTCCGTGATCAGGGGTCAGGCCGTAGGCCGGGGGGCAGCGCCGGTTGTTGGCGGGCCGTGACGGTTGGGTTTGGGGTCCGAGCGCATCCGGTAGGCCGCAAAGCCGACGAGCGCGCTGGCGGCCAGCAAGGCCGCAACGGTGGTGACCGCCGACAGGCGGGCATATTCCGGCGCCTGTTCGGCGAGCGCCTCGAAGGCGGCGGCAAAGCCATCGGCCTGCATCAGTGTCTGGATCTCTTCCTGGATGGCGAAGGCCTGCGGCGAGAGAAGCGGCAACAGGATGGCCGAGAGGAACATGTTGACGAAGCCGAACCCCGACAGGAAGGCCAGCCAGAGCCAGGCGCTGAGGCCGGCATCATGGAGGCGTTTGCCGAACAGGCAGATGTACGGGAACATCAGCGTGTATTGCAGGATGCCGAGGCCCGGCGAGACCACCGCCGTCAGGACGGTGATCAACATGAAGGCGCCGGTCAGCACGACCAGCCCGCGGGCGAAGGGCCGGGGCGCAAGACGGCCTTGCGGCTCAAGGAACAGGAAACGGAAGTCCATGTGACGGATAAGATCGCCTGACTGGTGCGTGGAGAGGACCATGAGCGTCCCCTTATCAATAAACGATAAAACAAAGCAAGAAAAAAGAGCCGGACGCCTGCGCCCGGCTCTTGTGGTGACGCTACGCCAGTGGCTGCGATCAGACAAATACGTCTGAAGTGGACGCCGCCGGGCCCTTGGGGTCGGCGCCGTACTTGTTCTCGCCCACCGTGCCGGGAATGCAGCCAATCACGATCTGGGCAATCGAGGCCAGCAGGCCGATGATCGGGATGATGCCCGCCACATAGATGCCAAGGGCGATCCAGCCGGTCTGGTTGATATCATGCAGGCGGCGCACGAACAGCGCGATGCTCGGAATGATGATGGCCAGCACATAGAGCCCGAGCAGGCCCGCGATGACGAAGCCCACCGCATTCAGTTCGCCGCTGGCATAGCCGCCGATTGCGGCGAGCAGGATACCGCCCACCAGCCCGACGATGATGTTGAGCAGTGTCACCCACCAGTATTCCGAGCGGCGCGAGCGGCCCTGGAAATCCGTGTAACGGGCAAAGAAAAGCCGGACGGCCTCTGGAAAGCTGACCATGTGTATCCCCTGTATTGATAGATCGTTCGTGCACTGAACAGAAAGGTACATTCAGACGGGAAAGGGCTCCGCCTTTCCGGTATTCCTTTCGACGCCCTGGCCGCCGTTTCAGGAAAAGGCGATGCTGGCGCCGCCGGGTCCCGGACCATACTGGTTGTCGTTCGGGTCGGTCTTGTTGATCGCACCCATCACGGCGCCCACGATGCCGGTGACCAGCGCTGTCGAGACGAGGCTGGGCAGGAGCTGCGCCTGAGCGACGATCTTGGAGGCGTCCATCGCGGCGCCGATGGCGGCGGACGGGTCACCCCCTGAGGAGGCCCGCTCGATCTCGCGCTGCATTTCCTGCTGGAGCGCGAGCTGGTCGACCCCGAACAGGCCGGGCAGGACGAACCCGAGGATGGCCGAGACGATGAACGAGAGCACCACGATCGCGATGGTGAGCCAGCCGGTTTTCCCCGAATCGTGGAAGCGTTTCACGTGCACGGCGATCCAGGGCCAGATGAAGAGCAGGCTGGCGAAGCCGAGGAACGGCGACACAAACGCGCTGATCACGGACAAGGCGACGCTGATGGCCAGCAGGATACCGACGGCGCGCCAATAGGTGGGCTGATCGATGCGGCCGTTCGGGGTGAGAAAGAGTTCCATGTAATCCGTGCTCCTGACGTTGGGGCGCCCGCCCCGTCTAAGTCTGTTGGATAACAGTCATTTGACAGGCAGGTTCTTCCCAGGAATCGGGCCCGCTCCGCCGCTGCTCGCGGACCATAGCAGGCCGAACCGGTTTCCGGAATGTTAAGTGCCTGTTTTCCTGAAAATCAGGCGAACTCGACCATGATTTCATCCGCAGCGACACTGTCGCCCGCCTTGACGTTGATCGCCTTGACGGTGCCCTTGGCGCCGGCGCGGATGATGTTCTGCATCTTCATGGCCTCGACGATGCAGACCGCCTCGCCTTCCTGCACGTCCTGTCCGAGCGCGACCTCCATCGAGACGACAAGGCCGGGCATCGGCGAGATGATGAGCTTCGAGGTGTCGGCCTTCGGCTTCTCCGGCAGGCGCTCGTGGAGGCCGGCGACGAAGGGCGAGCAGACGAGCGCGCGCAGGGCCACGCCGCGGTGGCGGAAAAGATAGCCTTCGGTGCGGTCTGCGAACTTGACCGCAAATGGCTTGCCGTCGAGCACACCTTCGACGAGGTGCTTGCCAGGCTGCCAGCCGGTCACGAGGCTGTGGGGTTTTCCTCCGTCCACGGAAATCTGGGCTTCGCCATGCTCGCTGATGTCGATCGTGACGGCGTGGTGCGTGTCACCGAGGATCACAACCCAGTCGCGGCGGGGCGGGCCGGCGGGCGCCACACGGCCGGAGATGCGGCCCGCGCGGCGGTCGAAGAAGGTGTGGACATAGGCGGCAGCGCAGACGAGCTGGGCCTCCTGCGTCTTCGTGGGCGCAACGCCCTGGAAGCCCTCGGGGAATTCGTCCTTGATATAGGCGGTGGTGATGTTGCCGGAGCGGAACCGCTTCTCGTCCATCACGGCGGCGATGAACGGGATATTGTCCTGGATGCCTTCGATGTGGAACCGGTCGAGCGCCTCGCCGTGTACGTCGAGCGCCGTGTCGCGGTCCTTGCCCCAGGTGATGAGCTTGGCGATCATCGGGTCGTAGAACATCGAAATCTCGTCGCCTTCGCGCACGCCCGAATCCATGCGGACTTCGCCCTTGCCGAGCTTTCCTTCCGTGGGCGGATGGAAGCGCTTGAGGCGGCCAATCGACGGCAGGAAGTTGCGGTAGGGATCTTCCGCATACACACGGCTCTCGACCGCCCAGCCGTTGATCTTGACGTCCGACTGCTTGATCTTGAGCTTCTCGCCATACGCGACGCGCAGCATCTGCTCGACGAGGTCGACCCCCGTGATCATCTCCGTGACCGGGTGCTCCACCTGCAGGCGGGTGTTCATTTCAAGGAAGTAGAAGCCCTTGTCCTTGCCGGAGGCGACGAACTCGACCGTACCCGCGCTGTCGTATTTCACGGCCTTGGCGAGGGCGACGGCCTGCTCGCCCATCTTCTTGCGGGTTTCCGGATCGAGCAGCGGCGAGGGCGCTTCCTCGATGACCTTCTGGTTGCGGCGCTGGATCGAGCATTCGCGCTCATTGAGGTAGATGCAGTTGCCGTGCTTGTCGCCGAGCACCTGGATTTCGATGTGGCGCGGCTCGAGGATGAACTTCTCGATGAACACGCGGTCGTCGCCGAAGGAGGATTTCGCCTCTGCCTTCACCGCCGGGAAACCCTCTTCGACTTCCTTGTCATTGGCGGCGACCCGGATGCCCTTTCCGCCGCCGCCGGCGGAGGCCTTGATCATCACCGGATAGCCGATCTGCTTCGAGATCTTGATCGCTTCCTTGGTGTCTTCGATGAGGCCCATGTGGCCGGGCACCGTCGAGACGCCCGCTTCGGCCGCCAGCTTCTTCGAGGAAATCTTGTCGCCCATCGAATCGATGGCGAAGGCGTTCGGCCCGATCCAGCCAATCCCCTCTTCCTCGAGGCGTTTGGCGAAGCCTGCGTTCTCCGACAGGAAGCCGAAGCCCGGGTGGATCGCTTCGGCGCCGGTCTGGCGCACGGCGGCGATGATCTTGTCCTGCACGAGGTAGGACTGCG
>JAIXRO010000063.1 GCA_027485145.1 Hyphomonadaceae bacterium | reverse complement strand
GGGTCGCAGCATCTATTTTTCCAATTTCTCTCTATAAAACAGAGGCTGGACGAGCATCCCCTGACAGTGGCAGCTTTCCAATCAGATCTGGACAGGGCTGAAACTGCCAATCAATTCTGATTGAACCCGGGACGGAATGGCAGAATTCCGCCATTCCTCATGTTCTTGACATGTTCTCATTTCTGAATTAGATTTTTGCCTGCCTTTCGCAGTGCGTTCCGGGCTCCTCATCACAAGGAGTCCGTGCATGACACGGCCAAAATCTCTCCAAGTCCATGTCTCGTTCGAACTCGCCGAGCGGGTTCGCAGTGCGGCCGAGCGCCGCGATATCAGCGTGAGCGAATGGATCCGCTCGCTGTTGCAGCAAGCCTGCGACGAGGACGATCTGAACGTCGGCCTCAGTACCTGGTTGAAGCGTCTAAACCACCATTCGGTCTTCACGATGGTGGGCGTGGATGCCCTGCTTTCCGGTCATGCCGATCACGATCTGCGTGGCCGCGCACATAAGGCCTATGTCCGCAGATGCGAAGAACTCGGCCTCGCGCAAAGCACCGACGCAGGAGGTTTCGATGAAGCGTAACCTCGCCAATTTCACGCGCGGAAGCCAGCTCCTCGGGCACTTCGGTTTCATGTTCGCAGCAGGCCTCAAGGGCCCGCTGATCATTGCTTTCGTGGTGATCTCCTCGACCTCATGGTGGACGCTGTCATCAGCGCTCACCGACTATGAGGTCTATCTCATCTGGATGCGCGTCTATGCCGCAGCCTACGGCTTCATGGAGTTCGATCCGGGCAAGCTTGTGGCGGTTCAGACCGCCTTCGGCGGCACAATGGAACTGCCGATCAGCAAGCTCGGATCGTTCCCGCCCGTGGTCCGGGCGTGGGACCACATGACCGATCTAATCGCCAGCACCGCGTGGCGTTCGGCCCTGTTTCTCATCCCCGCCTTTGCGCTTTTCTACGGGTTCGCCGCCCGCTTTGGCGGCAAGGCCAAGGCGCGCATATACGTTCGCGGCGCGCGGCTTGTTGAGCTTCGTGAACTGATCCGGCGCCTGCGCAAACACAACCGCCAAAAGCGCAATCTCGAACGCACTGCCGCGATGGGATGGAAGTGGCGGCTTTGCTTCCCATGGGAACTCGCAAAAGTCTTTCCCTATCGCCCCTCCCACATCGCCGCGGTCGTCTATCCATGGCGGCTTGAACAGAGCCACGCCATGCTGGTCGGCACCACCGGCACCGGCAAGTCGGTCGCCATTTCGGCCATGATCGAAGAAGCCCGCGCCAAGGGCCAGAACAGCGTCGTGTTCGATCTCACCGGCGCCTTCATCGAGCAGTTCTACGATGCTTCGCGGGACGTCATTCTGAACCCGCTCGATGCGCGTTGCCCGCAGTGGAGCCTCTTCGACGAGTGCCGCACCGAAGCCGATTTCTGGACCGCCGCCGATGCGCTTGTCCCGCATGACGGGGGCGGCGACGCGCAGTTCTGGGTGCTCGGTGCGCGCGCCCTGTTCGTGAAATTCTGCGTCGAACTTGTGGCCCAGGGCAGGGGATCGAATGCGGCGCTCGCGCAGGAATTGATGTCCGCAGACCTCTCCAAAGTCCACGAACTGGTAAAGGACACGATGGCCGGTCCCATCACCGCACCCGAAGCTGCGCGGATGGCGGAATCGGTGCGCGCGGTGTTCAATGTCAATGCCAAGGCGCTTGAGCTGCTGCCAACCGAAGGTCCGCGTTTTTCTGTGCGCGAATGGATCGAGGAGGCAGCCGAGAACCCCGCAGGACGAGGCTCGATCCTCTTCATTTCCTCCCGCTATGTCGACATGAGCGTGACTTCGCAGCTCCTCACCTTGTGGCTCGATACGGCCATGAACACGCTCATGACCTCCGCGCGCGCCAATGAGGTCAAGTGCTGGTTCTTCATCGACGAGCTTGGCGCGCTGCATCGTCTTCCCGCGCTCGAGAACGGGCTTCAGACTGCCCGCAATTTCGGCGGGGCGATCGTTCTGGGCCTCCATGCCTTTGCCAAGCTCAAGGAGGTCTATGGTGAGAACATGGCCGCGACCCTCGCGTCGCTTGCCCGCACGAAACTGATCCTCTCCGTTGCCGACCGGGAGACCGCAACCTGGTGCAGCGACGTCATCGGTCACGAGGAGGTCATCGATACCGATGAGGGATACTCGATGGGCTACAACAATGCCCGCGACGCTGTCAGCCTCACCCGGCGCACGACGATCAAGCCGCTGCGAATGCCCGACGAGCTGATGAACATGAAGAGCCTAGATGGCTACATCAAGTTCCCGGAAGACTTCCCCGCAGCGCCTGTCAGGCTTTGTCCGGTAAACCGCCCGAAAGTGGCCGATGCCTTTATTGTGCGGGGCCCCAATCGCCTTCCACCGCCTGCGCAGCTTGACGCTCCCGTACCCCCGCGACCAAAACCGGGAGGGCAATCCGGGGAGGGTGCCAGCACGCAGGCTTCGACCGGCGATGATGGAGGCGGCAAGTCGACCTTGCGCCACCATTCCGCCCTCAAGCAGGGCGAGCTGGCCTTCGATCAGGCACCTGGCGAAGCAGCGCAGCCCGATCGCGCAATTACACCGGAGACGGCACGTCTAATGGTTTCAGATGCGGCGGGGAGGCTTGATGCCGGCGGCGCCAGCCCCACCAACCTGGAGCGCGCGCAAGTTAGCCAGGCACCGGTCGGGAAGGGGCATCATGGCCATCCTGCTGACCCATCCGAGGGCCTGGGCAACCTTCGCAGCAGTGACCGCCCGGCACTCAAATCGGGACCCAAGTCAGGGCGTAATTCGCGCGATCCCGCAATCAGGCAAAACCCGTCACCTGCTCGGCAAAAAGCTATGGACGGTGCCGAGAAAAGCGGTGACCCCACAGCCAAATCCGGCGGCTCAAAGGTCAATGACCCACCCTCCCGGAAAGGAGGTGCGCCGGCGAGCCCGCCTAGATCTTCGGATGCCCAGAGGCTGCTGAACGAGGGCGGACAGCCCGAGCGAAACGAGCCTCCCAAGGACACTCGCGACCTCGGCGATCTGGAGATCTGACGATGGCATTCTTCATCCCATCGCCGGATACAGATCCGTGCTGTCGGTAGCCAATGTCCGAACCGCGGGCGGAGCCGCCAGCTATTTCGCTGCCGACAATTACTACACCCGGGCCGATGCCGATCGGTCCGGGGCATGGCTCGGCAAGGGGGCTGAAGAACTGGGGCTGTCGGGTGCGGTCGATGCCAAGACCTTCGAAGCCGTCCTCAAGGGATTTCTGCCCGACGGAAGCCGCGTTGGCAGCGACTTCCGGGCCCACCGCGCAGGCACCGATCTCACCTTCTCCATGCCGAAGAGCTGGTCGGTGCTCTCGCTGGTCGGCGGCGACAAGCGGATCCTCGATGCCTATGGCGCGGCGGTCCGCGAGACGCTGTCCTGGGCCGAGAAGAACCTTGCCGAAACCCGTATGGAGGTACGCGGCAACGAGCAGGTTGTCCGGACCGGCAACCTTGTGGCGGCGGTCTTCCAGCACGACACCAACCGCAACCAGGAGCCCAACGCGCATTTCCATGCCGTCATCGCCAACGTCACGCAGGGGCCGGACGGCAAGTGGCGAGCGCTGCGCAACGACAATCTCTGGCAGCACAATACGCTCCTCAACGCCATGACCATGGCGCGCTTCCGGCTCAGCGTGGAGAAGCTCGGCTACGAAGTCGGCGAGTTCGGCAAGCACGGCAATTTTGAAGCGGTGGGCGTTCCCAGAGAGGTGCGCGATGCGTTCAGCTCGCGGCGCGCGGAGGTTCTCGAGGCCGCCGCGCAGATGAACGCGCAGGGACCGAGGGCGCTCGATGCCGCGACGCTGATGACGCGGGCGAAAAAGGAAGCCATCGAGGACCGCGCTGCGTTGACACAGCGATGGAAGGACACCGCCGCAAAGCTCGGGTTCGATCCGGCGATGGTCATCGCGCGGGCGAATGCACGCAGCGCCAAGGGCCTCGGCAATATCGCCGGATTGGGATCATCGGTTCGCAAGGTCGTCGAGCAAGGCAGGCAGATCGCCCACGACTTCGCCGAGCGCCTCGGCATCGCGAAAGGCGACCCGCTGATACCTTCGCGGCTCGGCAATCGCAGCCCGGAGGAAGTCGCAGCGATCCATGGTGTCGCCTCGGCTATCCGCCATCTCGCCGAGCGCGAGGCTGCCTTCACCAAAACCGAAATCTATCGCACCGCACTCGGGTTTGCGCTGCCAACCGCATTTGCCGATATCGAGCGCCGGGTCGACCAGCTCATCCGCCAGGGTTACCTTCAGACGGGCAAGTGCGCGGACCGCGACATGCTCACTACCCATGATGCGATCAGCCTCGAGCAGCGGATCCTTGCAGGCGTCGAGGTCGGACGCGGCGCTGCGCCCGCCATCGTTCCTGCCTTCGATGCCGGAAGGCGGCTGCAAGCCGTCTCGCAGAACAGATATGGCCTCCGCTTGAACAAGGGTCAGGAGGGGGCGGGCCGCCTGCTGCTGAGCTCGCACAACCGCATCGTCGCGATCCAGGGCGTCGCCGGCGCAGGGAAAAGCACGGTTCTGAAGCCTGTCGCCGACATCCTGCGCAAGGAAGGCAAGACCGTGCTGGGTCTCGCGGTGCAGAACACGCTGGTGCAGATGCTGGAACGCGACACCGGTATCCCATCGATGACCGTGGCGCGCTTTCTGGGGCAACATAAGGACCTCCTCAAAGGCGAGGGCGGTTCGCGCCTCGAGGCAGCGCGCACCGCAATGAGCGGGACCGTCGTCGTGCTCGATGAGGCATCGATGGTCGGCAATGCCGACATGGAAAAGCTGGTGCGTCTGGCCAATCTCCTCAGGCTCGATCGCTTCGCCAGCATCGGCGACACGAAGCAGCTGGGCGCGGTCGATGCTGGCAAGCCCTTCGATGTCATGCAGCAGGCCGGTATCGAAGCCGCACACATGGACACCAATCTTCGCGCCCGCGATGAGGCGCTGCGCACTGCCCAGCGCGCGGCGCAAGGCGGCCGGATCGGTGAAGCGCTGGCCCATCTTGGCGAGAATGTCGTTGCTGCGGGCGGGGATGGAGCAGTCGATGCCGCTGCCGCCTTGCTGTCGCTCGCACCGAAAGAGCGCGAAGTTACGGCAATCTATGCATCGGGCCGGGCCTTGCGCGGTGAGGTCAACGAAGCGGTCCAGACAGGCCTGAAGGCCAATGGCGAGCTGGGACCGGGTGCGATGAAGATCGAGGTGCTTTCGCGCATCAATCTGACGCGCGAGGAACTGCGCTATGCGAGGAGCTATGCCCCCGGCACGGTGCTCCAGGTTGATCGCCGGCAACGGGGGCAGGGGCTCCAGAAGGGGAGCTATACGGTGGTGGCAATCGATCCCTCCCGCGAGCGCGTTACCCTCCAGAACGAGCGCGGGCGGCAATTCGAATTTCGTCCCGGTCAGCTTCGTCCACAGGGTGAGCAGGATCCGGTGAAGCTCTACGAGCGCCGCGAGATCGAGATTCATGATGGCGACAGGATCCGCTGGACCGACACTGATCACAGGCGCGGCCTCCTCAATGCCGACCAGGCGCGGATCATTGCGATCGACGCCAAGGGTGTGTCGCTGGCAACCTCGGTTGGCGTGCTGCACCGCCTTGCGCCTGACGATCCGATGCTGAAGCGGCTTGATCTGGCCTATGCGCTTAACGCGCACATGGCGCAGGGTCTGACGTCCGACCGCGGCATCGCTGTCATGGACAGCCGCGAGAAGAACCTTGCCAACCAGCAGACCTTTCTCGTGACCATCACCCGGCTGCGCGACGGTCTTAAGCTGTTCGTCGACAATCCCGGCAAGCTCGAGGCTGCGGTGGAGAACAATCCGGGCATGAAACGCTCGGCGCTCGAGACGGTCGACCTTCTGCGGAATGCAGCCGCCACTGGCGTGGAGAAGGGGAGGGCGTCCGAGGCTGAACGAAAGGCGCCCGAACTCGACCGCTCGATCTCCAAAAAATTCGATATGGGGCTGTAGCGTGTTCTGGCCCCTTTACGCCCGACTTCAACGGCAAGCCGGACCCTTCCAGTAGCGGTCCCAGCGTAAGACCGTGCGGGTGCGGATCATAGCGCAGGACAGATCCGCGCCGCTCGGCAGGCGGCACCAGGCCGCCGTGCGATTGCCTTCGGCAGGACCGTCGGAGCGGCATGTCAGTTTTGGTCCCCGGACCAGAACATGACCGGTCGAGCTGGTTCCACGCGCGCCGCCCAGGATCTGCACGAGCGCATCGCGCGCTGCGATGGCGGAACTGCGTGGGCACGGATGATGGGCGCGGCAGGTGCCGTCCATTTCGCGGGCAGCAATACCGGCAATGCGCAAGCGAGGACCTTCCGCACACCAGACCGGTCCATCACCATCCCACACACGCATTGGCGTGCAGGTGAAAGATTGTCCCGAAGCAATCACAGTGGCGGCGATAAGGCTAAACACGTCTATGCGTCCTCAGCGCAGCGTACGACCAAACCAGAGCACACGGCCCACGACATTGAGCATGCGCTTTTCGAGGCCGCGCCAGCTGGGGTAAGTAGGGTTGTCGCTGAGGACCGATACCCGCTTGCCCTGCGGCTCGATCGCGATCCGCTTGACGCTCAGCATGTCATCCATGCGCAGCACATAGATCCCGTCGCGTAGCCGCGCCTGACCATCACCCAGGTCGACCATGACTTCGTCGCCATCGTGCAAGGTGGGCTCCATCGAGTCCCCGAGAACCCCGATGATCGACAGGTTGGAAGCCTTGCTGGCGGTCAGGCGGCGCAGCCATTTCTCGTCGAACCCGAATTGTGCTGAATTGCCTTCTGACCCGGCGAGCGCACCATATCCCGCCGACGCTTCCACATCGAGGATGGGAATATGCACGAGGTCGGCATCAGGACCAGAGCGGCGGGCCGGACCACCTAGCACCTTCTCGTCCACCCCGAAAAAGCGGGCAAGGACTGAGCGATCCTGGTCATCGAGCTTTCTCGGGCTGCCGCGGCGGATGTACTGCTGGATGTAGGCGGCATTGCGCCCCAACAGGCGCGAGATCTCGGAATAGTTGCAGCCGCGCTTCTGGATCAACTCGTCCAAGGCTCTCCGGGCGTCGTCCATGCTGCCGCTCCTGTTACACTGTTCTAAGAAGCACGATCCTAGGCTCTAGGAAAAGTTCCTATTTGGAACATAAAAAGAACTCAAGAGATTTTGGTAGCGCGGGCTAAGGGCGAAGTCGGATATGGCTAAGCGCATCGGCAGAAAGGATGTAGGTGAACGGCTTCGGCTTAGGTCCTCAAATCTGAATCTGAAAGCGAGCCCGGCTACTCACCAAGGATCAGCTGTAGCCGCCCTCAATTACCGGCGTCGCTGGTCGAGGCGGCAAAGGCCTAGCACAGCCGACGTGGGGCGCGGCCTCGGCGGCAGCAAAAGCAAGCCTGTTGCCAGAGCGAAAGCTGAATTAATTCGTTAAATCAATGCCCACGACCGCTAGCCGAACTTGGTGGTTCAACTCCGTCTCAATGCGAGCCGCGAGGGTCCTAAGCCGCGATAGAACGGACGAAAAATCGAGAACGTATTGGTTATCAGGGCAACGCCAAGTCCGGCTTTCGTTCATGGTGACAAGCAGGCATCCCGCCCTGCATTCCTCGTGGCGCATATACTGTCCGAGCAGCTGGTCTTTAAGCGCCCTCTCGAGGTCGACGACAGAATAGCCATTGTTGGCCAGTTTCAGTTCGATCACGGCCTGCGCCTGCGAAATCACTGACAAAAGGCGAATGTCTGTCTCCTTGTCGTTGATCACCAAGGCCTCGCGATCGACGCGGTATGCGCCATTCTCACGCTCCTGCAACCGCTTGGCGAACCAGACCTGCATGTCCTTTTCCTTGTTGATCCCCATCAGGATCGTTCGTTCGGAAAACTCATGGGCGGCGATGTCATGTTGAAGATCGTCAAGCCGATCCATCATCAGTCGGAACATCCCGTTTCTGTCGGCAGGCGGCGCCTCACCATATTGCTCTATCTGTGCAAGGTCGCGATCATCGAGGGGCGGCCCTTCGGCTTCGCTGGCTGCCTTCTCGCGAGCAATCTGGTCCAACCTGTCCTTGAAATGGACGAAGAGCGGGTCGCTTCGCATTGATTGCTTGACGGACCACGCCTCCGGTCCGGATCTAGCTAGTAGCGCACTCAGCACTGCCCCGCGCCCGTTCTGGGCCTCATCGCGCGCCGTCGGGCTGTAAACACCACCTCCGACACGGTCGATGTCATCCGACAGACGTATTTGTGCATAGGCCAGCCTAATCAGCGCTAGCAGCATGGCGGGCGTAAAGTTGTCACTCGAAAGATCGGGACTGATGCGAGCGCTGCGGCGGTCGCCGAAGGTGGCGAAAAGAGCTTCGCAGAGTTGGTACCGTGCTGGTCCATCCATCCGTCCGAGTTTTTGCTCCAGTAGCGGTATGGCCCGTTCTGGTGCGGTGCTGAGCAGGAGCATGGTCCAGACGATCCCAAATTGATCCTCAGGGCCGTCAGATAGTCGAGCCTCTGCCAATGCACTAAGCCGGGAGCGGTCAAATGAACTGCGGAGTAGATAGTCGACTGCTCGCTCGAGATGGTCCTGCATTCGCGCCCGTTGCTCGTCCCCGTCGAAGCGTGCGTCGGTTGTCGACAGCCACGTCCACACGCGCGGCGCGAAGAACTCGAGAACGGCTCTTTCGGCTCGAGAGAAGTCGGCTAAGAGACAAGGGAATGCAAAATCGACGGCATCATCTAGCTGTGCTGTGAGCTCCTTTCCCAGCGTCGCCTGTACTGCGTCAGGGTGTTGAGCGACCAGTTCCACTAGCCAAGGGGGAACGCCGTCGAGCTCGACTGGTATCAAACGGGCCGCGGTCTGAGCATCATCGGGTGAAAGTTGGCGTGCCCAGTCCGATTGTTCTGCCTCGGCATAAACCCCTGCGAGTGCATGGATCCAACTGTTCCAGATGGTATTGCGTTCGTCGACGGTGCGCTCGCTGCGCAGCGGAACCTTGATGTTGCGCCAATAGGCGCAAAATGCTGTGCGAACCTGCCCGATGATATCATCGCTGAAATAGCCGGCCAAGGTCTGACGGTTCCAATGCATGCGCCAGCCTTGCTGGTCGGGATCGCGCTCAAGGACCTGTACAAAGTCCCATACGATCTTGGAGGTACTGGTCTTTGCAAAATAGGCATCCGGATCGGCCAAGATGTCCTTCCGCCAATCAACCCAGGTTTCGACAGCAGCGGCTTCCTTAGCCTTGCGGGCTGCCATCTGCTTCTCCAACTTGGCATCCCGAGCCGCGTACGCCTTGTCGGGTTTTATGGGCTCGAGCCATCGTTCTAACTTTTCGAGCCAGGATGGTTGATCCTCGGCTACGCCTCGCAGGGCTGAAGCCCGTTCCTCAACTGGCTGACCATCGACACGAACCAGGTAAAGCGCGTCGCGGTATGCCGCAGCGCGAATGCGTCCATCAAGCTCGTCGTCTGTTGCCACCTCTAGCAGCCAGCTGAAATCCTCGTAGTCAAGACCACCTACGGTCGAGCCGTTGGTGAAATGCATTTCGAACTCGTCGTCATTGCGAGAAGGCACATGCGCCGCACAGAACCGACCCTCTGCCAAGTAGATGGACTTCCGCCAGCATTTTGGCGCATTTCGGAGCCGCAGCTTCAGCTCCTCCGCAGGCTTTACGTCTCCAAATTCATTGTCCTTTAGACGGGTTGCAATGACTCCCGCCTCGAAGAACCGCTCGTCAGGCAGGGGTTTTTGATCGATTTGGCGCAGGCAGAATGCCGCCAGAGCTGACGTCAGGTGCCGATATCTGCTCGAGAAGCGCGGCCATTGATCGACCTGCTCAATACTATCTTCGATCATGCGCGCGAGCAGATCGCGCAATAGGGTAATCTCTCCGTCCGACAGCGACCAATTTGGGATCAGCCTCGGCAACGTCCAGTCGAGACCGCCAACACTGCGCTTGTCGACCTCAATCTGGCCGAGCATCCGGATAAAATCTTCTGGCGAGAGATGTTTGGGAAAGAGCGGGTCGATGAGCCCCTCTTTCACGCGCGATGGCCAGTGCGGGGCGTTGAGCAGCGACGCCGTAAGGTTCGAGAGCTCGCCCGGGGCCGCCATCTCCGCAAGGGCCGTTACAGCCGTCACGCGGTCGGTCGGTAGTGCTTCCGGATCCTCGGCCACCTCCTCAGCAATATCGAAGCAATCTTCCATGCGTGCCGCTTGAATCAGGTCAATCAGAAGCTCGCGGACCTCAGGGCTCGTGCTTCGATCTTGCCAAAGCTTGCGAACTGTCGCTGACAGATCGGGCGACGCGAAGCGCAGGACCTGCGGATAGGGGATGCGCACCCCGCGCCAGCCATCTTTCCCGTAGCGCTCCACATAGGCGCAAAGAATGCGCGAACGGGCGCTGATCGGAAAGCTCTCGGGATCTCCATCGTCCATCAAGGCTTCAGGCTCCCGGCGGATCAACTCATCGCGAACCGCGTCGTCTGTAATCGCCAGCCAGGCCGCCACCGGACGCATCGACGGGAAAACCAGGTCCTGCCCGTAGCATTCGCCGAACAAGAGCCGAAAGAGCGCCGCTCTTGGCATATGGCCATTTCTGCTCAGTAGACGAAGCCGCTGCGCTGCCAGGAACTCAGAAGCGGATCGATGATGAAAGCGAACCCGGCCATAACTGGCAAACCCGAACAGCGGGCGCTGCAGCAATTCAGCACGATCCCTTGGCGACCAGTCATTCAGTATAATGGAGGGATCGATCGCCGCCTCGGCCTCGTGAGCATCAACCGAAAGGTCCGAGAAGCGAATGGTTCGCTTTCGGGTGAGCAACTGCGCGAGTGCAAGGCGCTCCGCTCCCTCTAGCGCTTTTGCATCGGGCAGATGGATGTGGCGCTTGCGATCACCCGTTTCCTGAAGCTTTCGGCGAATGTCCTCGGCAATCTGCTCAGAGCGGGTACCGAGCTTCTGATGCTTGTTCCAATATGCACAGATCTCGATCAATTCCTGGGGGCGCCGAGCAAATTCCCAAGCGCGCTTCCGTTCGATTTCGGCCAGCAGTCCGGTAATGTCCTTGACCTGCTTCTGTTCGGCGATCTGCCTGATCTGCTCGCCGCTGAGCGGCGTCAGCCCAACGATGCGAATGCCACTTTGCAGGTCGTGATCACCCGTTACCTTCTTTGCTTGCAACTGCTCCTTTCGGTCCTCGCCGCTTATCAGTCTTCGGAAATTGGCATCAGGATCTTCGACGACATTCGGCGGCGGCGCAGCTTCGACAACAGGCAACTCGCTGGCGAACGCGTCAAAATCCAGCGCAATCGGCCGGCTCGTGACGACAATCTTGGCTCGGCGGAGCTGACCATCGACCGCAAGCGCCAGCTTACGCAGGGCGATCCGAAAATCTCCGTGCGACAACAGCAGTTCGTCGGCAGAGTCCAAAAAGAAATGCGCTTCCGAATGACCGTCGGCCAGCCACTGGCGATAGCGTGCTTTCTGCTCACCATCGAACAGGAGCGGCAGCTCTGTCGTCGCGACCCCTTCGAGGGTAAGAAAGAAGGCTGCCTTCCCATCAGCGAAAAGCCGCTTTGCCGTTTCCCGGCACTCATGGGTCTTGCCGGCCCCGGCAGCGGAGATCAGCAAGACCCGAGATGATGCCAGCAAATCGTCCCACGAAAGGCGCCCACCCAAGCCCAACGCTTCGAGGGCATCAAGCTTTTCGGGGTCGCTTAGGTCTTCGCGGCTTAGGTCACGAAATGAGCGCTGCACAGTGAAATCAGGAGAGTGTTCTTTGGTGGCCACCATTTGTTCTCAATGCTACGCTTATCCTCGCAGCGCAAGTTCAGCTCGCGCTCTTGTTTGCCTTCAACTGAGGTGCAGACGCCTCCGGTCTGCGCATTCGAAAGATCGGGTCCCTTGCAGGGGGGCAACAAACGCCTAGGCAGTACGTTGCATGATTACCTCGTCAACGTGATGAACCATTTGATCGTACCAGCGCGCCAGATGACGATTGGTCGCCTTCTCGTCACGCAGACCCCTTTCGCCAAGTAGCTTGGCTGCACTTAGCAATGTGCTGCGAGCCAGCTGCGATCCAAGGCGAACGCCTTCGAAGACAATCTCTGATGTGGGCGAGACTGATCCGTGAACGAGCCTCGACCGCACCTCATAGGCTCTTCGAACTTCGTCCTGCCACCGATCCCGGCACCGCACGGTTGGTTCGTCCAAACACAGCGCTGCAACACGCGAAGAAACGAGGCTCGCGATGTCATCCTTTTCGTCCGTCATCACCATCCGCTCGAGCGCCGTTACATATTTCACGGCCTTAGCGCCCGGAGACGCTTCCCTCACGGCTTCGCCGTACCACTGCATCGCGTCGAGGAGTCTTTCACTGAGCGGACGGCGCAAAGCTGGATTAACGGCTTGCTCGAGCGCAATGCCAAGATTGCCAATGATCTCCTGAGCGTCCGCACTTGAGAAGAGGTCCATCCAGTTATCCTCGAAGCCGACATTTCCCTGACCTCCGGTGGAGACCATGTACGAGAGGTCTCCGTCAGCTCGGACAAAGAAGCCTGCCCTACGATCAAGTGCCATACCTGGCCCTCCGACCGTCATCCTAGTTGAGTTTCCCGGCCCAACTAGGACATGAAGGCAGTTGAGCGCTGCTAGCGCGGCATAGGATGCGGTAGTCTCGGAAACCTCTTTCTCACACCCAATCACCGTTATCTCAGCAATCCATCCGAAGTTGCGGAAATATTCTAGGGCCTGCGAGATCAGGCGCCTTGGCATCCGGTGACTGCGCCTTCGCTGAGACCAGATAATGCTTGCCAGTCTACTGCGGAATGTTGCTTGATTCAGAAATTTAACCGGTCCGATCTCGAACGAGTTGGGTGTTTGCGGCCTCATTAGATGACAGGGTATGAAGTGCGTGAGGTCTTCGCATGTCCTAGTGCATCGTTTCGCCGTTTCCGACAACGCCCGCTCGATGTGACTGATCTCGATCGGACGATTTTCTCGCACGAACTTCCGAACCAGGATCTCTGCGAGCACCTTTCGGGCCGACGAAAGGGAGACGCGCCGCTCCAGTCTTGCGCGCCGCAGCGCAATGCGAGCGAGAGACTCCAAGCGATCAAAACCCGCCCGGCTGCAGAGCATTTTTCCGTTCGGCCAATTGTGGGTAGGGTGAGGTAGTTCGCAAAACGCGTCCTCACGGGGCAGTGACGCGAATTTCCCTTCCTTCACTAATTGGTTCAGCCGCGCGCATTCCTCGAAGATGAAGGAAACGTCCGCAAGGAGCCCGTCCTTCCTATTCGCCATGGCTCACGCAGCATACCGCCCGTCCTTCAGCCGCCGGGCCATGCCGATGCCCGCGAGCGCGTCCAGCACCGGGCGGACGGTCGCGGCGCGTTTGCCCTTGAATGCTCGGGCGACATCTTGCGGTGCGAGGGGCGTGGCGGCGGCGGTGAGGATGGATTGGACGGCGCTGACCTGTTCGGGGAGCGAGCCGGGCCACGGGATGACGTTGTCGGGGAGCGCGGCGGCGGTTTCGCCGAGGTCGAGGGTCTGGGTGACTGGGGCCTTGTAGTCGGGCGCCTGATATTCGGGGCGCAGCCAGCGGATCAGGCCGCGGGCTTCCTCGGCAGCGCGTTCCTTGTTGAGGGCGACGAGGCGCGTGAGGATTTCCTCATCGGAGAGGTCAGCGGGCCAGCCATAGGCCTGCGCGACCAGCGCATCGATGGTGTCGTGGTGCTGGCGGATCAAGGTGACGAGCCCTCGATCATGCATGTCGCGCTCGGCATCGGTCAGCGCGCGGCCCTCCCGCAGGGCTTTAAGCACATTGTAGAGCTTGGTGAGAGTCAGGTCCTCATGGCTTTCGAGCACCCGCTTGCGCAGCGCATCGAGCGCCTCGGCCTCGGCCCGGATTTTGTCCTTGAGCGCTTCGGGAACGTCAGCTGGGAATGGGAAAGGCTTGAAAGTTGATTCATGCTGATAACGAGGACGATCTTCAAGCGTCCCTCCCGAACGCAGCGCCCAGCAAACATGAACCCGGCTGCTCAAGATGCCTAAGACGCAAGCGTCATCACTCGCGATCGCGACCACAGTGGTGTCCACAATCGCGTTCGACGAGATGAACTGGAATGTGAAATACTTGGCGGTTCGCGGAACAACAATGAACCTGCCTAGCGGAGCGATTGCCAGCCTGAGGTCCGGAATAGGCCGCGTAAACAGCCACCAGTTTCGCCTGCGCTCTTCGACAGGGTTTACTGCTCGAACAGGTTTAACATTCAAAACAAGATGCTGGTAGAGATCGGGCGAAGCCTCCCGAGCATCAGCCTCCTTCAACGGATAGAAGTCGATGATGCGGGAATTTCGAGGCTTCCGAGTGAGATCGCTTGCCGTGAAGAAGGCGCGTAAATGGGCATTTGGAGAGGTCTCATGCATCGCGATCAACGGGTCAGTTTTTTCAAGGACAAACCCGTCCCCCAATGGGTACATTCCTGTAAATGCCATTTTGGAGTTAGCCCGCAAAGATTTTGCATCGCGGATGTTTAGTCCTGCCGTGAGGTCATAATTGATATTGGCTGCTGCAGTTGTCTCCAGTTCGACAAATACCTCGCCCGTTGTTTCGTCGACTGACGTTTCCATGATTATTGACTGGACAAAGGCAGGAGACGAATCCGCTGCGCCGACGGTCATTGCAATCCTGACTGCCGCTCCGTCATTGGCATCAACCCACGGATGGTCAGCAATTGCGAAAACTAGGCGGGCCTTCGATTCTGCAACAACTGCTCGGTTAAGGGTCTGAGAAATCGAATTCGTCGTGATGAAGCCGAACCTTCGGATTTCTCTGCGTGCTACTTTCGACGCTGCAAAAGCCCACCAATACATCACAAAATCCACTGAGTCTCCGACCTTGGAAAACGCCCTTCGGACTGCCTCCGTGTAACCGTCTCCCAAGCGATCACGCATCCGCTTGTTGCCGATGAAGGGCGGGTTGCCGATGATGAAGTCGGCTTTAGGCCAATTGGTTTGGCGTGGGTTGACGTAACGATACAGTTCCCGTCGCCCACTCTCATCTGGCACAAGCTTTCCAGTGATGTGGTGCTCCTTGAAGCTGGTTCCATCCCAGATAGTTAAGGGATCACCGGCCTCATCCACCTCAGCGACCTTCTCATCCCACTCGATCAGAGCGTCGCGGTTCTCGATGGTCTTGACGTCGCGCAGGATCGGCTCGGGCGGCGTGCGATCCGCGCCGTTCACGCGGAAGTGCCATTGCAGATAGCCGATCCACAGCACCAGCTGCGCAATGGCGGCGGCGCGCGGGTTGATCTCGATGCCGAGGAAGTTTTCGGGCGTGATGGTGTGGCCGGTCAGCTCGGCAACATACTGATCGTCTCCCAGCTCAACCAGCAGATCGAGCACCTCGCCCTCCAGCTCCTTCATGCGTGCCATGGCGACATAGAGGAAGTTGCCGGTGCCGCAGGCGGGATCGAGCACCCTGGTCTGGGCAAGCCGCGAATGGAACGCCTCGACAAAGGCCTTGGCCTCGTCAGCCTTGCCCTCTTCAATCAGGGTGGCAGCCGCGCCGCGCACCCCGTCCCAATCGGCACGAAGCGGCTCCATGATGGTGGGGCCGATCAGCCGCTCGACATATGCGCGCGGGGTGTAATGCGCGCCAAGCTTGGCCCGCTCCTTGGGGTTGAGCGCGCGCTCGAGCAGGGTGCCGAAGATCGCGGGCTCGACCTCGGTCCAGACATGTTCGGCGGCCTGGATCAGTACCTCCAGCTCCTCTGCATCGAGGGGCAGGGCGGTGCGCTCCTTGAAGAGGTAGCCGTTGAACTTCCTGAGCGGCACACCGAGCGCAGGCGAGAACTCCCCCTTGTCCATCGCCGCCCACAGCGCGGAAAGCTGGTGTTCGAGATGCTCCGGGTGGGCGCGCTGGTTCTTCAGAAGCTGGGTGAAGCTGCCCTCGGGGATGAGCTTGCTGTCCTCGGCGAACATTGTGAACAGCACGCGCATGAGGAAGCCGCTGGTGGTCTCGGCATCATAGCCGCGCTTTTCGAGCCGGCGGGCAACGGTGGCGAGCAAATCGGCAATGTCGCGGGTGACGCGGGCGGCGCGGGCAGTGGGATCGAGGCTTTTGGGATCGGTCCAAATGGCACGCAGGCGATCGCGCACATCGTCGTCGCGCAGGTCCTCCAGCATGATCCGGTAGCGCGCCCGATCAGGGAACTGGGCGTAGGCTTTGCCGGTGCCGGTGAAGTCGGCATAGACCTCGATGCAATAGCCAATGTCGGCGACGAGCAGGAACGGCGGCCAGCCGTGATCGATGGGGAGCGCCTTGGCATAGCGTTCGGCCTGGCCTTTGGCCTGCACCATCGCCTTGGCCCAACCGGGCGTGCCGCGCCGGGCAGTGCCGCGGGCCACGCGGGTCTTGGCGGTCTGACCGAAGATGTCGAGATCGTCCTCGCCCTTGTCGGCAGCAGCCCGGTCCGCCTCGCTGCCTTGCTTGGCTTCGAGGATGAAACACCCGCGCTTGTAGCAGTCGATCCGGCCGAAGCTGGTGCTGCCGTCGCCATTGTCCTGAAAGACGCGGCGCTCGAACACGTAGTCGTTCGTTGCGTCATCGGCTTTTGCACCGCGTGGCGCGTCAACACCGAGCAGACTGGTGAGGCCATGAATGAACGATTGCGTGTTGGCGAGTTCCGACCCGCCGGTGTCTCGCCATTCGGCGATAAACGCTTCGATTCTGTCCTGCCCCGTTGCCATCAAGTGCTTGTAGTCACGAGACCTAGAGAGCGGCAATCGGTAAACGCGGTTCACCTATCGGCTGAGTAGAAGCATCAACGCTTGTTTTGACAGCCGGACCTCGCCGGCGACGAGAGGAGAGAAAGCTCAAGATTGACGGGCTTTCATGGGCATCGGCCGAATTCGTCTAGCTCAGCCCGAGTGTTTTCTCTATGTTCCAAGGAGAAGCGGGATGAATGCCATCATGACCAAATTCGACATCGATGCTGACAATGAGCGCGAAACCCGCAAGTGGGATAGTTTGTCCGAGATCGATCAGGCGTTACGCGAAAATCGTCTCACGGAGTACCGCATCAAGAAGACTTGGGCAGATCCGTGGTCGCGTGCTCTGACCATCGCTTGTCTTACCATCCTTGCTCTTTTTGCTGCTTTCGTCGTTTACTGGGACCTCTTCAGAGGCTGACCCCTACCACTCCTTTACGTCGTCGGCAGCTTCGGCACTTGCGCCCTTCGCTTCCTTGGTGACAGCCTCGAGGCGCGATCTAGAGCTGCCGACCCTTTGACGCCCAGCAGACTGGGCTCGCAGTACCTCATCTTGAACGCTGGCGGGATCCGCCTGAGGAACTGAAGCTTGGGTTCCTTCGCCAATTTGCGCGCGCGCCCGCACTGAAGTTTGACCAGAGATCGAAGGACGAGCGACGGGCTGTCCGGCGGTCAGCACAATGCGATCATCAATCCTGTCGCGAAGCTGTTCGGCGTAGCTCTCGATGAATTTGGCCTGCAGTGCCTGCCCCTCAGGACTGACCTGGAAGCTGACATCATCGAAACGCACCGGGCCGTAGAAGTCGCGGTTACCTTCAATCTCAGCCAAGCCCCATTCTCGGTAAGCTTGTGACAGATTGAGGCTGCCCGCTGCGCTGCTGCCCTCGAAAAATGAGGCTTGGCTTTCGAGACGATTGGCCAGTTCTTCTGCCCGGCGTGCCTCGACCGTATAGCTTTGCGCCTCTGTCAGCGAGGCATTCAAACCGCTCGCGGTGGTCGAGACCGAAGAGCTCGACGATGTGCTGACCGATCGGACGAACCCATCGCGCGTGCTCGACCAATTGCGGCTATCCGACATCTGGGAAAGGCTCGCGAAGATACGGGAGCGGTCCTCTGAAGCGATCCCGACGTCGCTGTCAGTCCAAGTTTGGTTTCGCCCGCCTTTGGCTCCGATCTTCGCGGATGCGACCCCGTTTGTCAGACCTGCGCTTGCGCCCGCCTCACCATTCAAGAACCAAGAAACGGTTATGTCATCCGCCGCTCGGCGCGAAAGCCCGAACTGCCGCTGGAGATTGGTCGAGGCCTGATCGACCTCGCTGAAAGCGGTCTGGATGCTATCGGAGTTCGAGGTGCCGCTGGCGCTTTCGAACGAGGAGCCTTTGCTGAACTGGTCCCTGAGTTCACGGAACCTGCTGACTGCACTGGAGGTCGATTCCGCGGCAACGTTGGCATAGCTCTCGCTGTTGGCGCGAGCCTGCGACGCCATGGTCGACAGCCGCGATGTGAATTCCTGTCCTAGCGTCGGAGTGAAGGGATAGCTCGAATTCGGCAGCTGGTCGTAGCTCGCCTCGCCAAAGCTGGTGGTCACTGCGCCGCTGTCGCTGACCGTGCGGGTCTGCTGAGCGCCATAGGTGAAGCTTGGCGCGATCGTGCCTTGCGCGAACTGACGCGTCATCACGCTGGAGTTCTCGAAGCTGGTGTTGCCGAGCGCAACATTGCCGGTGCTCGCCTCGCGGGCGGCTTCTTCTGCCGCATTCTGGCTCGGGTTGAGATAGCTCGTCGCCTGGTGCGAGATCGCCATGGCGCCCCTCGCAACACCGCCAGCGAGGAAAGGGACTGAGGCGATCAGGTATCCCGCCAGAAGGCCAATATCGCTGTTGACGTCAGCCATGCCGGTGAAGCTGGCAAGGCTGAGGCCATTGGCACCCGTCGCAGCCGTCATATCGGCCGCACCCTTGTACATCAGCATCATGTGCAGGATGACGAATAGGGGGCCCCAGGCTGCAAGGTAAAAGAAGCCGGTCACATAGCCCTTGAGCGCCATCGGCCCGGTCTTAGGCATCAAGAACAGCGGGAAGAGCACCGGAAACAGCGCGTAGAACAGCACGGTCAGCACGATGTTGAGGAGCGGCACCCACTTCATCGCGTTGCTGGCGATTGAGCCGTAGGTCCGCTCAGTTTGGATGTCGGCGCGGGTCTGCGCATAGACGTCGACATTCCCGGCACCGGTCGCTGCCGACATGGAATGCATCGCCTGTCCCATCGCATTGATGGTGAGTGTCTGCTTGAAAATGTCGGTCGCGCTGGCCGATACGCCTGTGAGGTACTGGTAGGCCACAGGCAGATCGGCGAAGAGCTTGGCCTTGGCGAGCGCGGCGGTCTGGTTGGGATAGAGCTGCCGCCCGAAGACTGTGCCCATGCTGTCGACAAGGCTCGTCCACTGGCTATTGAGCGCGCCATAGGCCTCGCGGCAGGTCACGATGTTTGAGGAAACCTCGCCTGATCCCGCTTCGCGCGTGAGGAAACGCTGCGCCCGCGCCTGGCTGCCGGGCGCAATGGTCGCCCAGATGTCGCCGCTCTCGGCCAGTTCCTTCATCGAATAGCGGCCAAGCAGCACATCATAGAAGACGCATTGCCGGAAATGCTCATCGAGATTGGCGGCAAACTCGGGATCGGAAATCCGCAAGGAGCGCGTCGCATCGTACAGACGCGCGCCGTAGATCATGCCGTTCTTCGAATAGTTGAGATCGCCAGGTAGGCCGAACACCACCTCAGCCGATCCGGTCAGATAATCGCCCACCTGACTGGTGAAGCTCGCCATTAGCGCAAGGCCGAGCGGCACATTGCTAACCGCAGCCGGTGCAAGGCTGGGATTGAGCCGGTCGGTTATCCGCACATCGAGCCGCGGGACCATCAGACATGAGTAGATGAGGGTGGCGCCCAGGAACCAGTTGATCCACGCGCGCCAGTCCTGATTGAAGGCCAGGGTAATGGCCGACAAAGCAAGGCCCATGACCATCACGACCTGAAGCAGGCTCTTGTAGCCGCCGTTGCCGGTCCAGGCAGCGACCGCCTGAAAGACATTGACGAGATAGTCGCCGCCGCCGACCGTGAGGATCTCAACCATTGTGCTGCGCTTTCGGCTCGTCAGTGGGGTTATTGGGTGAGGGCGCGGGTCTGGACGCCGCGCGACCAGTCTAGCGACGCCGCCATGCCCGGCGACATCGAGGCGGCCAGCACGTTCTCGATGAAAGCGGTTTTCTCGATGATCTGCATGATCGCGCCGACCTTGAGATGCGTGTTGGCCTGCCGGTCCGCCAGCGTCTGGCGCACGACATTCACCTGACCCTGCCACATCGCGATCTTGGCCTCGTCAGCGCCAATGAAGCTCGACATCGACCGACCCGCCTCGCTGACAATCCGATCCAGCACCGCGAACAGCAGATCGACGCTGGCGATTTCGGCGAGGGTCTCGCGGTCATCGGTAGGCATGCCGCGGCCATAGGCCGCCTGGACGGTCAGGATCTTGTAGAGCGGGATCGAGGAGACCTGCAGCAGCTCCTTCTGCGCATCGGTGATTGGCGTATCCTCGCGGATCGCGCCCACCATTCCGGCGATCAGCGCCGATACTCTTGGGCGCAGCGCCTTCGATGCGGGAAGGCTCAATGGCTTGAAGCCAGGGTTGAGGCATTTGTCGGGCTCGTCGCAGTCATAGATCAGTACATTGCTGCCGCTCGTGCCATCGAGCAGCGAGGTAACCAGCGTAGACGAGGCTTCGCCCGCAATCGGAATGAACTTGCCCGGCTGGTCATCGGTTGGCGGCACATAGATGATCGTGCCGAGCAGCGTCATCGCATATTCAGCGAGTTCGCGGTCGAAGTTGCCGCCCGGTGAGAAGAACGCGGACTTCTTGAGGATCGTCCAGGTGTAGTTGCGCGCCACGCCCGGATTGACGTCGTCATACTTGCCCGCGCCCTGCGCCGTCGTGCTAGCACGCTGGCCCCTTGTGCCGCACCCATGCTTGGCTGCGGCATAGTCGGTGAAGATCCCTTCCGAGTTTCCGATCGCCTCGCAGACGGCCTTGTCGGCGAGATCGCCCTTGGGCCAGATGCCGCCCACCAACCCCTGCGCCATCTCGCAGGAGTTTATGTTGAGGTTGTTCATCAGCTGCGCCTTCTGGCTGAACTCCTGCATGATTTTGGAGCATTCGGGGCAGACGGTGTCGATCGCGAGGCTGAAGGCAAAGCCGACCGCGTTGTTGGCGACCGCCTTCATCATCGCGACGATTTCGCTCGCGTTGATGAAGCTGAAAGACCCGGCGAAGATGTCGATGCCGCCGCAGCCGGCCCTGGCGCGCGGCAGCTGAAGATTGGCGATGTTGGTCGTCTTCTGCGGGAAGCGCGTCCAGACATTGCCGAGACTGTAATAGCCTGCCGACTGTCCCTCGAACGCCGTCGGCCCCGTCACATTGGCAGCGCCGCCAACATCGTTGAGGAAGGAATCCATCGAGCTTCCCACATCAGCCGAGACGCTGGACAGCGGAAGCGTCACGGCGAGGACGCCGGCCATGATACGCTTTGTGGTCAGCGCTGCGCGGTACTCTCGGACAGGGCGGGTGCTGCGCTTCTGGCGCGATGGATCAGTAGTCACGTCCGGCTTCCTTTGAGGTGAGGAGGAAAATGCGATCCTGGAGCTCATCAGCGCTCATCACGCCGTAGCCGATCGGGATGGGTTGGTTTTTGAGGGCGTCCCAGAGGACCACGGCGGGCGTGATCTTCGGCTCCAGTCCCATGCGGGTGCGCTGATTGGTCTCGACCGTGTAGCCCGGAAAATGCCGCGAAGGCCCACCGTCAGTCGAGATCGCCCGTACGGTGATCTTCCAGCGCGATGCCACGCCCTGAACGATGGGCGACATCACCTCGCAGGCAGCGCAGCTTTGGGCAAAGAAGTAGAACAGCCCATAGCGCTGCGAGAGCTGCGTCATCGCCGCATCGCGTTCGGCGCTGCGGCTGTCCTGCCATTGGCGCTTGCCGAGCGTCGAGACCGGCCGCTGCAGCGTATAGTCGAGATCCGGATCCTGCCAGATCGCCCGCTGCCAGACATCGCTGAACAGCGAGGCACGATCGAGCTGCTCGCGCTGGAAGCGAATATAGGCAGTCACATTCGCCGGGGTCGGCTCGAGAATGGCTTTCGCCTTCAGCTCGCGCAGGGTCGTGGTGATCGCATCGAGCTGGCTTGTCGCACTTGGACCGGCCGTCGGCGCCGTCTGCTCTGTCGGCTTTGGCCGGGTGCAGTAGAACCAGTAACCGAGCTTGCGCTCCTGGCAGTAGAAACTGTCCTGCACCTCGACATTCTCGGATGTGGGCTGCTCCTGTGCTTGCGCAGGGGCGTGATTGTCACCCAGGCAGGCAAGGGCACCGAGACAAACGGCAAGCGGGCGCCAAGCGGCGCTAGTTGGTGGCACGGGCATAGTAGTCCTCGATTTTTTGCTGGAGATCGGTCGCGACCGCGAGTTCATCGGGCAGGCGGGCCGCCTCGGTGAACTCGGCATAGACCTCGCTGAAATCCATCTGGCTGAGATCGAGCCGCGAGAATTCCTCGAGGGTGAAGCCGCGGCATTGCTCGGTCTTTGGCTTGGCCCAGGGCTTGTTCAGCTGCTTGCGACCCTGCTCCTGCAGGATCCGCGAGAGCTTGGATTCAAAGCAGCAATAGACCTTCTTCTTGGTCAGGCAGACGCCGAGAAAACTGTCCGAGCAATATGTGCCAACGTACGCGCACAGGCCCTGCGCATCGCGTTCATGGAGGAGCATTTCCTCGCGGCTGCAGCCAAGGCTCACCAGAAGCTGGATACCGGGAACCAGCGGAAAGCCCTTGCCCTTGCAGCAGTTGAGCACGCCAAAGACCTTGGAGGAACAGGTGTTGCGTGTGCCTTTGAACAGGCTGAGGTTGTCAGGATCGAACTCGCGGCGCGCCTGATCCATCGCATTGAGCGCGACCACGGCGTCCTTGAATTCGTCATTGGCTTCGCGCGCAATCGTCTCGCACGAACCGTCGATGCAGTAGACATCGGCGTCGCAGATAAACTGGTTGGGACTGCCCGGTTGATCGGGCACCGGACAGTCATAGACCCGCTCCCAGGTGCGGCAGGGTTCGCCCGAGAGGCATTCCTCGCCCACCAGCGCGCAGCCCGGCGTAGTGTCGAGTGTCTGGCAGTCCTGAGCTTCGACATATTGCGCGCAAGCGTACTGTCGCTCCCACGCCCAGCAGGGCTGCGTCACGGCAACGCCGTCAATGATCCGGGTGACCGGATCGTTGTCAGTGCAGACCTCGGTGGTCTGGCGGCAGCTGGTATCCGATGCGAGGCTGGCACACCGGCTTTCATCGCGATTGGTGGTGATGCTCCGCGTCGCGACGATGTTCTGAAGTTCGCCGCCTGAAACCGGGGCGGGGCACGACATGACGCTGATGGGGTTTCCGGGTTCTGCACAGAAGCGCGGGCCGCCAAAGTTGGCCCATTGCAGGCAAGGACCTTCGATAAAACCCGTGCGCTCGCAGCCTGCAGCATCGAACCGTGTGCAGCTCTCCTGATCGCCAGAGCCGAATTCGCTGCACCAATAGATATAGCGGGTCTGTGTCTCAACGGTGACATCGAGCGGGATCGCACAGCTGCGCGTCTCCTCGCTGGCGGTGTAGCCGACATTGCAGGTTGCCATGTAGCGCGCAGCCGACCCGTTGCCGGGTGGTAGCGGGACGCAGCGGCCCTGCGAGCCGCTGACGCTCATGCCGCTGGTAAAGGCGAGCGGATCGGTGTTGATCAGATCGCTGCGCGCGATCACGGCATCGAGATCCTGGGGCGCGAAGCGGGCGCGGCGATCCATGGACTCGCGCATCGCGCGATAGCCACTGTGGCCATTGGCCTGACTGGCCGCTTCGCGCTCCATGCGTGCCGGATCATCGAAATAGCGTGCTTCGCCTGGGTCGCTGCTGAAATTCGGAATGCGGCTCGCATCGGGGCGTGTGGTTGCGGCGCCTTGCGCAGCCGCCGCCTGTTCGCGCCCGAACGCCTTCCCGTCAGCCTTGGCCGCTTCGGTGCCGCCTTGGTCTTGTGGCACATTCTGAGCCTGGGCAACCGGCGCGAGCCAGACGCTCAGGACGGCTATGCTTGCGAGAACGGTTCGGTTCATTGGTCCGCTCCCTTGAGACGGACAAGATATTGCGAAGCGATGCGCGCGGCAGGACCGCCGCCCCGCGCGATCGTTTCAAGCGCGAAATCGGCCGTTACATTGCCGCTGAGGCGGTCATGCGGCGGGATTTGGGTCTGGCAGTCGAACCCGTCGCAAAGGTCGAAGTCGGTGCTTGCGACGACATAGGTTGGGACGGCAGTGACGTTGAACGCCCGAAACAGCCGGGGATCGATCCCAGCACTGCCAAGTTGATCCTGATCCAGCGCAACCTTGCTCAGCGCTTCGGTCAGCGCCTTGGCGCTTCCCGCCGGGAAGCCGCGCAGCGCGACAACGCCGCCTGCGGCATTCACTCGGCCGATCATGTTGCGCAAGGCGGCGGGCGGCATCGACAGCGAGGCAAAGGCAATGAAGCGCGGCGCCTCACCCAGATTGCCTTTGGCCGCTGTCCCGGCAGCGGCCACCATCTGGTCGAAATCGAAAATCGTGTCCGACGGCTGTGGGGCCGCAGTTGGGGCTGACCGCGCATAATCCTGACCACGCGCCTGAGCCTGGAGCGCAGCCGCATCAGCTTGTTCCATGACCGCCTTGGCCCGCGTGCGGGCGGCCGCGGCCAGCGCCTCGGCTTCGCCTGTGTCACTCTGCGCCTTTGCGCGAATGGCAGCGAGATCTAGCTCGGGCTCGATCGTCTGCGCGGATGCGCCTGCCAAAGCCGATGCGGCGGTCAGGCACGCGAAACCAAGAATTTGGGGGAAGCTCTTCATAGCGCGCAGCAGTTCCGTTTGCGCCAGACCAGGTAGCCCATATCCTCGCCGATGGCGGGGTAGACCTGTCCTGCTGACATGAAGGTGGTGGAGGCGCCAATCGGCGCGCAGGCATAGCGGCCCTTGGTCTGCGGATTGGGATTGGTGGCCTGGAAGCGGTATTGCTGCTTGCGCATCACCGGCATAAGATACTTGCCGCACAATCCCTTGCTGCCCATCGTACCCCAGGCGACGAGCTGGCGATGCAGCTTGTAGGAGAAGCGCGACAGAGCGAGGCGCGAGGCCTGGACATGGCCAATCGTCGCCGAGACATTGCCATTCAGGGGATACATCGTTCCCTGGCATCCCGCGCACCAGAACAGGTCATCGACCGGCAGCTTCGAGGTGGCTGCGACGCAGTCGGCAGCGCAGGCCGCAAGCGCCAGCGGATTGGCGAAGAGCACGCTTTCGGGATTGATGATCGCGGTAAGCTCGCTGTCCTGCCACAGCGGATCGATCTCGCTCACATAGAGAATGTCGACCGAGCCTGCCTCAAGGCAGAGAAAATCGGCAACCAGCTCCATCCAGTAGATCAGCGGGTAGGCGTACCAGTGGACATGCCACTGCGAATGGTACTGTGTTGCTCCGCCAACAGCTGACGACCCGGCCATGGTCTTGAACCCGATGTCGAAGCCGGGATCGATCTTCATCCCGCCAAGATTGACGAAGCACCAAGGCTTCATGCTGACATCGGCGAGGCGCACCGGCTCCCAGAAGCCCATCGCGATCCCGGGACGAATGCCGCACAGGCATACGGGAAGATCCGGGTTGTCGGGGTCAGGGCGGTTCGAGGGCCAGATCTTGAGGCTGCCCACCGAGATCGGGAACAGGCACGACCAGCAGATATCGGTGATCGGGTTGACGAACTTGCCGGTGCATTTGCCCGGGCCCGCATCCGCGCTGGCGGGCGTGCTGACAGCGAGCATCAGGAGTGCTGCGCAAACCCAGCGGATGATTGCGTTTTGTCGGTTCATGATGGCGCGCGACCTCCGGATTTGACCGGTGTTTCGGTGATACGGAGCAGTCGGCCCTGCTGCTCGACCACGGCGGGCACCGCGCGGATGCCGAAATGCTTCACAAGGCCGCCGCCCTGATCGAAATAGAACCGGCGCTGGCGCGCCTTCATGAGGGCGAGCGGTGCGCCGCGCACGAGGATCAGCTTGGCATTCGTCTTGCCGTATCGCGCGCTCGCCCAGGCGAGCTGTGCCGGATCGTCGCCATCAAGGAACACCAGCGGTGCGCGCAGCGACACAGTGTCGAGTGGGTTGACCCGCGTGCCGCGCGCAATGATGATCCGGCCCTTGTCGTCTGCAATATCGCGCTCGGCGCTGATGGTCGGATCGAACTGCCAGCTGCGCAGGGTCACAGCGTCGGTGATCCCCGTAACCGGCTCGGGCCGGTTGACCCTGGCGCTCGTGCGCTGTTTGAGGCGTTCATTGAGCCGCGCGGTCTCGCCGGTCGCCTCGAGGTGCTTGAGCCGCGCCTCGATCTGCTTGAGCAGGTCAGGCTCGATCACCGGCCACAGTGTGCCGTGCTGGCCATAATCCTTTGCCGCTACAGGCGCGCTGCAGGCGAACATGATCAGGGTGGGAACGAGGAGCACCTTCACAGGATCGGCCTCCCGGTCCCGAGAATGCGATCACGGCAAACCCACCCGATCGCGGCGTAGCGGCTGTCGAACCCGTCCTTGTGCGGCGTGGTGACGAAGTAGCAGTTTTCGGGAACCTTGCCGGTGGGCCCAAGCGCAAGCGGTTCGCCGAGGCGGCTTGTTGGCTTTGCCGTTGCCACCGGGCGGCCGTTGACACGGAAGGTCCGACCGTCTCGCGACACCAGATCGCCGGGCACGCCGCTGACGATCTTGCCAAAGGGCTGAGGGCGCGTCCCGAAGTGCTTCTTGAGCAGCGGCGAGGCTGGCGGGGTGAACAGTATGATGTCGCCGCGCTGCGGCATGCCGGTGCGGCTCGTCCAGATCGCCCAATAGGGCAGGCTCGGGCTCGCATTGATCATGAGCGCGTGGTTGGTCGCAAAGCCGCTGAGTGCGGTCAGGCCAAGCACGCCCGCACCAAGCCCTGCGAGCAGAGCGAGGCGACGGGCCGTTGCCGAACGGGCGAAGATGTCAGCGCCGCGCATTGGGAACACCACCAACCCGCCGAGCCACGTCGGCGCGCACGCTTTCGGTCAAGTCGGGCGCGCTGCCCGAGACCACCGCTTCTGCGACAAGCACCGTGCGGCCCTCGCGTCCGAGTGCTTCGACCGATGCCTCGACAGCCTTCAGATAGAGCTCCACGCGCGCGCGGGTCTCTTCAGGTGGGCGGCCGGCGCGCGCCTCGGCTTCGATGAATTCGCCCATGATCTGGCTCAGCTGGACCGTGACGACCTCGCGCTTTTCGAGGCTGAGTAGCCGATCGGTCGCCCAGACGCCCCACAGCGTCGAGCCGATCATGCTGGCCGCCAGGACCATCGTCGTTGGGCTCAGAGCGAGACCGCGCCAGTTGTAGGTTGCCAATATGTTCTTCACTTCTTTCCTCCCGAAAGGTCGCGCTCGAGATCCTTGAGAAACCGCGGCAGGCGCACGGCTGCGATCAGTGTTGCGGCGCCGATCAGCACCATCTTGAACTCACCGAGAAATGCGACCTGACGGGCGTAGTCCGCCGCGCGGAAGCGCTCCGCCAGGTTGGCAAGATGCGCAAAGAGGCTCGCACCGTCCCCGCCAGCAATCGCGAGGAAGAAGACCAGCGGCACGCCGAGCGCCATCAGGTAGCT
>JAIXRO010000213.1 GCA_027485145.1 Hyphomonadaceae bacterium | reverse complement strand
GGTCGAATGGAAGATCGAAACCCGCTGACTTTGACAGGCGCGTGGCACCCGCCGCGCGCCTGCCTGTCGCGACTGACGCCGCGACAACATTTTCACCCCGGGCGCTTCGTGACACTCTCCCGTAAAACATACCGGGAGAAACGCCATGTCCGACATCCTGCTCACCGAGCATCGCGGTCACGTGACCGTCCTCACCTTGAACCGGCCAGAAGCGATGAACTCGCTCGACTATGAGCTCTACGACGCGCTGGAGACTGCCGTTCGGACCTCCGAGGCACGCGCGATTGTCATCACCGGCGCGGGCACGCGCGCCTTCTGTTCCGGCGACGATGTAAAGAAGATCCTCTCGAAGGGCGCACCGGTGACCCCGGAGCGCGCCGCCAAGGCCAAGGATACCGGCGGCCTCACGCCGGCGGCGGACGCCCTTCTGCATACGGACATTCCGGTCATCGCAGCGATCAACGGGTTCGCGCTCGGCTGGGGCGCGGAGCTGTCGATCATGGCGGACATCCGCGTCATGGCCGATACCGCCAAATGGGGCGAGATTTTCGTCAAGCGCGGCCTCTGCTGCGATGCCCCCGGACTTGGCCGCCTCGCGCAGCTCGTCGGCCGGGAGAAAGCCAGCGAACTGCTGTTCACGGGCGACATCATCGACGCCGCTGAAGCGAAAGCGATCGGCCTCGTCAGCCGGGTCGTTCCGCAAGTAGACCTGTTGCCGACCGCTTTGGGAATCGCAGAGAAGATCGCGGCCAACCCACCACAAGCCGTCAAGGCGTTGAAAGCCGGCCTTCGCCGCACCCTGGACCCCGACTGGCGCGATACCGGCAGGTGGGCGATCACGGAAATCCGAAAGCTGATGCAGACCGAGGACGCCAAAGAAAGCGCCGCTGCCTTCATCGAGAAGCGCGACCCGGTCTTCACGGGCCGCTGACGGCCCTGTAGGAAAGCGCCATGTTTCCAGAACGCCTGCGCAATCTCGCCCTGCTGATCCTAGACGATGCCGAACAGGCGCGTCTGAAGATCGCCACCGCTGAAAGCTGCACGGGCGGTCTGCTCGCCGCCCTCTTTACCGAAATCCCCGGCTCCTCCAGCGTTTTCGAGCGCGGCTTCGTGACCTATTCGAACCGGGCAAAGGAAGAGATGCTGGGCGTGCCCGGTGACGCGCTGGCAGACTATGGCGCCGTCTCCGAACCTGTGGCGCGGATGATGGCCGAAGGCGCCCTTGGCAACAGCCGCGCGAATATCGCCGTCGGTATCACCGGCGTGGCAGGCCCGGGCGGCGGCACGAAGATGAAACCGGTCGGCACCGTGCACATCGCCTGCGCCCGCGAGAACCGGGCAATCATTCACGAGCATCTCCAACTTGGCGAGATCGGCCGCGACGCGATCCGAATGGCGGCCGTCGACACCGCACTCGGCCTTATCCAGGCGCAGATGCGCTAGGCTGACCGAAGCGTTTCTGCGCCTCCAGCAGGAACGCATTAAGGATGCGGTCCACCGCCAGGTCGTGGTTCGCGGCAGCCAGGAAGCCGATCACCGGATTGCGGAATTCGTAGTCGATCTCGAGCGAGATGTCGGTGGCGCCGCCGACCGTTTCGAAGATGCGCCATTCGGCGAACAGTTTCCGGAAGGGGCCGCGCACAAGTGAGGCCGTCACGCGCTTTGCCGGGTCGTCGGCGACAACCTGCGTGGTGAAGCGCTCGGTGAAACCCTTGAAGCCGACCATCGCCTCGCCCTGGCTTTCGGTGACACCTGGCTGGATCTCGCGCAATCCGGACACGCGCATGGCTGTGATCCAGCGGATGAAGTCCGGATACTTCGCAATGTCGGACACGAGCTGAAAACACTCGGCCGGCCCATAGGGCACGCGGATCGATTTCGAGAAGCGTGGCATCCCTTACTTGCGCGCCGCCAGCATCGCTTCACGGGCTGCACGCAGCTGGGCAAAGTCTTCACCCGCATGGTGGCTCGAACGTGTCAGCGGGCTGGCCGAGACCATCAGAAAGCCTTTGGCGCGCGCGATCTCTTCGTAGGACTTGAACTCATCCGGTGTCACGAACCGGTCGATGGCTGCATGCTTTCGTGTTGGCTGCAGATACTGGCCGATGGTGATGAAATCGACGCCTGCGGAGCGCATGTCGTCCATCACCTGCATGACTTCTTCTTTCGTTTCGCCAAGGCCCACCATCAGGCCGGACTTGGTGAACTGAGCGGGATCGCGGTCCTTCACTTTCTGCAGAAGCCGGAGGGAATGGAAGTAACGCGCGCCCGGACGGATGGTCAGGTAAAGGCGCGGCACGGTCTCGAGGTTGTGGTTGAACACGTCTGGCTTCGCGTCGATGACGCGGTTCTCCCAGCCATCCTTGCGCAGGAAATCGGGCGTCAGAATCTCGATCGTCGCGCCAGGTGCGCGTTCGCGGATGGAATTGATCGTGTGAACGAAGTGCATCGCGCCGCCATCTTCCAGGTCGTCCCGGTCGACTGACGTGATGACGACGTGGCTGAGGCCCATCTCGGCGACCGCTTCGCCCACCCGGCGGGGTTCGTCCGAATCAACGCCCGGCTTTGGCTTGCCCGTCGCGACGTTGCAGAATGAACAAGCGCGCGTGCACACATCGCCGAGAATCATCATCGTCGCGTGCTTCTTGTCCCAGCATTCGCCGATGTTGGGGCAGCCGGCTTCCTCGCAGACCGTGACCAGGCCCTTGGATTTCACGATCTCGCGCGTCTCGGCATACCCCTTGGATGTGGGCGCCTTGACGCGAATCCAATCGGGCTTTCGCATCAAGGGTGTGTCCGGACGCCCCTGTTTCTCGGGGTGGCGCGGGCGGGGCGTGTTGGATTTCAGATCGATGAGGTTTGGCATTCCGGTCAAAATGGCGCCCGGAGAGCGATTCAGCAAGCGCCGCGTCGCGCAGGCTGCATATGCAGTCTTGCAATAATCCTTGCTTGGATGACGCTAAGTGACAGAATATTACACAAAACGAGACTGGGACGAAACAAGTCAGGGCCAACCCGATGCAACAACCCCTTCAGCCGATCGTGCCGGCGCCGCTGACCTATCAGCCGGACCGCACTCGGATCAATCTGTTCACCGCCCTGCGCCGCGCTGCGCGCGAGTTCGGAGAAGGCAAAGCGATTCTCGTCGATGGCGATGAACGCGTCCTGACCTACAAGGAAATCATCCGCGCCGCCTACGGACTGGGCTCTGCGCTCAGGAAAGGCACCCGGCGCGGAGAATCGGTTGGCGTGATGTTGCCGACCGGCGCGGGCGCCGTGATCGGATTCTTTGCCCTCACAGCCTATGGCCGCGTGCCCGCCATGCTGAATTTCACGGCCGGCTCGAAAAACCTCAAATCCGCCATGCGGGCGGCAAAGGTCAAACGATTGATCACGGCACACAAGTTCGTGGAACTTGGCGGCCTGCAGGACCTGATCTCAGAGCTCTCGAAAGTTGTCGAGATCATCTATCTGGACGACCTGCGCGAAAAGCTGAGCCTCGGCGACAAGCTGAATGCCCTGGCCGGCCCGGCGCTTCCGAGCGTGATCGGCGCACCACTGCATCACAAGCAGCCCGGTGTCATCCTGTTCACATCCGGCACCGAAGGCGAGCCGAAAGGCGTTGTGCTCAGCCATGAGAACGTCATGGCCAACGTCGAACAGGTTCGCGCGCATATCGGGCTTAGTCCGGATACGGATATTGTTTTCAATCCGCTGCCGACTTTTCACTGCTTCGGTCTGACGGTTGGCGCGATCCTGCCGCTGATTGGCGGCATCAAGGTCCTGTTCCATCCCTCGCCGCTGCAACCGAAGGAAATCGTGCGCCGCATCCGCGAGAGCGGCGCGACCATTCTGCTCGCGACTGACACCTTCATCTCGCAATATGCTCGCACCGGCGCCGAGGGAGACCTCGACTCCATCCGCCTTGCGGTGTGCGGCGCCGAACGTGTGAAAGACGAAACGCGCGCCTATGTGCGCCGCAAGTTCAATATTGAAATCCTGGAAGGTTACGGCGCCACCGAAGCGTCACCCGTCGTCGCGGCGAACCAATGGGAAAACAACAAGCCGGGCACCGTTGGCCAACTGATGGCCGGCATGGAATCGAAGCTCGTTCCCGTCGAAGGCATGCCCGAAGGCGGGCGCCTGCATATCCGCGGTCCGAACATCATGATGGGCTACCTTCGCCCGACCAATCCCGGCGTCATCGAACGCCTTACGGATGGCTGGCATGATACCGGCGATATCGTCGATATCGACTCGGACGGCTTCATCAAGATTCTCGGACGGGTGAAGCGTTTCGCGAAGATCGGCGGCGAAATGGTGTCACTTGCCGTTGTTGAAAACTGCGCGGCTGCCGTTTGGCCAGATCACATGCACGCCGCCGTGACACTTCCGGACCCGAAGAAAGGCGAACAGGTCGTGCTGCTGAGCGAAGCACCCGAAGCGTCCCGCAGTCCGATCCTCGAATGGGCGCAAACCCACGGTGTGCCGGAAATCTCGGTCCCGCGCCGCGTATTCAAGGTGGGCCAGATTCCTGTGCTCGGCACCGGCAAAGTCGATTACAGCGCCGTCCGAAACGAAGCCGAACGGTTGATGGCCGACTAGGCCGCCTTCGAAAGCGGCTCTTTGAGGAAGTCGTTGATCACGCCCGCCGTTTCAGTTGCGCGTGTGACGAGAAACAGGTGACCGCCACCTTCGACCACGTGCAGGCGCGCGTCGGGCAGCGCCCAGGTCAGGATTTGACCGTTCACGAGCGGAACGATGCTGTCCTTGTCGCCCATCATCACCAGCGTCGGCATCTTGACGAAGCGGATGAACGGCAAGCTGGACCAACCGGCAAACGCCAGGAGTTGGTAGAGATAGCCTTTCGGATCCGGCGGCAGCAGGTTGCCGATGTGATTGTCCGCAGACGGATCCGCCATGTCGCCGTACAACGTCGCAAAATTCTCGCGCATGTAGTCAGGGTCGGTATAGCGGCGTGTGTCCACCATCTTGGACAGGGATGCCGGACGGCCCGGGATCATGGTCATGCCGGATGACGTTGCGCACAGGATGAGCTTGTTGACGCGGTTGCGATACTGGAACGCGAACTGCTGCGCGAGCGCGCCGCCCCACGACACGCCCATTACATCGACGGATTCAAAGCCAAGCCGGTCCGAGAGTTTGCGCGCCCAGCGGGCCGCCATCCAGTGCCGGTAAGGCCACTGCGTAACCGGGCTCAGCCCTACTCCGGGCACATCGAATGTGAGAATCTCACGATCGGGGAACATGTCACCCAGCCCGAGGGTCAGCTCCAGGTTGGCGCCGATGCCGTTGAAGAAAACCAGCGGAAGCTCAGACGCCGTTCCAGGCACAGGCCAGTAGGCCGTGCGCAACAGGACGCCGTCGAGGTCCTGCATCGTGATTTCCGGAATACGCTTCGGGCTGGCCATCAGTCTGTGTCTTTCGTCTGGATTCAATCGTTGAATACATAGCGGCCGGGGGCCGAATAGAGGGGTGGGAAGGAGGCGCTTCCAACCGTCTTCGGCGCGGGCTTCTGCGCCCCGGCCCGCTCTTTCAGCCACTCGCCCCAACGCGGCCACCATGAACCTGCGTGCTCCTCGGCGCCTGCCGCCCATTCATCCGGTGTCGGCTTGATCTGTGTACTGCGGAAATACTTCGCCTTCGGATTCCCGGGCGGATTGATGAGGGACTGCAGGTGACCGCTGGAAGACAGCACGAACTCGACATTTTTCGAGCCCAGCAAGGCCGGCGTCCGGTAACAGGCTTTCCAGGGCGTGATGTGATCCGTCAGGCCGGCCACGACGAAGGCGTCGGCGGTCACCTTGCGCAAGTCGGCCAAATGGCCTGCCACTTCCACCGTACCCGGATGATCGAAGGGTTGGTGCAGGGCAACATCCAGATAGTCCGAATGGAGCTGGGCCGGCAGGTTCGTTGTGTCATTATTCCAGAACAACACGTCATAGGGCGGCGGGTCTTCACCCATCAGGTAGTTGTTGACGACATAGTTCCAGATCAGGTCGTTCGGGCGCATCCAGGCGAACATCCGGGCAAGGTCATCACCTTTAAGGATGCCGCGCGCCTTGGACATTTTGCGAGCGATCTCGAGACTGCCGTCCGACACGATCTGCCCGATATCGCTGTCGTCCTTCTGTGGGTTGAGCACACACACCATGAAGGTCAGCGCGTTGATGCGCTTGTCGCCAGCCGCGGCCAGAAGGCTCGCAAATGTCGCTGTCGTGATCCCGCCCGAACAGGCGCCCGAGACGTTGATCTTCGGCGACTTGGTGATCTTGCGGATGACTTCGGTCGCCTGAATCAGGCTGTCGATGTAGTCGGACAGTCCCCAGTTTCGATGCTCCTTGCGCGGATTGCGCCAAGAGATGACGAACGTCTGCTGCTCCATCGCCAGGAGAAACTGAACCATCGACGTCATCGGCGTCAGGTCCATCGCATAGAACTTGTTGATCTGCGGCGGGATGATCAGGATCGGTGTCTTGTACACCTTTTCCGTCGTCGGGGCGTACTGGATCAACTCCAGCATCTCGTTCTTCCAGACGACCGAGCCGTGCGAGACGGCGAGGTTTTCGCCCACCTTGAAAGGGCGCTTGTCCACCTGTGACGGCAGCCCGCCATTCTTGGTCAGGTCGTCGTAAAGATTCTTCATGCCCTTGAGCAGGGAAAGCCCGCCCGAATCCACCACGCGTTTCGTCGCCGCGGGGTTTCCGATAAGTGTATTGGTCGGCGCAAGCGCGTCCGTGATCATGCCCATCACGAATTTCGCGCGGGCGTGTTCCAGTTCGCTCAGCTTGATCTCGCTGACCCAGTCATGGAGGTGTTCCTGGGTGGCCAGGAAAGACTGCATGCCGCGCCGGTAGAAGGGATTGTGCTCCCAGGCCGGATCCTTGAAGCGGCGATCCTTCTTGTCGGCCTCACGCTTTGATTTTCCGAGCAGGATCTCCGTGTTCTCGGAAACGATCTTGCGCGCCGCCTTGGCCGTGGTGACCGGGTTCGTCACGGAAGAGCGCAGCATCATCGTCACCGCGCCCAGCAGTTCCTGCCGGTTAATGCCGCCCAGCAATGGATTCAGGGCTGTGGTGCTTTGCGCCGCGTTTTGCGCTATTTCGTCTTTCGGTGTGCTCATTCTGCCCTCCCAGGTGCCGCCGGTCTCTCCTGGCAATGGTCCGCCAGTCGCCGTTCTAACCCCGCTCTCTTGCCATCTCGCAAAAAGACCGTGGTAAATTTACTCGTAAAATTCGTTTCACAGTCAGATTTAGCTGTCAAACTGCCAGCGTGGCCATGAAAACGCGCGACCGGATACTTGAAGTCAGCCTTCTTCTCTTCAACGAGGAGGGGGAAAGCGGGCTGTCGTCTGTCGATATCGCCAATACGCTCGAGATCAGCCCGGGAAACCTTTATTACCATTTCAAGGGCAAGGACGCGATCATCCGCGCCCTGTTTGACCGGTTCGAGGAAGAGATGCGCGTGATCCTGCGCGGCTCCAAGGGCGGGGTCGCCTCCATCGAGGATAACTGGGTCTATATCTACATCCTGCTCGAAGAGATCTACGACTTCCGCTTCTTCTACCGGGATATCGCCGGTCTTCTGGCGCGCTACCCCGATCTCGCCGTGAGGTTTCGCAGTCTCGTCGCAGCGAAACGGAACAATATCGCGCGGATTCTGGACGATCTCGAACGGCTTGGATTGATCCGCGTCGACAAGCGCCTGAAAAGTACGCTGGCGGATCAGATCATCACAACGCTGACGTTCTGGCTTGCCGGGGATGCGCTCACCAAAGAGGTCCATGACGGCCCTGCCCTCATCCACAAGACGGTTTTCCAGGTGATGTGCCTCATGGTGCCCTATATGGGCGAGGCTGCGCCGGCCGCCCTCGCGCGCATGATCCGGCATTTCGAGGACACAAAGGTATAGGGCGGGAGATCATCCCGCCCTATCGACTTGATCAGACGGCGGCCTTCGCCAGTTTCGACCAGGCTGCCTTTGCAACTCGGCCGCGGCCAGCCACTTTGGCATCGAGGGCTTCGAGCTCCGCTTTCTTCAGCGCGGCCAGCTGCGCAAAGCGCGTCAGGCCTTCTGCGTTCAGTTTCTTGGCCAGCGCCGGACCGATGCCGGCAGCCTGCGTCAGGTCATCAGCATCTTCCGATGCGGCAAACGCGGCTTTCACGGCTTTGGTCGTCTTGCGGGCGGCCTTCTTGGCAGTCTTCGCAACTTCCGAACCGGTTTCGCCGGCAACGGCTTCAATCTCGGCCGAGAGGCGCGCGATCCGCGATTTCAGATCCGCATCAGCAACCTTCGCGCGGGCTTTCGAGGTGACAGCGGCCACTTCGTCTTCCAGCTTGTCGATCTGGCGGGCAAAGGTTTCGCGCACCGAGCCGAGGCTCTTCACACCAACCAGGCCGCGCATCCGCTCAAGGCGGGCTTCGAACTGCTCGCGGGCCTGCGCCTGCAGGTCACGGACCTGCTCGATCGTCTTCGAAACCTGCTTGGATGCACCGGCCACACGCTCATTCGCTGCGAGGCGCGAGCGCACGTCGCTCTCGATTTCGGCACCGCGTTTCACGAGGTCTTCGAACACATCGGCCGATTGCTTGTTCAGCACATTGGCGCCGGCAACGGCCGTATCGTAGGCTTTGCCATAAGCGCCCACGCCAGCGAGCCAGATCTTGTAGGCCGTTTCAGCCGATTGGGTTTCGACTTGCTTGCCAACGGCAGCTGCCTTGGCACGCGCTTTGGATTTCACCGGTTTCTTCGCCATGGGAGGCTCCTTTTCCAGGTAAGTTGACTTCATGCGGCCCGGCTTAGGGAAAAAGTCTAGAAAGCGCATACTAATCGCGGTTTGCCTTGAACTGCGGGCGCTTTGCGCTCTATCGACAGCCTTGAACGTCAGCAGAGGAGCACACCATGAGCGCAGTGGATTATCAGATCGACGGGGAGACCTACGAAGGCTGGTTCGTGAAGCCCGCCGGTTCAGCGAACCTGCCGGTGGTCGTCATCGCCCACGCCTGGGGTGGTCTGGGCGCGAACGAGAAACAGAAAGCGCAGATCATCGCGGATGAGTTTGGCTACGCGGCCTTCGCAATTGACGTTTACGGCAAGGGCAAGCGCGGCACCACGCAGGCCGAGAACGAGGGCCTGATGTACCCGCTGGTCGGCAACCGGCCCGAACTTCAGAAGCGTCTCGCCGGCGGCATCGCCGCCGCCAAGTCACAGCCCGGCGTGAACGCCTCGAAAACAGCCGCCATCGGCTTCTGCTTCGGCGGCCTGTGCGTCCTCGACATGGCGCGCGCCGGCCAGGACGTGCTGGGTGTCGCCTCCTTCCACGGATTGTTTCGCCCCGCCGAAAACATTCCCGCACCGAAGATCAAGGCAAAGGTTCTGATTGAGCACGGCTGGAACGATCCCATGGCAACGCCCGAAGACGTGCTTGCCATCGCGAAGGAGTTCGCAGGTTCCGACTGGCAGCTGCACGCTCACGGCCTGGCCACGCACGCGTTCACAACGGTTGGCGCGACCGGCGACGCAACGCAGTATCACGCCGATACGGACCGTCGCAGCTTCGCTTACCTGAAGACCTTCCTGGCCGAGGTGTTCGGCTGACGCATCGCTGACGGGGGCCGGCAGCGGCCTCCGTCAGTCCTCGCGCAGCGCGTAACCGGCCGAGCGCACGGTCCGGATCGGATCATCGCCGCCCGCGTTGCGCAGCGCCTTGCGCAGACGCCCGACATGCACATCCACCGTGCGGGCCTCGACATACACGTCGGAGCCCCAGACCGTGTCGAGCAGTTGCTCGCGCGAGAACACCCGGCCCGGATGCTGCATGAAATAATCCAGCAGACGGAATTCCGTGGGGCCGAGGTGAATGTCATCGCCCTGACGGGTCACGCGGTGGGCCACCCGGTCGATCTCGATATCGCCGACCGTGATGCGATCTTCCTTCAGTCCCGGCCGGATGCGGCGCAGCACGGCGCGCACACGTGCCATCAACTCGGTCGTCGAGAACGGCTTTGTCACGTAATCGTCCGCACCCGTGTCGAGGCCGCGAATCCGGTCGCTCTCCTCCCCCCGCGCCGTCAGCATGATGATCGGCAGGTTGGGGTTAGCTCCGCCGGTGCGAACCCGGCGGCAGATCTCGATCCCGCTGACTTTCGGCAACATCCAGTCAAGCAGCAGCAAGTCCGGCGTGCGCTCGTCAATCATCATCAGCGTTTCTTCGCCGTCCATCGCGACGCCGACATCATAGTCTTCCTTGCGAAGATTATAGAGCAGAAGTTCGGATACGGCTTTCTCGTCTTCTGCGATCAGCACATAAGGCTTCATGTGTTGGGCTCCATTGATCCCGGTGGCCCTTCAGGCCTCAAATCTGGTTTTGCTTTGGCCGTTCGAGTTCCGACAGGTAGTCCCCAACGGCCTGATAATAAACGAATTCCGCGATGTTCGTGCAGTGGTCGCCGATGCGCTCGAGGTTCTTTGCCATGAACAGCATGTGCGCGCCGGCGGTGATCCGGCGCGGGTCCTCGACGAGGTGGGTCAGCATTTCGCGGAAGACGGCGTTATAGTGCAGGTCGATGTCGTCATCCGCGCTCCACACAGCCTTGGCCTTGTCAGCGCTGCCGGTCGCGTAAGCGTTCAGCACATCCTTCAGCTGGCGCGAGACCGGCTGGGCCATGCGGGTGATCGCGTTGCGCATTTCCACATTGACGTTCTCATCCAGGCGCTGGGCGCGTTTGGCGATGTTCTTCGACAAGTCGCCGATGCGTTCCAGCTCGCTGGAAATCTTCATGGCCGACAGGATCATCCGCAGGTCATGCCCCATCGGCTGACGGCGCGCGATAAGTGACACGATCTGACGCTCGGCATCCGCCTCGATCGCATCGACCAGCGGATCGCGGAGTACCACTTCCTTCGCAAGCTCCAGATCATTCGACACCAGCGCTCGGCAAGCGTCTGTGATCATCGTCTCGACGATGCCGCCCATCTTCAGAAGCTCGGCCGAAAGGCGTTCGAGTTCTTCGGAATAGGCCGAAACGATGTGATCTGACATGGAAACTCCGCTCAGCCGAATCGGCCTGTGATGTAGTCTTCCGTGCGCTTCTCACGCGGATTCGTGAAGATTTGCCCCGTATCTCCCATTTCGACCAGGTTGCCGAGGTGGAAGAAGGCCGTGCGCTGGGACACGCGGGCCGCCTGCTGCATCGAGTGGGTCACGATCACGATGCAATAACGGTTGCGCAATTCGTCGATCAGTTCCTCGATCCGGGCCGTCGCGATCGGGTCCAGAGCCGAGCACGGTTCGTCCATCAGGATCACTTCCGGCTGAACCGCGATGGCGCGCGCAATGCACAGTCGCTGCTGCTGGCCGCCCGACAGGCCGGTTCCCGGCGCCGACAGGCGATCCTTCACCTCGTCCCAGAGGCCGGCGCGCCGCAGGCTCTTCTCGACAATCGCGTCGAGATCTTCCCGGCCGTTGGCCAGCCCATGGATGCGCGGACCGTAGGCGATATTGTCATAGATCGATTTCGGGAACGGGTTCGGCTTCTGGAACACCATGCCGACGCGCGAGCGCAGCAGAACGGGATCAACATCGGCGTCATTGATATCTTCGCCGTCCATCAGGATCTTGCCCTCGACCCGGCAGTTCTCGATCGTGTCGTTCATCCGGTTGAGGCAGCGCAGGAACGTGGACTTGCCGCAACCCGACGGGCCGATCAGAGCCGTCACGGCCCGGTCCGGGAAGCTCATCGACACATCATGGATGGCCTCGGCCTGGCCATAGAATACCTTGATATTGCGGCAGTCGATGCGTGGACCGCCATCTTTCGTGCGCTGGAGGGTGAGACCGTCATCCATCATCGGGTTTCCCTGGCTCGTATCCATCACCATCTCCGTTCGTATTTACGCCGCAGGAATACCACGAGCCCGTTCATCAGCAAAAGGAAGGCGAGCAGGACGATAATCATCGCCGATGTCAGCGGCTCCCAGGCCCGTTCGGCATTGTTCGACCAGCTGAAGATCAGCACCGGCATCACCGTCGACTCGTCCGTCGGGCTCCGCGGCACATCGCCGACGAACGCCACCATCCCGATCAGCAGCAGCGGGGCGGATTCGCCGAGCGCGCGCGCCATCCCGAGGATGGCGCCGGTCAGGATGCCCGGCGCAGCCAGGGGCACAACGTGATGAAACACGGTTTGCATCTGCGAGGCGCCGACCGCCAGTGCGCCGGAGCGTACGGAAGGCGGCACTGCCTTCAGCGCGGCGCGTGAGGCGATGATCACCACCGGAAACGTCATGAGCGCGAGCACAAGTCCGCCGACCAGCGGCGCTGAGCGCGGCATGCCCAGGAAGTTTATGTACAGCGCCGCGCCCAGCAAGCCGAATACGATCGAGGGAACCGCCGCGAGGTTGTTGATATTCACCTCGATGAATTCCGTGACCCGGTTCTTGGGCGCGAACTCTTCGAGGTACACCGCCGCCAGGATGCCGATCGGCATCGCTACAAGCGCCGTGATCAGCATGGTCAACAGCGATCCGACGATCGCCGCGAGGCCGCCCGCCAGCTCCGGATAGGTGCTGTCGGAGTTTGTCAGCAACGTCGTGCGCGGCACGCGGTCGATCCGGTCCATGTCTTTCAGAGCCAGCGTCCAGGCAATCTGCTGATCGCTGATCGTGCGTTCGCTTTCGAGGGCCACGATCAGGCGCGCCTTGGATTGAAGGCGCGCAAAATCCCTGATTTTGCCGGTCAGCAGTTCAAGATGAGCGCTCCCGGCGGAAATCTCGGTCAGCCGGCCCGTGCTGGGCCCAGCGGTGAGCAGAACGCTCGGCTCGGGCGCATCTGCCGGCAAGTCTGCTGCGGCGACGGCCATCGCGGCAACAACCGCATCGAATGCGCCGGCTCCCGTCACGCGGTAGCCCCCTTCCGCCTCGCCTTTGATCGACGCAATCGCGCCGACATCGAGTTTGCGTTCCCGAACACCCTGCCCCTTCAGGTAAAGGTCCAGATCGTCGTTCAGCGGCGCCGTCAGCGTGATCCGCGTGCCAACCAGTTCCGGCTGTTTCGCCACCATTTGCGCGGTGGGCAGCACGGCAAGCCGGGTGACGAAGTCCGCCACTTCGCGGCGCGAGGCGCGGTCCTCGGCGGCTTCCGGAAACGTCTCCAGCAGGTTATCGCGCACGAGGCCGTAAAAGCCCTCGACATTTCGGCCGATGTCTTCGGGCCGCCCGGCGCCTTCCGGCGCGATCACGGCCGGATCGAGCGTGATGTCATAGTTGACGACGTGATAGGTGGCCGCCGAAAGCGCCTGCGATCCGATCGTGATCACGAGCACGGCCAGCGCGCCGAGCGCCGTCAGGATCGCGCTCAAGCCGTAAAAGCGAAACCGGCCATCGGCTGCCCGGCGCTTTTTCAGCCGCTTCATGGCTTTGGCTTTCGAGTCCGGGTTGCGGGCTGTGTCAGTCATACTTTTCCCGGTATTTCTTGACCACGCGCAGGGCCACCACGTTGAAGGCCAGCGTCACCGTGAACAGGACGAGGCCAAGGGCGAATGCAGACAGAGTCTTCGGATCGTCGAACCCTGTCTCGCCGGTCATCAGCGACACGATCTGCACCGTGATCGTCGTGAGGTCCGACGTCGGGTCCATCGAGATACGCGCGCTCTTGCCCGCCGCCATCACCACGATCATCGTCTCGCCAATGGCGCGCGAAACCGCAAGCAAAAGCGCTGCGATGATACCCGGCAACGCCGCAGGCACCACCACTTGCTGGACTGTCTCGGACTTCGTGGCGCCGAGCGCGTAGGCCGCATCGCGAAGGGTCTGCGGAACCGCGTTGATCACATCGTCCGACAGCGAAGACACGAAGGGGATGACCATGATCCCCATCACGAGTCCGGCGGCAAGTGCGCTGGTTGGCTGCGCCGCAAGGATCGGCTCACTGGCGAGGCCGAGCTGGATGGCGGTTTCGTTGATCCAGATCGAGGCGCTGCGAATACCCGGAGCGACCACGAGAAGGGCGAAGAAGCCATACACCACGGTCGGGATGCCGGCGAGAATCTCGAGGATCGGTTTGATCCAGGCCCGCGCCGTTGGCGAGGCGTACTCGGACAGGAAAATCGCCGAGAACAGGCCGATTGGCGCGGCGACCAGCATCGCGATCAGGGCGATCATGAACGTGCCGAAAAACAGTGGCAAAGCCCCGAACTCGGCTTCCGTCTGCGCGTTCCAGCGCGTGCCGGTCAGGAAATCCCAGGCGGAGACCTTCTGAAAGAAGAGAAGGCTTTCATAGAGCAGCGACAGGACGATGCCGGCTGTAGTGGCAATAGCGACGCCTGCACAGAGGAACAGCACGAGTTCCATGCCGTTCTCAACGAGCGCCCGCGCACGGAAGTCGGACTTGAGCCGGCTCTGCCCCCAGAAAATGCCAAACGCGGCGACGAGCCCAAGGATGACCAGCGTGGCGGCATTCACAAGCCCGCGCAATTCGAGATAGCGGTTCGTGATCGCCTCGAACACACGGTCGGCGCCGGCACTCGCCGCGCTGCCAGCCGCGAGACGGACGGAGTCGAAATAGCTTTGCAGTTCCACCGGCGACAGCCTCGAGAACGACGACGGCAATTCGCGTTCCAGCTGCCCGCGCGTCAGCGTTTCGCCGAACACTGCATAGGCAAAGGCAATGACCAGAACCGGCACGGTCGCCCACATGGCGACATAGTAGCCGTGATAGTTCGGCCGCGAATGCATGCGGCCGGTCGTGCTCATCAGCAGGCGTTCGGCGCGCATCCGGCCGAGAAAAAATGCGGACGAACCGAACACGGCGATCAAGGCGATCAGCAGCCAGCCCATCGGCAGTTGTCCGAGCTGTTGCAGCATGACGAACCCTGTGGCGACCCTCCCGTCCCTTAAAAGCTGCCTGCGACGGTTATGTGACAAATCGGCCAGATTTGCGAGGTTGCCGCGATCCCTTGCGCGAAAAGCACAACTCCGCCAGTTTCCCGGTCATGAGCATGCAAGAACATACCGGCCCTTCCTGGCACGGCACCACTGTGATCGCCGTCCGCAAGGACCAAAAACTGGTCATGATCTCGGACGGACAGGTGTCGATGGGTCCTACGATCATGAAGGGCAACGCGCGCAAGGTACGCCGCATCGCCGATGGCACCATCCTCGCGGGCTTTGCCGGGGCGACCGCGGATGCATTTACCTTGTTCGAACGGTTGGAACAGAAGCTGGAACGCTTTCCCGGGCAGCTGCAGCGCGCCGCCGTGGAACTCGCAAAGGACTGGCGCACCGAGCGCTACCTGCAGAAGCTCGAGGCCCTTCTGATCGTCGCGGACCAGGCGAGCACGCTGGTCATTACCGGCGCCGGTGATGTGCTGGAGCCTGAATACCCGGTGGTCGCCATCGGCTCGGGCGGCAATTTCGCCTTGGCCGCCGCGCGCGGGCTTTATGAGTACGAAACCGACGCCGAAGTGATCGGGCGCAAGGCGATGCAGATCGCGGCTGACATCTGTGTTTACACCAACACGCACTTCACGGTGGAGGTCCTCGATGTTTGACCGGTCCGATATACGTGCCGCCGCCGATGCCGGTATCCTCACCCGGGATCAGGCGAGCCGGCTGGAGGCCTTCCTGTCGAAACGTGCTGATCCGGTGACGAGGGCCATGCCGGAGCAGACCGAGAACCTGCGTTTCCTGAACAACTTCAATGACATCTTCATCACGATCGGCATCGTCATCCTGGCGATGGGCCTGACGGCGATCACCGGTCTGTTTTTCGGCCCGCGCTTCTGGTCGATGGTGACCGGCGGTAGTGTCGGCGCGTTCGGCGCCGTTATCCTGATGCCGGTTGCCGGCGTCATGTGGCTGCTCGCCGAATATTTCGGACGCCGCCGCCGGATGTTATTGCCAAGCATGGCGGCGATCACCGTGTTTACGCTGTACTCCGGCCTGTCCTTCGGCATGATTGCCAGCGGCATCACGGGCGCCAACGCCGAGACGATCACCAGTTTTACCCAAGCGTGGGATACGCTCGGCAATACCGGCATGGGCACCTTCATCGGATGCTGCGGGGCCGCCGCCATTGCCTGGCTGCGCTTTCGCCTGCCCTTCTGCATGTTCCTGATGGCCATATCGGCAGCCGCGACCGCTTATACGTTCGCCGGCTTCTTCGGCGATGCCGGCCTGATCTTTGGCGGCTTCCTCTCGATCGTCATCGGCATTGCCACGCTCGGCGCGGCGATCTGGTTCGACCAGAAGGACCCGGGGCGGATCACTCGCTTGTCGGACAACGCATTCTGGTTGCACGTCGCCGCTGCCCCGCAGATCATTCTCGGCCTGCGCGGCATGATCATGGGCGCCCCGAACGCGACGCCGAGCACACCGGAAGCGGCGCTGCTGCTGGCCTGCCTGATCGGGCTCGGCCTGCTGTCGCTGGCCCTGAACCGGCGCGCCCTGGTTGTGTCGAGCCTGCTCAGCTTCTGGCTGGCGCTCGGACAGGTGGTCGATGCGGTAGGCGGCGACGGCACGACCGGTTTCATCTCCACGACGATGCTGCTCGGCACCGGCATCATCCTGCTGGGCGGGGGCTGGCATACGGCGCGGCGCTGGGTGCTGGGCTGGGTGCCGAAAACCGGACTCGCGGCGAGGATTTTTCCGCCGGAGCCTGTGTAAAAACAGTCCACAAACTGTCTACAAATCTGCTTATCGACGACCCCGACTTGTGGACTGATGCGACGTCCGTCCGACACCCCTGAGGCATGCCCATGACCGAACTTACCCCGCGTGAAATCGTTGCCGAACTCGACCGGCACATCGTCGGCCAGAACGCCGCGAAGCGCGCTGTCGCCATCGCCCTGCGCAACCGCTGGCGGCGCAAGCAGGCACCTGAAAACCTGCGCGCGGAAATCACGCCGAAGAACATACTCATGATCGGGCCGACGGGCGTCGGAAAGACTGAAATCTCGAGGCGCCTCGCCCGGCTCGCCAACGCGCCGTTTCTCAAGATCGAGGCCACCAAGTTCACCGAGGTCGGCTATGTCGGCCGGGATGTCGAACAGATCATCCGTGACCTGGTCGAGGCGGCCGTCGGCATGGTGCGCGAGCAGAAGCGCGCGGGTGTCGCGCAGGCTGCGAAGGACAAGGCGGAGGAGCGCCTGCTCGACGCACTCGTCGGTGCAGAAGCGCAGAAGAATACCCGCGACGTGTTCCGCACCAAGCTGCGCGCGGGCATGCTCGACGACAAGGAAGTCAATCTCGACTTTGCCGAGGCCGGCAGCAATCCGATGCAGATGCTGGACCTGCCCGGCCAGCAGGGCGCCATGGGCATGATCAACCTGTCCGAAATGCTGGGCAAGGCGATGGGCCAGCGCACGAAACGCGTGCGCACGACGGTGAAGGACGCCTACAAGCCTTTGCTCACCGAAGAGGCCGACAAGCTGGTGGACGAAGAGCAGGTGGTGCGGGAAGCGCTGATCGCGGTCGAGGAAGACGGCATCGTGTTCCTGGATGAGATCGACAAGATCGCCGCCCGCAAGGACCGGGGCGGCGCCGATGTCAGCCGCGAAGGTGTGCAGCGCGATCTTCTGCCGCTGATCGAAGGCACCACCGTTTCGACGAAACGGGGCGCGGTAAAAACCGATCATATCCTGTTTATCGCGTCCGGCGCATTTCACGTTGCCAAGCCGTCCGACCTGCTCCCCGAGCTGCAGGGCCGCCTGCCCATCCGCGTCGAGCTTGAGCCGCTGACGCGCGACGACCTGCGCCGCATCATGGTCGAGCCGGAGGCGAGCCTTGTTCGTCAGTATGAAGCACTGCTTGCGGCCGAAAAAGTGACCCTGGTCTTCGAGGACGGCGCCATCGACCGGCTCGCCGACCTTGCGGAGGCGGTGAACAAGTCCGTTGAGAATATCGGCGCACGGCGATTGCAGACGGTGCTGGAACGTCTGCTGGACGAGATCAGCTTCGACGCGCCGGACAAGGCGGGCGAGACGTTCGTGATCACGGCAGCTTACGTGGATGAGAAGGTCGGCGCGCTTGCCGGCAATGCGGACTTGTCCAAGTTTATTCTGTAGGCAGACGTTTTGGCCCGCAAATGGGGGCAAGGCGAGACTCGGCTATGACCGATTCCGCCCTGCCACCACACATCAATCTTGCGACTTCACGGCCGTCATCGTGTCCGGATCGTAGACCGGCGGCTCGGTGCCCCAGTCGATCATGATTACCTTGTCCGGCGCATCAGCGAGCACGCGGAAGGTACGACCACCCCCTTCCGACGGGCCAAGCGGCCCGCATGGCATGCTTGGCGCTTCGGCTTCGCCGCTCAGGAACTTGCTATAGGCCAGCGCCGCATCGCCGGTTGGCATCAGGACGAAATCATCATTGGAGCCGGGTTCGATTTCGCAGGATTCAGACCCCGGAGAGGCCGCGCGCACTGCGTCAATGACCGCGCCGATCGCTGCGTCCGGCGCTTTGGGGAAGAACTGAATGACGGGTGTCAGGATGACGCTTCCGTCTTCCCCGATCTGCTCGCGCTGGAAGCCGGGCAGCGCTTCATCGGCGACGAGGCGGAGGGTCGGGCAGGTATAGCTCCAGATCGACACACCGGCCGAGACGACTTCGCCCCAGGTGCAGGTGGCGCCATAGGTTTCGGCGATGCTTTCTCGCGGTTGAGGGGGCTCCTGCGGCTTTGTTTCCGTTTCGGCCAGCGCTTCCACGGCCGGCGTCTCCGTCGCCTCCGGTGCTGCAGGCGTGCAGGCAGCGAGCAGCGCTGCGGCGATCATGATTTGACTGGCTCGGATCATTGGTTCCCCCCTCGGTGATGCAAGAGATGTCCAATATCCGGACGTCGCGGGCAAAATTGAGGCGGAACCGAAGTTCAGGCCTTTGCCTCGCGCCGGACCGGCATGTGCTTCTTGCCCCAGTCCTTCATGATGCGCAGAGCGGGGCGGAGTTCCTCACCCTTCTCCGTCAGCACGTAGTCGTAGCGCTTCGGGGCGTCGGAATAGAGGCGGCGTTCAAGAACGCCTTCTTCCACGAGGCGCTTCAGACGTTCGGCAAGGATGTGCCGGGTCATGCCGCTAGATTCGGCAAATTCCTCGAATTTGGATTTGCCGAGATAGCAGTCACGCAGGATCAGCAGGGTCCAGCGATCACCGACGACGGAAAGCGTGCGGGCGACGGGGCACCAGTTATCTGAGAGTTCGGACCATTTCATAAGTGACAGTGTTAGCGCATTTTGTCATAAGTTCCAAAACAAAACGTAGGGGCGGCGCCGTGGCGAAATTCTTCGAATTCTTCTTTGATTACACCAGTCCGACTGCCTGGCTGGCGGTGCCGGTGGCGCTCGGTGTGGAGGAACGCACAGGCGCAGAACTTCGGTTCCGGCCGATGTTCCTGGGCGGCGTGATGCAGGGCAGCGGCAACCGCCCACCCGGAACGGTGCCGGCGAAAGCGAAATACCTGAACCGCGATCTTCAGCGGTGCGCCGCGCATATCGGCATTGCGATGCATATGAACCCCGCCTTCCCGATCAACACGCTCGGCGTGCTGCGCGCGACGACCGGCATGACGGACAAGGCCGAGCAGCGGCGCTTCATCCTGACGCTGTTTGAAGGGGCCTGGGGCCAGACAGACCCCGTGGATCTTGGCGACATGGCGCAGGTGGCCAAGCTTTGCGCGGCGAACGGGTTCGACACCGCCGCCATTGGCGCGCTGGCGACCGATCCCGCCAACAAGGAAGCGCTTAAGGTGACCACCGACGAAGCGATCTCGCGCGGCGTGTTCGGAGCGCCTAGCTTCTTCGTGGAGGATGACCTGTTCTTTGGTCACGACCGGCTCGACTATGTCGAACGGGCGCTGGCCTAGACGAAGACGCCGGCCTTCTCTGCGAGCGTCTTGTACGATTGCTCCGGGCGCGGACCAAAGTGTGAAATCACTTCGGCGGCGGCGATATGGCCGAGGCGGGCACAGATCGCCAGCGGAAGGCCGCGCGCAAGGCCAAACAGGAAGCCCGCCGCATACTGATCACCGGCGCCAGTTGTATCGACCACCTTCGATACCGGCTCTGCTGGCACAGCGATGGGAGCACCATCACCGATGACGACCGAACCCTTCTCACTGCGCGTGACGGCAGCGACTGCACATTCGGACTGCAGCGCGCTCAAGGCCGTATCGAAATCGTCTGTCTCATAAAGCGAAAGCAGTTCGGCCTCGTTGGCGAAGACGATATCGACATAGCCGCGGACCAGCTGCCGGAAGCTTGCGCGGTGACGGTCCACACAGAAACTGTCGGACAAGGTGATCGCGACCTTGCGACCGGCCGCCTTGGCGATCTCGGCAGCGTGGACAAAGGCTTCCTTGGCTTCGTCCTTGTCGAAGAGGTAGCCCTCCAGGTAGAGGATATTCCCGTCACGGACCATCTGGGCGTCCACGTCTGACTTCGAGAACAGCACCGATGGGCCGAGAAACGTGTTCATGCTGCGTGCGCCGTCATCGTTTACGAAGATGATGCATCGGCCGGTGGCAGGGCCATCCGCCTTCGCCCGGGTATGGAAAGGCACGCCGGTGGCGGCGATCTCGCGAAGGAACTGGTGCCCCACATTGTCATCTGCGATCTTGCCGATGTAAGCCGCCTTCGCCCCGAAACTCGCAAGGCCGGCCATGGTGTTGGCGCCCGAGCCGCCCGACGTGACGACCGCGTCGCGGGCCAGCGCGGTCAGCTCATGCGCCCGCGGTTCCTCGATCAGCGTCATCGCGTGCTTGACGATTCCGTGCCGTGTCAGGAAGGCGTCGTCCGCGGGTGCGAGCACGTCCACCAGCGCGTTGCCAATGCCGACCACGTCGTATTTTGCGCTGCTCATGCGGGGCGGTTCCTCGGTTCTGGCCTTTGCCCGGGGCATTGCCAGAGCGGGGGCGTGGACACAAGGCCCGCGGGCCATTAGAGCGCAGCGCATGAAAAAGATCGCCTACCTTGCCAGCCGTGTCACCCTGCCCGGCTCGCTCATCCGTCGCACCGACGCGTTCGAGCACGACTTCATGATGGACGCCCTGCGCGGCCCGTTCGCGGCGCGCGGGCTGAAGCTGGAGGACGTTTCATGGGATGATCCGAAGGCCGACTGGAGCGCCTATGCCGGCGTGATCATCGGGACGACATGGGACTATTGGGACCGGCTGGATGAGTTCCTGGCGGCTCTGGACCGGATCGAAGGGCAAACGCGGCTGTTCAACCCCTCCAGTCTCGTGCGCTGGAACATCCGGAAGACTTACCTGCGCGACCTCGAGGCCAAGGGCGCCAAACTGATCCCCACGCTGTGGCTCGACGCGGCGGACGAAGCCGCGGCCAAGGCGGCTTTCGATACGCTGGGGGCGGGTGACGTTGTGTTCAAGCGCCAGGTCGGTGCGGGCGCGAAGCATCAGCACCGGGTGAGACGCGGCGAGGCGATCCCGAACATGCCGCACCCGATGATGGCGCAACCTTTCCTCCCGATGATCCAGACCGAAGGCGAATTGTCGTTCGTCTTCATCGATGGCGAGTTTTGCCACGCGCTCGTCAAGCGCGCGCAGCCGGGCGACTACAGGATCCAGTCCACCTATGGCGGACGGGAAGAGAAGATCACTCCGTCAGCAGATGATCTTTCTGCGGCACGGGCGATCATCGCCGCGCTGGATACGCCGCCACTCTATGGCCGCGTGGACATGCTGCGCGGAGCGGATGGCGGCTTGCTGCTGATGGAACTCGAAGTGATCGAGCCCTACCTCTATCCGGTCGAAGGACCCGAACTGGGCGAGCGGATGGCGGCGGGCGTGGCGCGGCGGCTCGGCGTCTAAGCTCAGGCCGGGTCTGGAACAGGTTCGCAGGTGAGGCCCGTCAGCGCGTGCAACGCGCCGTCGCTCCGTGCGCGGACATAGCAGTCGCCGTCCATGAGCACGATGTCGAACAAGGCCGGCATCGCGATGCTGTTGCCCTCCATCGGTCCGGGCGGCGGCGGCAGGACCGAGACGACGGGATCGCGGGTCAGGTCATGCGGGCCGAGCTGGACGCGGGCGCGTCCGGTGGCGGTTGCGAGAACCGCCGAGAGAGTCCCGATTGTTTCGGGCGAAGCGTCGGTCAACGTCGCGAGTTGCGGCTCGGACTGGCAAGCGGCGAGTGGCAACAGGGCGGCGAGCATCAACCAGGGGCGCATTTCGGATTGCCTTCTCATTGTCCGGGCGGCGCGGTCATGTCGCGGTTGAGTTCCATCACCGATGGTTGCGGCATGTTGATGGGCGGGCCCCTCGTGGTTGTCTTGAGATCGTCGGTACGAGGCTGCGCAGCTTCGGCAGCCGATGGGGCGACCGGGCAAGCGAGGGTGCTGCGATAGGAGAGAGCGGCGGCGAGCAGACCCTCGCTGGGATCGCCCAGTTCGCGGGACAGGTCATCGGCCACCGAGCAGCCCGGCAGGCGGACGCCGAAGCTCGCGGTCGAGTTGTTCGGAATAAAGCCATCGGCATAGTCACCAAAGCCGGCCGCGTTCACGCCCTGGAACTGGATGGTGTAATAGGTCTCGCCGCAATTGTCCTGAGGATAGAAGCCAAAGGGCTTGCCGCAGGTTGTGCCGCCAATCTGGATTACCTCAACGCCGACACCGCGCAGGCCGTTGATGACCGCTTCGCTGGCGCTGCAGGTTGCGGGGGTCGTCAGCACGAACACGCGCGGCAGGTTGAGCGTTGGCAGCGCGGTACCGTTAGTCACGGTGAAGCCTTGACCTGTCGTATAGAACGGAACGGGATTGTTGGTTTCGCCGGTGACGGGATTGCGATTGCCGGCCGCTGCGTTGAACCTGAGGCGTTCGAACGGCTGGTTGCGGGTGCGTGCATCGCCCGCGACCATGTAGCTGAGCTCAGACGCGACCGCGAGCAAGCCGCCGCCATTGTAGCGCAGGTCAAGAACAAGATCGCTTACGCCGGAGGCGCGCATCTGGGTCATCGCGTCGACAATCTCGCGCTCACTCACAAACGGGCTGAACGTGTTGAAGAGAATGTAGCCCACGCTGCCGGACGAGGTGTTGACGACCGACGTGCGATTGACCGGCTTGGGCGACAGGTTGACAGAGGTCAGCGTAACGGTGCGCTGGGCGCCGTCGGCATCCTCCACCGTGAATGTCGTGGTGACGCCAGCGGCCGCGGGAAAGAGTGCGGCGTTCAACTGGTTCACATCAGCCTGGCTCGACGCGTTGACGAAATCGATGCCGTTGACGCGCAGGAGGCGCGAGCCACGCTCAAAGTTTGGCTGGCCGTTGGCCTCCGTGGCTGCCGGGGAGCCGGGCTCGGTATAGCGCACGCGGAAATCGCGCGGCGGACTGGCCGAGATCGATCGAAAGCTGGCGCCATAGGTCGCCTGCGGCGCCGCAGTTCGCCGGATCAGGGTTTCCGTTGTGGGCTCGCTGAAGTGAAAGTCGTCCTTTTCCTTGCCGGATGCCGTTCGGGCAAGGGTGCGAAGGATGGCGAAATAGTCGGTGCGGCTTGAGAAATCGGCCGGATTGCGGTCCGCAACCTCGGTGTTCCACAGGTAGGTTTCGTTGGTCCATGAGCGCAGCCAGAAGCGCTCTTCAATCGCCGAGCCCGCACGGTCAGGAAACGCATTGCCCTCGATGTCGCGTCCGGTTCGCACGGTTTCGCAGCGATCCTTGAACGTGCTGGCGGCCTGAAACACGCCGGAGGTCCAGGACGGCCCTGTGGGGGGCGGAGGCGGTGGCGGGGGCGGCGAGACGGCGGGCGGCGGAATCGCACCCTGTGACGGCGGGGTGGCGGAGGATCCACCGCCACCGCCGCAAGCGCTTAGCCAGGCCGCAGCGCTGACGGCCAACACGGAAATCGCGGCTGCCCGGGCGGTTTTCGAAAGCTGGCATCGCCGCATGTCTTTCAAGTCCTTTTCTGGGCCGCGCGGTAAAGGATGGTCCAGGCTTCAGGCGCGGGTCAATTCCATTCGCGCATCATCGATAGTTTCAGCGCCGATGCACCTGCGCCGGTTTCGGAATTGCCGGCGCCTGCGGATCCGGCGTCTTGGGCTTGAATGCGCAGAGATGCGAAATCGCACATTGCCAGCACTCCGGAGTTCGCGCCTTGCAGACATAGCGTCCGTGAAGGATCAGCCAATGGTGCGCGCCCTTCTTGAAGCCGGGCGGTGTGATGCGCTCGAGACCGGCCTCGACATGATCGGGTGTCTTGCCAGGCGCGAGGCCGGTGCGGTTCGAGACACGGAAGATGTGGGTGTCGACAGCGATGGTCGGCTCGCCGAAGGCTTCGTTGAGAACTACATTCGCGGTTTTCCGGCCGACGCCCGGCAAAGTGACGAGTTCGTCCCGCGTGCGGGGCACTTCGCCGCCGAAATCCTCGATGATCTTCTGGCTGAGGGCGATGACGTTCTTGGCCTTGTTGCGCCAGAGGCCTATGGTCCTGATGTAGCTGGCGACGCCCGCCTCCCCCAGCGCCAGCATCTTCTCCGGTGTGTCGGCCACAGCGAACAGCTTCTTTGTGGCCTTGTTGACACCGACATCGGTCGCCTGCGCTGAAAGGGCGACAGCGACGACGAGCGTGAACGGGTTGACGAAATCCAGCTCCGTCCGCGGGTCCGGCCGGTCGGCGGCGAGCGCGGCAAACAGCTCCGCCGCCTTCGCCCGGGTGAACTTCGATCTGGGGCTTGCTACCTTTGCCATGGGGTGAGGCATAGAGCGCCATTTTCCCGGCGCAAGGGCGTGCTAGCTCTTCGTGCATGACCGAGCCTGCGGAAACCATTTACCTCGACGCGACCCTGACCCCGAACCGTTCGCTCAGCGAGCGCGGGTTTGCCATTGGCATGGCCATCGTGGCGGTCGTGTTCTTCCTCACGGGTCTGATGTTCTGGTCGATGGGCGCCGCGCCGATCCTCGGCTTCTTTGGTCTCGACATGGTGGCGATCTGGCTCGCCTTCCGATTGTCCTTCCGACAGCAGCGCGAACAAACGCACATCACTGTCACGGCGCGGGCGATCCGAATGCATCACACGGACGCCAGAGGACGCACCAGGCAGGCCGAAGTGCCCACCGGCTTCGCGCGGGTGGAACTGGACGAGCCGCTGACCCCTGCAAGTTGGCTGCGAATCGAACATGGCCGCACGGCCTGGGTAATCGGACGCTTCCTCACCGTGGACGAACGCAAGAGCTTTGCCGCGGCCCTTCGCAAGGCCCTGCAGGCGGCCCGGGCCGAGCGTTTGCCAGCGTAATCGCTGCGCCGCACAAAAGTGACGCCTGCGTCATGGATTTCTGAATCGGGCTGTGCTAATCAAACTCCGAAGTATTCAATCGCCCCAAAGACGGGCCAGACGCCGGAGGAATTTTCATGGCAGCCGATACCTTCTCCTTCGAAAACCACCCTGCCCTCGAACGCCCGAAGATCACGCCCCGTGAACCGATGCACCCGGGCTACACCGAGACCTTCGGCGAGGTGAAGCCTGCGTCTGAACTCGACCTCGCCACGCTGGACGTGGTGGACCCCGAGATGTGGCGCCAGGGCAAGTTCTGGGACCGTCTGGAACGCCTCCGCAAGGAAGATCCCGTTCACTACACGCCAGACAGCTTTGTGGGCCCCTACTGGTCGGTCACCCTGTACGAAGACATCATGGCGGTCGACACTGACCACAAGCGCTTCTCCTCCTCCTGGGAATATGGCGGCATCACCCTGGGGCCGCCGCTCGAGGATTTCGAGATGCCGATGTTCATCGCGATGGACGAGCCGCGCCATTCCGAACAGCGCAAGACCGTGCAGCCCGCTGTCGCGCCGAACATGCTGAAGGAATACGAGCCGCTGATCCGCTCGCGCACCCAGGCGGTGTTGGACGGACTGCCGGTGGGCGAGCCGTTCGACTGGGTGGACCGCGTCTCGATCGAGCTGACCGGCATGATGCTCGCGACGCTGTTCGGCTATCCGCAAGAGCGTCGCCGCGAACTGACCCGCTGGTCGGACATCGCCACCAACATGCATAACCCGGACATCTGCCCGGGCGGCGAAGTTCAGTGGAAACAGGAAATGATGCAGTGCCTGACCACGTTCATGGGCCTGTTCCAGGAACGCGGCGCGGCGCCTGATACCGGCGACCTGATCAGCCTGCTCGCGCACGGCGAGAAGACCCGCAACATGACGCCGATGGAACTGCTCGGCAACGTGATCCTGCTGATCGTCGGCGGCAATGACACGAGCCGCAACACGATGACGGCTTCGGTCTATGCGCTCAACAAATATCCGGAAGAATACAAGAAGCTGAAGGCGGACCAGAGCCTGCTTCCAAACATGGTATCGGAAGCCATCCGCTGGCAGACACCGCTGTCCTTCATGCGCCGCACTGCGCTGGAAGACGTGACGATCCGTGGCAAGACGATCAAGAAGGGCGAGCAGATCGCCATGTGGTACGTCTCGGGCAACCGCGACACGAATTTCTGGGACAATCCGGAAGACTTCATCATCGATCGCAAGAATGCCCGCCAGCACCTGTCCTTCGGCTTCGGCATCCACCGCTGCGTGGGCAACCGCCTTGCCGAGCTGCAGCTGAAGATCCTCTGGGAAGAGCTGATGGCCCGCTACGAGCATATCGAAGTGCTGGCCGAGCCGTCGTTCACGTCCGGCGCGTTCGTGCGCGGATACACTTGGATGCCGGTCGTGCTTCACCCGAAGTAAGGCTTGGCGGCCACCGGCCGGAATGATTAGACCTCCTGTCAGGAATGACGGGAGGTTTTTTCATGGACGTTTCAAAAGCTGTCGCGAAGCGCATTTCCACGCGGGGCTTCCTGCCGGACGCGCTGCCGCTGGACGAGGTGAAGGCCTGGTTGACCACGGCGCAGCGCGCGCCTTCCGGTGGCAACACCCAGCCCTGGCGCGTGATCGTCGTCGCAGGCGAAGAGAAGGACAAGTTGATCCAGCTGGCGCAGGCGAAGCTGGCCAGCAATCCCGCCGGCGAGCCGACAGACCGGCCGATCTACCCCAAGGACCTCTGGGAGCCGCATGAAGCGCGCCGCCGCCGCGTGGGCGAGATGCTGTATGAGGCGCTCGAAATCCCAAGAGAGGACCGCGCCGGGCGGATGCGCTGGTTTGCCAACAATTTCCGCTTCTTCGGCGCGCCGATGGCGGTGTTCATCGTTATCGACGAGCGCATGGGCCACGGCCAATGGGGCCACACGGGCATGTACCTGCAGACGCTCTGCCTGCTCGCCGAGGAGCGCGGCTGGGGCACGTGCATGCAGGAATGCTGGGGCATCCTGCGCCCGACGCTGAAGGAACATTTTGGACTGGCTCCAACCGAGATGGTGTGGTGCGGCGTGGCGGTCGGCAAGCCTGATCCGAACGACAAGGCGAACCGCCTTTACGCCGAGCGCGCTCCGCTGGAAGAGATTGCCGAGTTCAGAGGCTTCTGAAGGAAAACGGCTCACGATATTGCGGGCTTATTTGGCCATCCTTCGCCTTCGCTCAGGATGAGGGTCGCATGGCTTGATAGATGCAGCACGGCCTTCAAAAAGTGCAACGCTCATCCTGAGCGAAGTCGAAGGATGGCAACGCAGAACCGGCTTCAACGCAATCCAGCCAAAATGCTGCCGCATCCCCGCGTTCCAATCCCCGAATGCAGACGCGCCGGAACTTCCTGATCTCGATATGTGCGGTGCCGCTGTTGCCGCCATTGCCGCTGGTCGAGGCCGAGAAGCCGTGGACGCTCAAGCTTGTGCGCGCCGCCCGGCGGCAGATCGGTGTGACCACAGGCTACGACCCGGCCTACGTCCAGCTGGACTATCCGGGCGGCGACATCCCGCGCGAAAGCGGTGTGTGTACGGACGTTGTGATCCGGGCCTACCGGGATGCCTTTGACGTGGACCTGCAGGTGCTGGTGCATGAGGACATGGCAGCGGCATTTGCCAGCTATCCAAGAACATGGGGCCTCAACGGAACGGACCGGAATGTCGACCATCGCCGTGTGCCAAACCTGGAGCGGTTCTTCGAGCGAGGCGGCCATGAACGCGAGGCCCCGGGCACGCGCGATGACTGGCAGGCGGGTGACCTCGTGACGATGCGCCTCGGCGGGCGCCTGCCCCACATCGCCATCTTCTCGGGCCATGACGCAGTGACAGGCCGCGCGATGTATATTCACAATATCGGCGGCGGCACGCGCGAGGACGAACTGTATGCCGACTATGACACGCCGAGACGTTTCAGGTTTGCGCCGCCCGAGGCTTGAGGCTTACTCGCCATCCCGCCAGGTGTGCATGGGCTGCTGTGGCACACGGGTCTCCGCGCGCAGCTTCCGGACAGCGGCCTGGACGGTGTCGCGGTCGAACGCCTCAGGATCTTCCATGGGCTTCGGCGCCCTCGTATAGGCAAACACACTGACGGCTTCATCTTCATGTCCGTCCATGTCATCGGACTCGTCGGATACGGCAGACGCGGGCACCGCAGACGGGGCGGCAGTTTCATCCCCCACGAAGTCGGTGACGAAGGATTCGACATCCTCCAGGTTTCCGAGTTCGTCGATCAGCGAGTCTTCTTCCGACAGCGCTTCCTCATCCGGCATCTGGAACCCGGTGGGGATAACGTCCGTCAGCAAGCCTTCGGCTTCAAGGTCCGCCTTGCCCGGGAGCGTATCGAGGCTTTCGAGACCAAAGTGCTCAAGGAACTTGTCGGTCGTGCCGTAGGTGATCGGCAGGCCGGGCGTCTTGCGGCGGCCGCGCACGCGCACCCAGCCGGATTCAAGAAGCGTATCGATCACCGACTTTGCGACAGCCACGCCGCGAACCGCCTCGATTTCGGCGCGCGTGACGGGTTGACCGTAGGCAATTATGGCGAGCGTCTCGAGCGCAGCTTGCCCGAGTTTCTTCTGGACCTGGCGCTCTTCGACGAAGAGATAGGAGAGGTCCTGTGCCGTCTGGAAACGCCACTTGCCGGCCACCTCGACGAGGTTCACGCCGCGTTTCGAATACACCGCGCGCAGCGCCATAAGCACTTCGCCGGCCTCTATTCCCTGCGGCAGGATCTGCGCGACTTGCTCCGCAGACAGAGGTTCACCGGCGGCGAACAGCACGGCCTCGGCGCGGCGCACGCCTTCCGCCAGCAAGGCGTCGCGCCCGCCAAGCAAGTCTGCTTCGGCGCGGGCCTGGGCGTCGGAAAGCTGGCTCATTGCATTCCGGCGATCGTCGGACATGTCGTGGGTCATCTGGAACTTCTCAAGCGGTTGCATCGAGGCCCTCCCCGGCGCGAACTGCGTTGCGAAGATAGAGCGGCGCAAAGTGCGCATCCTGGCGCAGGTCCACTTCCCCGTCGCGCGTCAGTTCAAGGGCGGCCGAGAAAACGCTGGCCGTGACCGAACGGCCCGGCACATCCGGCGTCGTCTCAGAGAGCGCTGTACGGATATCATCAAGGCTCGACCAGTTTTCGAGCTGCTTGCGAAGGCCGCGCAACGTATTGCGCGCCTGCTCCAGTGCCATCACCGGCTGTTTCTCGATCCGGTGCGGCGCTTCCTTTTCCTTCCGGTCCCGGATGAAACCGAATGCGGAAGTCAGATCATAGAGGGTTGCGGTGTAGTCTGTGAGTTTCACGACTTTTGGCTGCACGGGCGCGCCGCGAAGGAATACGACATTGTTCAGTACAGGACCGGCTTCCAGTTCGCGGACGGCCTGCCGCATGGCCTCCAGGCGCTTGAGACGGAACGACAGACGCGCTGCCATCTCTTCGCCGGTCGGTTCATCGTCGCCAAGCGCTTCCGGCTTGGGCAGCAGCAGGCGGGACTTCATGAAGGCCAGCCAGGCGGCCATCAGGAGATAGTCGGCGGCGAGGTCGATGCGTTTGGCGCGCGCGTCCTCGATGAACCCCATGTACTGCTCGGCGAGCTGTAGCATCGATATCTGAAGCAGGTCGACCTTCTGTCGCCGCGCGAGTTCGAGCAGCAGGTGGAGCGGGCCTTCATAGCCCGGCACATCGACGGAAAAGAGGTTCACGCCCTCGGCGTCGGCAACATCCGCAGACAGAGCATCGATCGAGATGGCGCCGCTGGTCATGCCATAGCCCCCGCCGGCGGGAACAATTCATGGAACCGGCGCCAGCCTTTGGCGGCCTCGAACGGTTCAAGCTTCTTCGCGATGGCATCGGCGGCGGCTGCGCGGGTCTCCGCTTTGCCCTTCAGCACTGGCGCCGCTTTCGCCACTTCGGTCATCTCGCCGAGAATCTCGCCTGCGTCCCTCAGGAAGCCGGAGCAATGCAGGAGCACATCGCAGCCTGCTGCAATCGAGGCGTCTGCGCGCTCCGTCAAGGTGCCGCCCAAAGCCTTCATCCCCAGATCATCCGTCATCAGAAGGCCATAAAAACCGATTCGGCCGCGGATGACGTCCTGAATCATGATGCGCGAGACGGTGGCCGCCTTGCCGGGATCGAACGCGTCGTAGGAAATGTGCGCGGTCATCGCCATCGGGGCATGGGCAACCCGGGCAAAGGCGTCGAAATCCTTGGACAGTTCGTTGTCGCCTGCCGTCACGCGCGGAAGTTCGTAGTGGCTGTCCGCGAAGGCGCGGCCGTGTCCCGGAATGTGCTTGATCACACCGGCGACGCCGCCCGCAGCGAGACCCGACAGTGCCGCATCTGCCAGATCCGCGATACTTGCAGGATCAGAGCCAAAGGCGCGGTCGCCGATGATGTCGTGAGCGCCCGGAACCGGCAGATCGACCACCGGGGCGCAATCCGCATGGATCGACAGGCTGGCGAGTTCCGACGCGATCAACCGGTGGCCGAGCCAGGTCGCCTCACGGCCCCGGTCGGGGTCTGCCTCATAGATGGCGGCATAGTCGGACCCGCGCGGAAACAGCGGCCATTCCGGCGCCTTCAGGCGGGCAACGCGGCCGCCTTCCTGGTCGATGAAGATCAGCGTTTCCCGGCCCGTGGCCTGCCAGATGTCAGCGACGAGCGCGCGCACCTGCATCCGGCTCACGCAGGAGCGGCCCATGAGGATCACACCCCACGGGTTTTCTGTGCGAAACAGCGCGGCCTCGCCCGGGGTCAATTCCGGACCCGATACGCTCAGAATGCAGGCTTTGACCACTATCCGTTCACCACGATGCAGTTGGCGCCAGCCTCCTTGATCGCGTCACAGAAGGCCGTCGCTTCCGCTCTGTCGGCAAAGGCCCCGGCGCGCAACCGGAAAAACACACCGTCCGGGCCAAGGTCGGCGCGCTGAATGATTTTCGTGGCGCCATGGTAAAGTTCCGGAGCAGATGCGGTCACCCGCTTCCATTGCGTTTCGGCGGCTTCCTCGGATCGCAGGGCGGCGATCTGGACGAGAAAGGCGCCGTTTGGCGCAAACGTGAAACGGGCCTTGGGTCCTTGCGTTTCAAGTGCTGGCGGCGGCACGGCAGCGGCCGGTTCGGATACAGTGGCAACCGGCTGTGCGGCCGGAAGCGGAGGAGCCACCGGCGGCTCAAGGTCGACCACGGGATCAACTGATCCGCGGATCAAGTTTGTCGGCTCGCCGTCGCTGAATGCCGGGGGGACATCGCCTGCCAATTCCGCGCCGGCCGAGGCGGTTTCGACATCTTCGTCGCGGCTGGTCGCGTCCATGTCGTCGTAGAAGTGCTTGTCGGTGTTCGGAACAACGAGGCCGCCCGCATCGTCCGGGGCTTCCTTGAAGGGCGCATCCACGGCGAGAATGCTAGGGAGTCCTTCACCTTCGGGCCGTATGCCCTGCCGGTAGGTATTCCAGACGACAGCGCCGAAGATCAACAACACACCCACGGCAAGAGCGAGGATAACCGGGCCGCGCGCCGTTTCGTCCTCGCGGGGGTCAAATCCGCGATAGTCATCGTCAAACGGGGCGTATTCCTGACCCTGTGCGTCTGATCGGCCCATTAGGCGCTCCCTGTGAGGATTCGTAGAGTTAACAACTAGCCGGTTTTCCTTAACGAGCCTTGAAGACGGCGGTTCCGGCGGCCTGTTTGCGGTCAGGCGAGGCTGCGGGAATCGAACAGGCGGCGGTGCTCTTCCAGCGCAAAATTGTCCGTCATTCCAGCGATGTAGTCGCAGACGATACGGGCGCGCTCCGACTCGTCCAGCGACCCTGCCTGCCCTTTCCAGGGCGGTGGCAGGGTCTGGGGTTCATTGAGAAAAACCTCGAAGAGGTCGGCCAGCACCCGTTTGGCTTTCGACCGCATCCGATTGACCCGGTAATGCTTGTACATCCGCGCGTGCAGGAAGGCGCGCAGCGCGCGCTGCGGAGCCTCGAGTCCTTGCGAAAAGGCGATCAGCGGCTCCTCCATGGCCCGCACATCTGCCGCAGATTTCGGTTTATGGCGCTTCACGCGCGCGCGGGTCTCGCCGATCAGGTCGTTGATCCAAAGCCCGATCAGACGCCGGACGGCTTCGTAGGTGACCATGCGGTCATCAAGGGTGGGATATTCGATCCGCACGCCCCGGAACACATCGCCCACGACCGGCAGTTCCAGCAGGTCATCGACCGTGAACAGACCCGCCGCCATACCATCATCGATGTCGTGGTTGTTGTAGGCAATGTCATCGGAAAGCGCCGCGACCTGCGCTTCCGGCCCCGCAAACTGATCGATCTGGAGATCGGCCAAGTGCGGAAAGTCACGAAAAGCGGCCGGCAGATCCTGGATGGCCGTGTCCGGCCCCGTCAGCGGACCGTTATGCTTGCACAGGCCTTCGAGCGTCTCCCAGCTGAGGTTCAGACCGTCAAACTGCGGATAACGCCGTTCCAGGCGCGTGACGATCCGCAGGGACTGGGCGTTGTGGTCGAACCCGTCATACGGCTGCATGCAGGCGTCCAGCTGGTCCTCTCCGGCGTGGCCGAAGGGCGGATGGCCGAGATCGTGGCAGAGCGCGAGCGTTTCGGCGAGGTCCTCGTCCAGCCCCAGCGTGCGGGCAATCGTGCGGGCGATCTGGGCCACCTCCAGCGAATGCGTGAGCCGCGTACGGAAATGATCCCCCTCATGCGCGACGAAGACCTGGGTTTTCTGCTTCAGCCGACGAAAAGCCGTGGCGTGGATGATACGGTCCCGGTCCCGCTGGAACGGCGTGCGGGACGCGGATGGCGCCTCGTCGAAGTAGCGCCCGCGACTGTCTTCGTGCCGGGTTGCGAACAAGGCTCTCTTTTCCATTACCTATTTCGTCCTTATGTTCTGCCCATGACCGACGTTTCTACACCCGATGTGACCCTTACAGCCTCGGCTGCGAAGCGGATTACTGCGATTCTTGCCAAACAGGACGGCGCGGCCTTCCTGCGCGTTTCCGTCGAAGGAGGGGGGTGTTCGGGCTTCTCCTACAAATACGATTTCGCGCATGAGGCGAACGTCGACGATCTGGTGATCGAACGGGATGGCGCCCGGGTTGTGATCGACGAAATGAGCCTCGAATTCCTGAAGGGATCCGAGATCGACTTTACAAACGAGTTGATCGGGGCGGCCTTCAAGATCAACAACCCCAACGCTACCAGCGGTTGCGGCTGCGGCACCAGTTTTTCTGTGTAATCCAGCGCAGCGGCGCAATTGTGCCGGTCATCCGTCACGATAGTGTCGTGTTGTGTTCTGAGTGGGGTGATTGGATGTTCGGCAAGCGTATGTGTGAGTCCACGCCGGTTTTTGCCGACCCAGTCCATGTCGAAAACGCAGTTCAGGTTCGCGCCGCCATAGAGGGTTTGGCATGCCCATCCGGCGCCAAGCTCGTACAGGGCGCGCTTCGCGCGCCAAGCGCAGCGGCGCTGGTGACGGCTTCGCAGAGCCCGGACGCTTTCTGGATGTACGCTCAGCGCGCCGAGTGTAGCCGGTGCAAGAAGCTGTGCGAAGTCACCATCCGCCAACCCTCAGACGGCGAGGCGCCGAACGACCACGCCGTCAGGTCCAAGGCGCGGCCCGACTTTTACGCCCTCCAACATGCTTATCTGCCGGAATGGTTCCTCAATCGGCCGGACGAGGCGATCCGGCTGCTGACCACGAAACTCGACGACTGGCAGGCGCAGACGATGCGCCACCTGGGCGAAATCGTCGAACGCTCGCCGGGCAACCCATTGCCGATCACCAAAGTTCAGATCGTCGAGACGCCGGGCGAGACGACATCCGTTCTGGTTGATTTCATTTCCCCTCGCGCGCCAATTGAGGCGCACCATGCCTTGCTGGTTGGCGGCCCGGCGCCTCGCTTCTTCCTTTCGGAAAAGACGCATCTGGGAGAAAACGGCCCGCTGGCCGACATGGCGGGCCTGACGGAATGGACCTTCGGAAAACCCGACAAGTCCGAGATGAAACATACGGCGATCACCCTCTTGCCCGAGGTCTCGCGCAGCGCGTTCTTCAACGCGGCGGTAGACCTTCTCAAACAAAAGCTGGCCTGAGCGGCGAGCGCGATTGCGCTTGGGCCGGGGGGCATTACACTCCCCCGCATGACCCAATCCGTTACCTTCAAGATAGACGTACCCGAGGCCAAACTCGCGGCCATCCGGTCGCGCGTCGAAGCGTATCCCTGGTTTCCCGCGCCGGCGAATGAACAGGGTTTCGCCTATGGGATGTCGACGCCCGTGATGAAGGATCTGCAGCGCCACTGGCTGGAGACCTATGACTGGCGCACGGCTGAAGCCGAGCTGAACCGGTGGCCGCAATTCACGGCCAATGTTGACGGGCTCGATATCCATTTCGTGCATGTGGTGGGTGAAGCGGGCGGCAAGCGGCCCTTGCTGATCACCCATGGCTGGCCCGGCAGCGTGTATGAATTCTGGCAAGCGATCGGGCCTTTGGCCTTTCCGTCCGAGCACGGAGGAAAATCCGAAGATGCTTTCGATCTCGTGATACCGTCCCTGCCCGGCTATGGGTTTTCGGGCAAGCCCGCCTCGCCGCTCGGCCAACGCGCGACCGCGGCCTTGTGGAACAAGCTGATGCAGGACGTGCTTGGCTATGACACCTATCTCGCGCAGGGCGGTGACTGGGGCAGCCTCGTCACATCCTGGCTGGGAATCAACCATGGACCCGGAAAAGGCGGCTGCCGGGGCATTCATCTTAACATGATGGCGCTGCGCCCTGCTTCGGCCGTTCCTCAGACCCCGGAGGAAATGGCATGGGCAGCGCATGCCGCCGGAAAGATGCAAAGCGAAGGCGCCTACCTGATGCAACAAGCGACGAAGCCGCAGACGCTGGCTATGGCGTTGATGGATTCGCCGATGGGCACCGCCGCATGGATCCTCGAGAAATTCCACGGCTGGAGCGATCTGCGCGAACGCGGACTACTGGATGTCTATACCCGCGACCAGCTGCTCACCAACGTGATGATCTATCTCGTGACAGACTCCATCGCGACCAGCGTGTGGTACTACAACGCCCTGTTTCAGGAGGGCGGCGCGCAGCTCACGGAAGGCCAACGGTGCGATACACCCACGGCCTTTGCGAGCTATCCCGGCGAACAGTATATCCTGGCGCCACCGCGCAGCTGGGCGGAGCGGGCCTACAACATCACGCGCTGGAGCGAGATGCCGCGCGGCGGACATTTCGCGGCGATGGAAGTGCCTGAGATTTACGTCGCTGATCTGCGGGAATGGGCGCGCAGCACTTGAGACTGCGCCTTACTAACGGATCATCGCCTTTTTGATCTCGGGACGGTCTTCCGCCGACTCGAGATACTTCGGTGCGAGACGTATGCCGCTGGCCTGTTCATAGGCGAAGCCGTAGCCGAGGATACGTGCGTCCGCATTCTTCGTGCCCATGAAGGAGATGCCCACCGGAATGCCGTGAACCTCGCCCATCGGAACCGTCAGGTTCGGATAACCCGCAACGGCAGCCGCCCAGCCCGCTCCCGCCCATTCCGGCCAGACGTCACCGTTCACCGGATCGATCCGCGGTGCAATCGGGCCCGAGGGCGAAACCAGCACGGTCACTTTGTGTGTGGACAGCAGCAGGTCGATCCCGTTCTCCCGCGTGGCCGTCTGCACAAGCTTGAGCGCGTCGGTGTAGGCCTTGTCCGTGAGCGGACCGAGCGCGTCCGACTCCTCGAACAGGTCCTGCCCGAAAAGCGCGAGTTCTTCAGCGGCGTTGGCCTTGTTGAAGGCAATGATATCCGAGAGCGATCTTGCGGCCACTGCAGACGGCGCGCCCGCGAGGTACGCGTTGAGACTGGCTTTGAACTCATACTCCAGCACCAGAAGGGACGCGGACCAGAATTCCGCAGGCGGATCGAATTCCTTGATCTCGACGAGCTCGGCGCCCTGCGCTTTGAGCACTCCCAACGCGGTATCGAACCGCGAGATGATGTCCGGGTTCGTGCCTTGAGCGGCGCGCAAGACGCCGACGCGGACACCTTTCAGGGCATCGGGCGACAACGAGGCCGAGAACGTGTCTTCGCCCGGGATCATGGCGTCCAGAAGCATCGCGGCGCCGCGTACGGTCTTTTCCATGGGCCCTGCCGTATCCTGGCTGGGAGAAATCGGAATGATGCCCACTTGAGGGATCAGGCCGACCGTCGGTTTGAAGCCGACGAGGCCGTTGACGTTGGAGGGGCAGATGATCGAGCCGTTGGTCTCGGTCCCGATCCCGCCGGCGGCGAGCGAGGCAGCAAGGGCAGCGCCGGTCCCGGAACTGGAGCCGCAAGGATTGCGGTCGAGCATATGGGGGTTGCGCACCTGTCCGCCTACGGAGGACCAGCCGCTGAGCGAGAAGTTCGAGCGGAAGTTCGCCCACTGGCTGAGATTGGTCTTGCCCAGAATGACAGCGCCGTCCGCGCGGAGACTGGCGACCAGCGGACTGTCGCGGCCGGTGATATTGTCCTTGAGTGCCAGCGAGCCAGCGGTGGTCGCCATCGGATCCTGCGTTTCGATGTTGTCCTTGAGGAGGATCGGAACACCGTCGATCGGACTGCGCATCTGGCCGTTCGCTCGGCGCTCATCGGCAGCTGCAGCCTGCGCCAGCGCATCGGGATTGAGCGCGATGATCGATTGCAGGCGCGGACCGGCGCGGTCGATGGCGGCGATCCGGTCGAGATAGGCCTGGGTCAGCTGCACCGACGTGACGTCGCCGTGGATGATCGCTTCGGACAGTTCCGGCAGCGATCTGGCAAGCCAGCCCGAAGCTTCATACTGACCACTGAGCGAGGCTTCAGCCTGCTCAAGTGCCGTCTCTCCCTCTTCGCCAAGCACAACACCGTCGTCGCTGTGAACAGGCGTCGCACAGGCAGCGAGCAAAAGGGCGCCGAGCGCGGCAGTGAGTTTACGATGCATGGTGTGCCTCCCGGATTGGGATACACGGTAGCCCGATGCGACGGTGTAGCAAGTGCGAGCGCGCCGGTGTCTTCGTCAGTAAAGGGAGACACCGGCCGCAAGGTTCACCGCGCGAACTTCTTGAACTTGAGCCGCTTCGGGTTGACCGAGTCTTCACCCAGGCGGCGCTTCTTGTCTTCGAGGTAGGATGAGAAATCACCCTCGAACCATTCGACATGACTGTCACCCTCGAAGGCGAGGATGTGCGTCGCCATGCGGTCAAGGAACCAGCGATCGTGCGAGATGATCACGGCGCAGCCTGGGAAATTGTCGAGGCCTTCTTCGAGCGCCTGCAGGGTTTCCACGTCGAGGTCGTTGGTCGGTTCGTCGAGGAGAAGCAGGTTGTGGCTGCCCTTCAGCATCTTCGCGAGATGAACGCGGTTGCGCTCACCGCCTGACAGGATGCCGACCTTCTTCTGCTGGTCCGTGCCCTTGAAGTTGAACGCGCCGACATAGGCCCGCGACATGACGGTGACGCCGCCAAGATCGATGACATCCGTGCCGCCCGAGATTTCCTCCCAGACGTTCTTGTTGGGATCGAGCTTGTCGCGGCTCTGGTCAACATAACCGATCTTCACCGTTTCGCCGACGCGCATGGCGCCAGAATTGGGTTTCTCCTGGCCGAGGATCATCTTGAACAGGGTCGACTTGCCTGCGCCGTTCGGACCGATCACACCGACGATGCCGCCGGGTGGCAATTTGAACGAGAGGTTTTCGATCAGCACATTGTCGCCAAACGCCTTGTTGAGATTTTCCGCTTCCAGAACCACGCCGCCGAGACGCGGGCCGGGCGGAATGCGGATCTGCGAGGTCATGACCTGCTCGCGCTCGGCCTCGGACGCCATCTTCTCGTAGGCGTTGATACGGGCCTTCGATTTCGCCTGCCGCGCCTTCTGGCCCGAGCGGACCCATTCAAGTTCCTTGGCCAGCGTGCGCTTGCGGCCCACGTCTTCGCGGGCCTCCTGCTCCATGCGCTTCGCCTTCTGCTCAACCCAGCTCGAATAGTTGCCCTGGAAAGGCACGCCGCGGCCGCGGTCGAGTTCGAGGATCCAGTCGGTGATGTCATCGAGGAAGTAGCGGTCGTGCGTCACGAGGATCACGCAGCCCGGGAAGTTGATCAGGTAGTTCTGAAGCCAGGCGACGGTTTCGGCGTCGAGGTGGTTGGT
>JAIXRO010000145.1 GCA_027485145.1 Hyphomonadaceae bacterium | reverse complement strand
GTCGATCCCATCGATACGGGCACTTTGGTCGATATCTTCCGCGATGATCCGCGCGCTTCGCTGCTGGGCACCGATGCGCTGCGTGACGGGGTTGACGTGCCGGGCCATTCGCTGCGGCTGGTGGTGATGGAGCAGGTGCCCTGGCCCAAGCCTTCGATCCTCCACCGTGCGCGGCGGCTGGCCCATGCCGAGAAATTCGGTGGGGGTGGTCAGGCGCACGACGACCGCATCATCCGCGCGCGGCTGGCGCAGGCGTTTGGCCGCCTGATCCGCACCGGCACCGACAAGGGGCATTTCGTGGTGCTGTCGTCCGCCTTCCCCTCGCGGCTCCTGAGCGCTTTTCCTCAGGGCACGCCTGTGCGCCGCGTGACGCTCGATGCGGCTTTACAAAGCGTGGCGGGCAGTGTTTCTGAAGGTGTGAACACACCTTTGCCGCTCAGCAAGATCGACGAGAACCGCGCTTGAAGACGCTCGCTCTCCTGCGCCATGCGAAGTCCGACTGGTCAGACGCGCGGGCGCGCGATTTCGACCGGCCGCTCAACGCGCGCGGAGTACGCGGGGCGCAGGCGATGGGCGAATACATCAAGAGCACGTGCCTGCGCTTCGACCGAATCATTGCCTCGCCCGCCGTGCGCGTGGCCGAAACGATCGAGGAAGCCTGCAAGGCCTGGGGCCACACCTTCCCGGTCGAGTGGGATCGGCGGATCTATCTGGCGAGTTCCGCGACGCTGATCGATCTGCTGCGCGAGCTATCGGGCGAACCTGAGAGCGTGCTGATGATCGGCCACAATCCGGGGCTGGAAGACCTGATCTTCGACCTCGTGCCCGACGACGGCACCAGCCCGCTGCGCGAGGAGGTCGAAGTGAAGTTCCCGACCGCAACTTTCGCGGTGATGGAATTGGCCATAGACCGCTGGGCGGACCTTGACGAGCGCTGCGGCAAGTTGACCGCGATGAAGCGGCCGCGCGATCTTGATCCGGAACTGGGGCCGACGCTCAACGATTGAGGCGGTGCTCAATCCTCCAGCGCGGCGACCAACCGGTGGCGGACAGATTCGAGGTGGCGGCGCAGGATGCGGATGGCGGCGATGATTTCGTCTTCTGCCGGCATGGTGGCCGAACGCGGCGCGGAAGCTGCGGCGGGTGCCGATTCTGGCGCACGGGCCTCCCCCTTCCCCGAAAGTGCCAGCTTCGCACCGCGGATGGTGTAGCCTTCGCGGTGGAGCAACTGGTCGATGCGGGCGAGGAGCGCGATGTCTTCCGCGCGGTAATAGCGGCGGCCGCCTGCGCGGGTGAGCGGCTTCAGCATCGGGAACTGTTCTTCCCAATAGCGCAGGACATGCTGCTTGAGGCCGAGAGCCTTGGCTACCTCACCAATCGTGCGCAAGGCGTCTGGCGCCTTGCCGTCCTGAAAGACAGGAGCGGCAATTGGCGCGGATCCCGGTGTATCAACTGCTGGCAGCGATCCGATCCTTCAACATCTGGCTCGCCCGGAAGGTCATGACCCGGCGCGAGGTGATCGGCACTTCCACGCCGGTCTTGGGGTTGCGGCCAATCCGCTCCGCCTTGTCGCGTAGCAGAAAGGTGCCGAATCCCGAAATCTTAACGTTCTCACCCTCTGCCAGGGCTTCACACATGTGATCGAGGATAGCCTCGACCAGCCCAAGCGAGTCTGCACGCGACAGACCGACGCGGCGATTGATGCTTTCTGCAAGATCAGCGCGCGTAAGAGTCCCCACTGAACGCATCCCCGATTCCCCCGATACCAAAGCGACAAGTCAGCTTGACACAATACAGTGTCCGCCAAGCTTTACAATCCGGTTTCTAAGGTATTTTATCGGCCAATGCATTGGTCTGCAACGAAAACTGCGAGGCATTGCAATCTTCGCTGGGGAAATCACAGGCGGACGAGGCTGGCCCCCCAGGTGAATCCGCCGCCCATCGCCTCGAACATGACAAGGTCACCGGGCTTGATCCGGCCGTCCCGCACCGCCGTATCGAAGGCCAGCGGAACCGATGCCGCGCTGGTGTTGGCGTGGGTATCGACCGTGATCACCACCTTTTCCGGCGGCAGGCCGAGCTTGCGCGCGGTGGCATCAAGAATGCGGGCATTGGCCTGGTGCGGCACCACCCAATCGACATCGGTGGCGGCGCAGCCTGCCGCGACCAGCACTTCTTCCAGCACGGTAGCGAGATTGACGACCGCGTGGCGAAACACCTCGCGGCCCTTCATGCGCACTTTGCCCACGGTGCCGGTGGTCGATGGTCCGCCGTCCATGAAGAGTAGATCGTGCTGCGCGCCATCGGCATGAAGCCGCGTTTCGAGAATGCCGGGCGCGCGCGGATCGCTCGCGTCGACTTCGGCCGCTTCGAGCACGACGGCGCCCGCGCCATCGCCGAACAGCACGCACGTGGTGCGGTCTTCCCAATCGAGCAGGCGGCTCATGGTTTCGGCGCCGATCACCAGCGCGCGCTTGGCCGCACCCGTGCGCAGCAGCGCATCCGCTGTGGCCAGACCATACAGGAAGCCCGAGCAGACTGCCGCGACATCGAACGCGATCCCGCCCGGACGGCAGCCCAGCGCGTGCTGCACGAGGGTCGCGGTGGCGGGGAAGGTCTGATCCGGGCTGCAGGTGCCCAGCACGATCAGGTCGATATCACCCGGTGCCATGCCAGCAGCATCGAGCGCCTTGCGCGCAGCCTCGGTTGCCAGCGTGGCGGTGGTTTCGCCTTCCCCCGCGATGTAGCGGTTGCGGATGCCGGTGCGCTCGACGATCCATTCGTCGGTCGTATCGACCATCGTCGCCATTTCGGCGTTGGGAACGGCGCGGGCGGGCAGAGCCGAGCCGCTGCCGCGAATGACCGAACGCAGCGTCATGCCGGAGCTCCAGGAGTTTGAGGTGCCGGACGCACGCGCGTGGCGGCACCGCGCACGGCATCCTGCCCGGCGTCGGCAAGGTCTGCCGCGATCCGCTCGGTCAGCCGTTCGGACAGCAGCCGCGCCGTGACCGCGACCGCGTGGGCCACGCCGAGCGCCGAGGCGCTGCCATGGCTTTTCACGACGACGCCGTTGAGGCCGAGGAACACTGCGCCATTGTGGTTGTTGGGATCGAGATGATGCTTGAGCAGCTCGGTGGCAGGCTTCGAGATGAGGAAGCCGAACTTGGAGCGCAGCGAACTGGAGAAGCTGCGGCGCAGCAGGTCCGCCACGAAGCGCGCAGCGCCTTCCATGGCTTTGAGGGCGATATTGCCGGTGAAACCGTCGGTCACCACGACATCGAAGTCGCCGCGCGAAAGCTTGTCCGCTTCGGTGAAGCCATCGAAGCGGAAGGCAAGGGATTCGCCCGCCTGCTTGAGCATGGCCGCCGCTTCGCGCAGCTCGTCGGTGCCCTTGATATCTTCGGTGCCGATGTTGAGCAGGCGCACGCGCGGTTCGGCAAGGCCATGCACGATGCGAGCATAGGCCGAACCCATGATCGCGAACTGCACGAGATTGCGCGCATCGCATTCGGTGTTCGCGCCAAGATCAAGCATGACGAGATCGTGGTCGCCCAGCGTGGGGACGAGCGCGGCCAGCGCCGGACGGTCGATCCCCGGGATCATGCGCAGCGCGACCTTGGACATGGCCATGAGCGCGCCGGTGTTGCCCGCGCTGACGGCAGCGCCGGCTTCGCCGCTTTTCACCGCCTCGATCGCGAGGCCCATTGATGTGGTGCGGGCGCGGCGCAGCGCGTGCGTGGGCTTTTCATCGCCCGCCACGACATCGGGCGCATGGAGGATTTCCGAGGCGGCACGCAAGTTCGGGTGCGGATCAAGTGCCTGCTTGATGGCGGTTTCATCACCAACCAGCAGAAACTTGAACTGATCGTGCTGGCGACGCGCGAGTGCGGCGCCCTCGATCATGACGCGCACGCCCACATCGCCGCCCATCGCATCTACAGCGATACGCGGCAGAGCCATAACCCGGCTGTCTCCCCCTCAGCCGAAATCAGAGGCCGACGGCGATGATCTCGCGGCCGTTGTAGTGCCCGCAGGCACCGCACAGCATGTGCGGGCGCTTCAGCTCACCACAGTTGGAGCATTCGTGGAAGGCATCAACCTTCAGCGCATCGTGGCTGCGACGCATGCCCCGGCGGGAGGGCGAGGTCTTTCTTTTGGGGACGGCCATTGCGGCACCTGTTCCTGATCTTGAAGTCGTCTACGGGCTAGCGCGATAGGCAATACCGGCCCCATGCACAACCCCTGTCCAAGCGCGTTTTCATCGCGGCCCGGCTGAAGTTCGGCAGCAAGCTGGAATCGCCAATCGCGGGCGAAGGCGCGCCTATACGGAATTCTGGATGCTTTGCAAGCTCCGGGCGGCTAGGAGAGGCGCAACAAGACCAAAAGGGGAGATGACCTGCTTATGACTTTGCCCATCACGCTCAGCGCCGTTGCCGCAGCCGCGCTGATCAATATCTGGCTCTCGATCCGCTGCGGCCAGGTTCGTACCGCCGAAAAGGTGTCGGTCGGCGATGGCGGCAACGAGAAGCTGATCCGGCGCATGCGCGCCCATGCCAACTTCATTGAGAACGCGCCGCTGGTGCTGGTGATGATCGCCGCGCTCGAATTCGCGCATCCGGCCAGCACCACACTCGCCGCCGTGGCGGGCGTGTTCATGCTGGGCCGCGTGGCGCATGGCCTTGGCATGGATGGCGGCGCGCTGGGCATCGGCCGGATGATCGGCACGATCATCACGCTCCTCACCCAGCTTGGCCTTGCCATCTGGGCGATCATGAGCGCGATGAGCTGAAAAACTACTGCATCAGATTGTAATCGCTGACGAAGCTGTTGGTCTGACGTTCCCGGCCGAAAGTGCTGTTCGGCCCGTGGCCGGGAACGAACATGATATCATTGCCGAGCGGCCAGAGCTTCTCGGTGATCGAGGCGATCAGTTCGGCATGGTTGCCCATCGGGAAATCGGTGCGCCCGATCGAGCCCTGGAAAATCACATCGCCCACCACGGCGAAGCGCGAAGGCTGGTGGACGAAGACGACGTGGCCGGGTGTGTGGCCCGGGCAATGGATCACATCGAGCTCGACTTCGCCCACGGTGACCGTGTCGCCATCGCCCAGCCAGCGATCCGGCTCGAACACTTCGCCCTGGATGCCCCAGCGTTTGCCATCTTCATCGAGCCGCGCAATCCAGAAGCGGTCCGCCTCGTGCGGGCCTTCGATCGGCACGCCGAGTTCCTTCGCCAGCACGCCGGTGATCCCGCAATGATCGATATGGCCATGGGTGACGAGCAGCTTCTCCAGCGTAACGCCCGCCTTGGCGACGCCCTCTTTGAGCTTGTCGAGATCCCCGCCGGGATCGACCAGTGCGCCTTTCATGGTCTTGGTGCACCAGATCAGCGAGCAGTTCTGCTGGAGCGGCGTCACGGGGATGATCGCGGCGCGCATGGGGGGGATGGGTTTGGGGGTGTCGGTCATGGGCCGTAGTTGAACAGAACGATATCCGATTGCAACCCGGTCAACCTGCCTGCCCCCGCAGGATTGCCAACCGGTTCACCGGGGCGTCGGGGCTCAGGAAGTCAGGAATGGTCCGATCGGTCCGGCGTGGCCGACTGAGCCAATCCACCTGCCACTCGGCGAGCCTGTCTCCTGTCATGTGCTCATATTGACCCGCTTCGGGTTCATCGAGCCATTCCTTTTGAAGCACCAATACCAACGGCTCTTCCGCCCCAGCCTCGTGGGCCGAGCATTCGAGCGCCTCTTCATAAGTGGCGAATGCATAGTAGTAATCGTCGCCACCCTCGGGCGGATGACACCACACGCGATATTCCAGCACCTCGTCCCAAACGAGGCCGCCGCCTGCCTTGGTCAGAGCAGGGTAATGCCCAACCTTGCTTGTATCGACTGCTATGGGAAATTGCCGCATTGTGTCGCTCACACCCGCCCCCCCTTCCACACAACCCGCCCGATGATCACAACCTCCTCGGCCGCCACCTCCACCGGCGGATAGGCGAAGTTCTGCGACAGTAGCGCCACCCGCCCCGGCCCGGCGCTGGCGACGCGCTTGACCATTAGCGTGTCGCCGAGGCGCACCACGTGGATACCGTCACGGAACGCACGCGGGGCGCGGTCGACGAGGATTTCGTCGCCATCGTTGAGCAGCGGCTCCATCGAATCCCCCTCGACCCGGATCGCGGAAAGCTGCGCGCGGGCGAGCCCCTGTTCTTCGAGCCAGCGGCGCGAGAAGCGGAAGGTGTCGAAAGCAGCCTCGCCCCCCGGCAACCGCCCTGCCCCGGCCGCCGCGCCGAGATCGAGCCGGGGCACCTCGACCCACTCGGCTTCATCGCGCCGCCCAGGGGACTTTACATAGGAATTTTCCTGCGCCTCGCGCAATTCCTCCTCGCCGACGCCAAGAAAGCGCGCGAGCGTGGCGCGGTCTTCCTCCTCCAGCTTACGGGGCGATCCTTTGCGAATGAATTGCTGCAGATAGGACGGATTACGCCCGAGCAACTCAGATAACGCAGCAAGGCTCACCCCCCTTGCCTGTGACAAGGCGAGCAGGCGCGCGCGGGGGCCATCGGGGATTTCGCGAGGGTTTTGGAGGATTTCAGCCATGGAAATATCCTACGCGAAAGATTTTTCCTAGACAAGTAGGAAATGTAGTGAAACAAATCAGGAACATCGAGCGAGTCGCTCGGTGCGAATCGCCCAGATCAGCAATTTGAGGGACGCAAAACCATGCTGCTACGGTCCATCGAAACCTTCCTGAGGACACATAATCTGCCTGCCACCAAGTTCGGGCG
>JAIXRO010000034.1 GCA_027485145.1 Hyphomonadaceae bacterium | reverse complement strand
CCAATGGGTCGGACATAGGCGCCGCCTCACGGGGCGCGGTCAAGAGGCGGCAGGTGCCGTCCGGCTCCGACACGATCTCGTTGACGCGGAGCCCGGCGTCGAGCGCGGCCTTGATCAGGGCGGTTAGATCGCTCACCGGTCGAGGCTTTCCATGAACAGATGCTGCAGGGCGTCATCGACGTTGCAGCCGTGGCGTTCCTCTAGCCACGCTCGGAAGGCGGAGACGGCGGCGTCGGCGATCCGCTCTCCCTCGGTGCGGTCGCCGGAGTGGGCTTCCGCAATTGCAGGCAGCAGCCTTGCTCGCAACGTGCTCACGCCCCCAGTTCCTTCAGCGCCTCGTCCCGCGCCGCGTTGATCTCGGCCATCTTCGCCGGGTCGCCGCCTTTGTCAGGGTGGTGCCGGGCCGCGAGTTCTTTCCAGCGGGCCTGCACAGTGTCGGGGGTGGACTTACCGCTGACGCCCAGCACGGTGCGCCAGGACGGCTTGCCTGGGGCGGCGAGCGCCATGTAGGCCCGGAACGTCGCCCGGACGATGTTGAGGCCACCGTGGCGCATTTTGGTCCGCTCGGCTTCGATGACGTGATGGATCGCCTGCAGGTTCCACTCGACCTTCGAATAGCGGTCGACCGCGATGCAGCGGTACTCGCCTTCCCACATGAACCAGACCGCGACGCCGGGATCTGCCGGCGCCTTCCCGGCGATGCCCGTCACGTTCGAGGAAAGGATCACATCGCTGACCGCCTTGCCGGTGTCGGAGCCGAACAGCTTCAGCGAATTGTAGACGTTCTCGCGGGCGCCGCTGAGGGCGGTCTTGAACGCGGCCGTGCTGGGGCGCTCGGTGCGTCCGATGCCAGGCGGCCAGCAGAGGGGGTATTCGGTGGGGATGCTCATGTCTGCGGCGCCTCCTGAATGCTGACGGTCTCTTCATTGACGTCTTCTTCGATCAGCGGGGAGGCTTCGATGCTCTTGCATTCCGCGTCCTTGATGCTTTCCGCTTCGACTTCGTAAATCCGCCTAACCGTGGCCAGCGTCTCCACCGTGTATGTTTTCGTGCTCAAGCTGCTTTCTCCTCTCGCGCCTTCGCCCACTGGCGAATGTCCGCATACGTTGCTTGTTTCAGAAGCCGGTAGGCCTCGCGGCACTGTTCGATGGTGAACATGCCAGTGTGGCACTCCTCGGCGGTGAGGCCCATGCGGTCGGCCAGCCACGCATAGACGCGAGTCCGCGCAGCGCGCCGGATGCCGTAGGCCTTGGCGCCCTTGTCATAGAACGCCGGGGCGTCGCGCCAAAGCGGGTCTAGGATGCGGTGCACGTACTGCCGGGCGTTGCGCGTCTCGGGACCGGCGGGCCGCCCCAGCGGTTCCACCGTGCCCGGATGACACCCGACATAGGCGCCGCAGGACGAGCAGCGCCAAGCCTTCTTCTCGGCCAGCTCGGGCCGGTGCGGATAGATCACCGCGCCGGTCACGAACTCGGCCTGATCGTTCGGGCATTCGAGGCAAGGAAGGGTGATCACGCCGCCGCCTTTCCGGCCGCGACCTGATCGACGTTGGCGTGGTGGACGGTTCCCCCACGCGTCTTCGCACCGATGGGCAACACTGGTGTGGTGATGGCGCGCTCGATCGACCAGCCGTAACGCCGGATGCGATTCTTGACGACATCGGCGGGAAGGCTGTGACGCTCGGCCAGTTCACTAATCAACAGCGTTTCGCCATTGTACGTGATCGGATTATGGCGGCTCTTGTTGCGGTTCTGAGCTGCGAGCGGAATCCACCGGCAGTTTCCGGGCGTGTAGCAGCCGTCATTGTCGATCCGGTCAATCGTCAACGTATCGTCGTAGCCGTTCGACTTGGCCCAGTCTCGGAAAGCCGGAAAGCTCTCTCGCCATTCTGGGCAGATTAAAATGCCCCGGCCGCCATAGCGAGGATAGGCGACTTCATTCGGGTTTTCACACCGCGCAATGATCCCTCTCCAGATATTGTAGAGGCGTGATCGCTTCTCGCCGTGTGTGCGCTGGTTGCCGATAGCAGGGTGGCACTTGATGCACCCGGCCGTTTTTCCTCCTCGCAGAGACCCGCCTTCGACGGGCTTTGTTGTGCCGCATGCGCACTTGCAGAGCCATCGGCCCCCGCCAGAGTATTCGAGCACGGTCCAGCGCCCGAAGGTGCGGCCGGTTAGATCAATCCGCTTGGTCATGACAGAAAGTCCTTCGCCAGGTGAACGTCGCCGAGGCGGATCGTGTCGTCAGCAGGCAGCGGGAAGCGATCAAGGATGCAGAGGCTGCACGTCTTTCGCTCTTCCAGATGGCACCGGCATTTTGGCACGGCCCCGGGCGGTGGAGCGTCCATGAGCCGGAGAACGTCCCGCGCATTCGCCAAGGCGTTCCGGGCGAAGTCGTTCTCGACGCAGTCGTTGCAAGGCGGGGCCAAGTGGCAGCGGCACTCGCGTTCCGGCAGGACGACATGCTCCTCGAAGGCCTGCACCATTTCGTCGAGGGCGCTGCGAAGCCGTGAGATTGTCTGTTCAGTCATGGCGAAGTGCCTCCATGTTTTTCAGCTGATTGTAGAGGACGGGGTGCATGTAGATCCTGTCGTCCATCCGATAGGCGACGGGCTCATAGGCGGTGCGGATGTTCTGCCGGTGCCCGTACTTGAGGCGACGGCGTGCGCGGGACGGAGACCGCACCATTGACCAGTCCTCAACCATTTTGACCGCGTTCGCAGTCGGAACGATAACTACGCCGCCCAGCCGCGCGATCTGTCGAATTTCGCTGGGCAACGAAAAAAAGTCGGTCATGCCGAAGTCCTTTCTCTGAGGATTGAAAACATCAGACCGCCTCCGCAAAGCGTGGCGATCCACCGGCGACGCGGGAGAACATCGGCGCGTTCGCCTCGACCAGAGCGCGGGCGACGGGCGGGCTGACAGAGTTGCCGCACCGCGCGATCGATGCCGACTTGGTCATCGGCTTTCCGTCGATCATGGGCTGGATGATGTAGTCGGCCGGGAAGCCCTGCGCGGCATAGAGTTCATGCGGCGCCAGCATTCGCATGCCGATGTCGGCGATAACGTACTCCGCGCCGGCGACGGTCACGAGGCCGAAGCGGTCCCGCGTCGTCACTGTGCCGAGCGGGTCGGTCAGGTCGTGGCCCTCGGTCTCGTTGCCGTAATACTTCAGCAGGAAGGCGCGGACCTCGCCGATGTGCATCCCGCCAGCGGTCACGGTCGGCGCGGGCTCATCGACCGGGCGGCCGTCCTTCGACGTGCCGCGCAGCTTGAGAAGGTGCGACGTGACGAGCTGCTGCTGCGTCCCGCGGCCGGTGATCGTCGAGATCGGCGCATCGGCGGCGCGCCCGGTCAGGCCCTGATTGCGCGGGCCGTCATTGTGCTGGGCGAGGAAGGCGGCGACGAGCGCCTGGTGATTCCCGCCCGCCGTGATGGTGAGCGCCGGGGCGTCCGCGGGATACTCGCGGCGCCCGCCGGAGAAACCGTGCCCGACGCTGACGAGCGTGGGCGCAACGATCGCCATCTCGCCGCCCTTGGCCGTCGTGATTGTCCGCACCGGCTCACGGGTCGGGTAGGCCATATTGCCCGCCTTCGTGTGAGTGATCGGCACGATGAAGGGCTGCGGGTTGTTCACGACATAGCGCATGATGCCGCGCGCGATCCGGGCCATCGTCTTGTCCTTGAGCGGGATCTTCCGCTCGAAGATCGACGGGCATGGGATCGACCAGTCGATGATGTCCGCTGCGGTGCGCCACGGCTTCGTGCCGCGCCGCTTCAGGGCCGGGTTGGCGTGCGTCGGCTCCGGCCAGCGGATCGGCTCGCCGTCGCACCGGGCGACGAGGAACAGGCGCTTGCGGATCGTCGGCGCGCCGTAGTCGCAGGCCCGAAGGACGCGCCACTCGACCACGTAGCCGAGCGCCTCAAGGTGAGACACCCAGAGCCGGAACGTCTCGCCCATGTCCTTTGCGATGGGGCGGCCCCGCTTGCAGAGCGGCCCCCACGTTTGGAACTCCTCGACGTTCTCTAGGAAGATGACCCGGGGGCGCTGCCACTTCGGCAACGCGGCCCAGCGCAGCACGACCCATGCCAGGCCGCGGACGCGCTTCGAAACGGGGGCGCCGCCTTTGGCGCGGCTGAAGTGTTTGCAGTCCGGCGAGAACCACATCACGTCGATGGGGCGGCCGGCGCAGGTCTCGGCGGGGCTGACGGCCCACACGTTCTCCTGAAGGTGCAACGTGTGCGGATGGTTTGCCTCGTGCATCGCGATGGCGTCGGCGTCATGGTTGACGGCGATATCCACCGTCCGGCCCAACGCCTGCTCCATTGCGGTCGAGGCGCCACCGCCGCCGGCGAAGTAGTCGATGATCAGGCCCATCAGACCGCCTCCCGCCCCGGCCATTGCAGGCCCATCTTCGTGAGCGCTCCGCGCGCCAGTTCCTTGTATTCCGCGGCCTGCGCCCCGTACTGACCGTCGCCGGCGGCGATGGCCCGGAGCGCCTCCACGGCGGTGGTGTGGGCGCAGAGCGTTGAGCCGATGGCATCCATGACCGCGATCTCTTCGTTGGCCTTGGCCTTGGTCATCTTTCCGTCTTCGATCCGGCGGGCGTAGACCCGGCGGCGGAACGAGGACTCGCGGCGGGCGCCCTCCAGCTGCCGCTCAAGTGAAACGGCCTTCGGGGCTTCGGGGAATAGGTCAGTCAAGAGCGTTCTCCGTCACAATCTGGGCAAGGCATCGGCGATCCGTCGAGGACGGAGTCGACTTCGCCGGTATTGCAGCACGTCGCGCAGTAGCCGGGCTCGTCGTCGTCATCGTCGAAGGGGTTGAAGGGTGGGGTTTGGTCAGGCACGGCGGGGCTCGGCCATCTGATCGATCGTGTACCGAACGTCCTCGTCCCAATCCGGCTGCTTGCGCATCCAGTCCAGATAGGAGCGGTCCAGATCCTTGAAGGCCGTGCCCTTGTGCTTACCGAAGTCGATGGTCCGGAGAAGGCGCGGGCGGGACGAGACTTCGATCATCCGGTCCTTCGTCCAGCCGCGCGAGCGCAGGTCATCGAACAGGCCGTACAGGGTCCAGACGTCAAACATGGCGCGGTGGGCGTGCGCGCTGGAGCTATTGAGCATCGGGTCGGGTGTGCCCAGCCAATATCGGAGCGTCTGAAGGCCATACGAGGGCGCGTCATGGAACTCCTCATAGGCGCACTTGAGCGTGCAGCCCCAGGGCGCGGCCTTGAGCTGCGGCAGGAAGCGCCGGTCGAAGGCCGCGTTGTGGGCGACGTACAGATCAGCGACGGGGAAGGTCTCCATCACCTCGTCCAGCGAAGGCGCGTCCTTCACCATTCGATCCGTGATGTGATGGACCGCCGAAGCGACCGCCGGGATCGGCACGCCGGGATTGACCAGCGTGTTGACCTTGACCAGCACCGGGGCCTGCGGTTCAAAGAACCGGCCGCAGAGCGCCGCGATCTCGACCACGCGGGAATCGTCATCCATGCCGGTGGTCTCGACGTCGAGAAGGCAAACGAGCGGGCTCAAGCGGCGGCTCCCTTCAGTGTCGTCTCGATGGCGCGCTGCGCCGCCTCAAGGCTGCGCCGCAGGTTGCCCGGGATCAGCGGCGAAAGTTCCGGCTCCTCCTCGAACAGGTCGCCGATCTTGACGCGAAGGACGCGGGCCACGTTCGCCAGCATCCCGGCGCTGAGGCGGTTCGTGCCGGTCTCGTACTTCTGCAGCTGCTGATGGCTGATGCCGAGCGCGGCGCCCATTTCGTCGAGCGTCATGTCGGCCTCCGTGCGGAGGGTGCGGATGTTGCGGCCGACCTGCTTGTCGATCTCGGTCGGTGAGCGGGAGCCAGGCGGGCGGGTCATTGTGTCGGGCATGGGGAGGGGTTCCTTTCGGGGGTGGGGGATTACGGGAGGGTCTTGCGGATCTGATCCAGCTTCTCGCCGTAGAATTGGCGGGCGGGCTGGTACCGCTGATTGTGATCGATGCAGTAGGTCTCGGATGGCACGTGGTTCTTGATCAGCCGGTCCGCCAAGTCGACGCAGCGGCTAAGCTCGCGTTCGAGAGTGGAGTTTCGGTCGAGTACCGCGCGCATGTTGGCCTGCGCCTTGCGCATCGCTTCGATGGCTTCTTTCTGTTCTTCTTCGGTCATGTTAATTCCTTTCAGGGTTTGGGATCAGGGGGCGTCTTTGGAGTTGATCGCGCCGTTGAAGACTTCCTCCGTCTTCGGATCGATGCCGACCGCGGCGCGCTGGCTTTGATCGGTTTCGTCCCAGAACGCGTCCTCCATCTCTTTCGGGATCGCGATCCAGTATGCCGCCCATTGCTGGGCCCACTCCATCACGCCTTTTTTCGTGCGGATCAGTGCACCTGGCTTCGGCGGCAGCTCGCGGGCGGGCGGGGCCGCATCGGGCTCTGGTTCATCATCGGCATCAGCCGCGATGGGCTCGGCCTCGTCGTCGTCCGTCTCGGGCTCCTGCGACGGTTGCGCCGCGGCGGGCGGATCGGGATCTGGATCGGGTGGCGCCGTGCCGCTTTCGTTTGGCTGGATAACCGGGTCTGAAACTTTCGTTTCGGCGGGCCGGGCCGCCGCCATGTTCGCCTGAAGGCGGGCGACGGGATCGGACTTGCCAGGCTCGACCTCGACGAACGATCCCGGGATCGTCTCGACCTCTTCGCGGTCATAGACGCCCATCAGGACGTGCGGCGCGTGGCGGCGAATCCAGAGGCGGCTACCGTAGTAGGCGAGCTGCTGGTCCGGCTCGTTTTTCCAGTTCGGGGAGTTTTGCGGCTTGATGTTCGCCAGCGTGTTCGTCGTGATCGTCCGGTCTTTCGACGTGCCTCGGAGCCGGCCCACAACGGTGACTCTCCGGTCCAGCCCTTCGCCTTCGAAGATATAGTCCAGCGGCTCGGCAAGTGCGCCGGACCCCATGATCATGGCGTTGATGGCCTGCGCCTCCCACGCCATCGGTGCGTCTTCCTTGGTCTGATAGGCTTTGTGGCTCAGGAGGAAGGGATCAAGGCTGAAGCGCCCCGCCATCATGATCACGGCGGCGCAGGCGCCCGGGTTGCCCCGGCAGACCTTGCCGACCATCACGCCGGCGCCGGACATGAGCGCGGCGAATTCCATCACCTGTCCGACGTCGGTGAATGCGGGCAGGAAGGCGCCGCCGTGCTGCGCCATCGGCACACCGGCGCCGCGGTTCTTGGCCTCCTGCAGCGTTCGGGGTTTGGCGATTTCGGTCGGCACGAGATCGGTCGTCGGGGCGGTGTCAGTGGGCATGGTGTGATCCCTTTCTCGGGTCAGGTCAGAAGGTGATGGAAAGCGCGGGCACCTGGCCCGCGGCGATGGCGAGGACCGCGCTGCGGGCCTGCTCGTCGGTCAGGCTGGTGTGGCGGATCAGGGCATCGACAGCGTTGGCGACGATCCGCTCACGGTGGGCCTGATCGGCGGCCCTGCGTTTGGCCTCGGCGGCTTCGGCATCGGCCTTGCGCTTCGCCTCTGCGTCGGCCCGCTCCTTTGCGGCCAGCGCGTCGGCGGCGGCTTTACGTTCCGCTTCGGCTGCATCGATCTTTGCCTGCGCGGCCTTGCGCTCGCGCTCGCGGGCGGCGCTCGCTTCCTTCTCGGCTTTCGCCTTTGCATCAGCTGCGGCGCGATCCTCGGCGGCCTTCAACGCAGCGGCTTCCCGCTGGCGTTCGGCTTCGGCTAGGCGCTGCCGTTCCGCCTCGGCGGCGGCCGTCGCCCGTGCCTCGGCTTCGACACGATCCTTCTCGGCCTGTTCGGCTTTGATCCGGGCAAGTTCGGCCTGCGCCTCTTCGGCCTTCACCGCGTTGACATGGGCGGCGCGTAGGGTGGCAAGGACGCGGTCCCGGACCATTGTCACTTCGGCAACGCGGTTGCGGAAGGTCGGCTCGTCGATCGTGACGGCCTCAACCGCCCGGATGTTGTGCGCCAGCTCGGTCGAGTCTGCGCCGGCAGCGGGCCGCGCGGCGTACTCGAGTCGCGACAAGGTGTCGGCGATCCGCTTCTCCCGCGCGTCTTCGGCGGTTTCCCATTCCGTGAGCGGCGCGCGTGCCTGGTCTCGTAGTTCGTCGAGGCGGTCGCGAACCGTCTTGCGCACCGCATCGACCTTGCCGATCGCGGCGCGGTGATCCTCGTTCAGCGCCTTGCCGGCCGCATCGAGCCGGGTCTTCGTCTTGGCGATGCCATAGGCCAGAGAGGCGATGGCCTTGCGTCCCACCTCGGTCGAAACGTCCGGGGTCAGAGCATCGATCGACGTCTCGATCTCGGAGAACAGCGCGGGCACGAGGTCCGGGTCGCGGAAGATCACCGCCGGATCGGCGTCGATCATTTCGCCAACGGCGGCGGAGTTATGGCCGGGCGCGGCCTCGGCAACGGGATGGGTGATGGTGTCAGGCATTGGCTAGCTCCTTCAAGCTGGGGACGGTGGGGAAGAGGGCGTCGTGATCCTTGAGCCGCTTCATTTCGAACGCGGGCAGGCCGACCGTGACCGGGCCATCGGCATAGCCGGGCCAGTCGTTCGTCTTCAGGCAGTGCTCAAGGCGGTTCAGGGCGAGCCGGTTCTGGCGCGCGCCCCATTCGATGGCCGCGTCCGAGATCGCGGCGATGGTGACGGTGTAGGGCTTCTTCTTTTCCTGACAGACCAGCACGAAGCTCTCCATCGCGCGCCGGCAGGCCAAGGCAATGGCCTCGGCGGAAAGCGCGGCCTGGCAGTGATAGCCGTAGTCAAGAATGGCCCGGCTGATGTAATCCGGCTCCGCGCTGCGCACGGTCTTGTAGTCGCCCCAGATCGTGTCCGTGGGCAGACTATCGGGGCGGGCCTTGATCCAGATCCCGGTCTTCGGATCGCGGGCGATGACCGAGACTTCCAGCGGTCCGCCGAACAGTCCGTCGCGGACCATCGGCTCGCGGGACAGGCGCTCGGCCATGCCGTACACGTCGTCGATCTCGGCCCGCTTGAAAACGGACAAGCCCTTGGCGACCTGCTCGGCCTTCCATGCCTGCGCTTCCTTCGTGCGGAAGTCGTCGTAGGGACTGATGATCACGTCGCTCGGAAACCGGCCCTCGATGCAGAGCGTATGCGCCATGCGCCCGAAGGTCTGGGCCTGCGTATCGTCGCTGTCGTCGTCATCGACCTGCGCGCGGTACTTCTCCGGGCAGCGTTCGATCATCCGCAGGCGGCTGTTCGAGATCGACGGGCCGTCGCAGAGATCGGTGCGGCCGTGATAGTCCGCCATCGAGATATCGTAGAGCCCGTTCTCGGTGATCTGATCGCCATCGCTCAGTGTGCGGATCGGCATTCCAAAGGCTTCGCGGGTCATGCAGTTTCCTTCCGTTTTGCCCAGAGCCCCCGGCCTCCGAGGGCATCAAATGAGATGATCGTCTTGCCCTGCCGGGCGCGCTCCACGTCGCGTTCCAGCTGGCGGAAGGCGTCGGGGGCGACGGGCGACTTGACCCCGGCGGCCTCGGCGAAAGCCTTCAGGCGATAGGCGCCGATCAGCCGCTCGCGGGCAAAGTCGAGGCGTTCCTGGCCGAGGGCGGAGAGGCGTTTCGGCTTAAGCATCGGGATACTCCGCAGGCAGAGCGGTGATGATCCGGCGCGCTTCCTCGGGCTCCGGCAGGCCCTCAAGTTTGGCGATGACGATGAGGACAACCGCGTCAAGCTGGGCGCGGGCCGCGCGCGTCAGGGCTTCCTCGTCGGCTAGGATTGCGGCGGCGCGGGCCTGGTTCGGGTCAAGCATCAGCTCTTCTCCGCGTCGCATGCGGCGTGATAGGCGGCCGCCTGAAGATCGAGCCGCCACTGCTTGAGCTGGGCTTCGACCTGATCGCCGCGCGCCTCGTCCCAGCCGGTCTCCGGGTCATTGATGAAGCGGCTGACCGTGCTGCAGGCCGCCGCGAAGGCTTCCGGCGTGACGCGGGGCGGGTGGGCGAGGCGGGGAGCGGCAGCCATCACGATGCCCTCCGATTGATCACCGCGCTGGCGGCGAAGGCGGCAAGGCCGAGGCCCATGCGCGCCAACGGGCGAGGCCCGAGGGCAAGGCGGAGGGCGAGGTGCCCGGCGGAGAGGATCAGTGGTAGGGGCATTGCTTTCTCCCTGTTGGTTGAAAGCACGCTATACGAAGCATCGTATTTCAGTCAACACCAAAAACGAAGAATCGTAATCTTTTGTCTGCGCCACGTTTGCGGGAGCCGATTGACGCTAGGGTTGCCTCGGTTAAACGTGGTCAAAAGCCAGAGGGGTGCGATGCATGGCGGGACCGGCGAGATACATCTGGCGGCGGCCTGAGTTGCCCGAAGAACATCAGGGCGGCGGCGTAGGTTTCGGGCTGCTGTTGTCCGTGCTTGGAGTTATAGGACTGTACGTCGGGATCAACGATCAAGAGTTCTCTCTTGCTTGGATACTGGCCGGCGCGGCCGCACTTCAGATCGGTGTCTCGATATTGGCGATCAGCTTTGTCTTGCGCGAGATCAGACGGATCGCCTTTGACGCGGCATGGCGAGCGGGTGAGGTGACTTTGGTGACGCCTGCCTCAGCGGTGACGCCTGCTTCAGCCGAGACGGGCTCACCAGCTGCCCAAGGACCATCACGCGAACCGACGGCGGATAACGCAAAGGCCGTCTTGGGGATTACAATTGTTGCCTTCGTGCTGGTGGTTATCGGCGTCGTCGCGATGCAGTCTCTAGCTGGTCAGTAACCGCTAAATCCCCGCCCTCCGCCCGGTGGGTAGGGTGGGGGCATGAGCGACAAAGACGATTCAGAGTTCATTGCGCGGCTGCGGGAGGCGGGCGAGGCGGGCAAGGCCAAGCTGAGGTGCTCGAACGACGAAATCCGGCGGGCCGTGGACGAGGGTGTCACGCGAGCGATCAGGATTGCTCGGGGTCAGGGGCCTGTTCTTCTGTGCCCTTGCCGCCGTCAATTACAAGGAACCCTGCGCGAGCGGCTTCGGGCGCTCGCCCGGCGTCTTCAATGTTCCTCGCGATCTGTTCAAGGACGCGTGACCCGCTGTCCCGCCAAAACACAAGAATTCGCGCCCCGGCTGCCGGATCGAGATCGCTAAGCACCGTGTAGATCGACCCCGAAAGCATGTTGATAGCGTCGTAAAGATCGTCGGTTGTGATCACCCCAGCGCCCGCCCGATCCAGACGACCCGCCCGATCACGTCGAGTCGCTCGGCGTCGTCAACGATGAAGGACTGATAGGCCGGGTTATCCGACGAGACCATCACCGAGCCGTCGTTCAGGTTGCGCTGGCAGCGCTTCACAAGCAGCTCACCCTCATAGGCAAGGATGTAGATCCCCGGCTTGACGATCCGGCGCTCGCCCCGGTTCACCAGCACCTTGTCGCCGTCGTGCAGGGTCTCCCACATCGAGTCGCCGCCGACCTGGATCACGGCCAGATCGTCGAAGTTCCAGCGCGAAATCTCCTGCAGCCGGTAGGGCTGATACCCCGACGGGGCGCCGTCCTCGACCAGCGCGCCCGCGCCGGCGGAGGCGCGGATGTCGTAGATTGGAACGGGCTGGAACTCTTCCTTCACGGCGGCGATCTCGGGCGCCATATCGGCCAGCGCCTTCAGCACCTTTCGCTCTGTGTCCGAGAGCATCCGTTTCGCCTTGCCGCCGGTGAAGCTGTAAAGCGTCGTGACGGGTACTTTGGCCCGGGCGGCGACCTTCTGGACGCCGGCTTTCTTGATGGCTTCGCGTAGGTCGTCGTCCGATTCGTACGTCATTCCACAATCTTACGAAGTTTAGTACGGCGCGGTCATCTATGAGGTGTCGTAATTCCTGTTGACGAAATACGATGTGTCGTATTATCCCAAGGCATGGCACACGACATCCTCTCCCGCCTTCGCAAAGGCATCGAAGACAAGAAATTCACCCTTACGGCGATTGCGCGCGAGACGGACATCCCGCTCACCACGCTCGACCACATGCGCAAGGAGAAGCCCTCCCAGCGCATCAAGGAAACGCTCGACCGTCTCCATGCCATTGAAAAAGCGATGGACAAGCTGGCGCCTGAGCACGGCGCCGAGGCCACCCCATGACGCGCCTGCGCACGATCCCCACAAGACACCGGCGGCGGGCGCTAAGCGTCGCCGGTCAGGCAGGGCGGAGGGTTCGGTTTCCTCCCAGTGGCGTCCTCCGCCCTGCCGATCCTTTCAATCTCTCTGGCGAGGGCGCGCTTTCGCATCGCCTCCGCGAACAGGAAAGCCGCCACCCGTTCAAAGTCCGCGGCCTCCTGTTGAAGTTCCTCACATCGCTGCATCCGGCCTCCTTCCTCCGGAAACCATGAAGGAGATCGCACATGCAAAGCCACACCCAAATCGGCGACGAAATGCTGCTGCAAATCGTCTGCCGCCGATGGGCCAAACTACAACACCAACGCTGGCCATCGGGGGCTGTGCAAACCGCCGAACTTAAGGCCCGGGGCGTGACGATAGAGGAGCGGACGGTTGCCGGATGGCGGCAGGGCCAACTCCCCTCGAACCGGCACTCCATACAATTGATGCGGTCGGGTTTCGGATCGCTGCTTGAGGGCGCGTTCGGTCCCGCGATGGCCATTGGCCGACTTACTGAACTGGAGGCGAAAATTGAAAATGAAAAAGCTGCCATCCGAGCCGCTGAGCAAGAACTTCATCAGCTTCGTCAGGCGCTGGGAGGCGCGACTGACATTGGCGCGCGCGGAGCGTTGCGCGGCGAAGGCAACCCGATTCCGTCAGAGGGCTGAACGCCTGACCCGCGACGCCCGGCAACTGCTTGAGGTCAGCTATGAATGAACGAACGGCGCCCGGCGCACCCCTCGCGTTTCTTGCCCAAGCTCTTCTTGCCGACACCGACCAGTGCATACGCTGGCCGTTTTCGGGCAACGGGCAGGGCTGGGGCAAGGTCTATGTCGACGGCCGCCTACAGGTGGCGTCCCGTGTCGTTTGTGAGCGAACGCATGGCGCCCCGCCCACCCGCAAGCATCAAGCCGCGCACTCATGCGGCAAGGGTCACGAGGGCTGCATCAACCCGAGGCACATCCGGTGGGCCACGCGCGCCGAGAACGAGGCCGATAAGCTGCTTCACGGCACGCAGAGCCGGGGCGCCCGAAATTCGCAGGCCGTCCTTACCGAGGCAGATGTGCGCGAAATTCGAAAGCGCGCAGCCGACGGCGAAGCGCAGCGCAAGATTGCGACTGGCTACCGGGTAAGTCAGGCGAGCATCAGTCTGATTGTCCGGGGCAAGAGTTGGGGTTGGCTGACGTGACGATCATGCGACTCCTTGAAAGGGCGGTGATGCGGCTGCGGATCAAATGGCTGACGCTGCGCGTTTCGCGCCGGCGCCAGCGCGCCGAGCAACAGATCGGCATGGTTGAAGCGCTCCGCGATCTGGGCCGCCGGATGGGCGATACCGGGCTTCAGCGCGACGGCTGGTCGCTGATTGACCGCGGCGCGCAGACCCTCAACGAAATCGAGACAGGCGTCCCGGCGGAGCCTCGTCGCGTGGGTGGCCGCTAGGCCGCTCATTCAATCCGCCGACTGACAATAGGAGGCCTAGCCTTATGGCGAAGGACATCAACGACAAGAGCCCGCCGCCCGGCGCGGCGCAGCTGCCCACGCAGGGCCTGCTGTTCGAGGGCATGAACAGCTACCGCACCCTGAACGAGAAGAAGAAGGCCATCGCCAGCAAGCAGAAGGCCGACTTGAAGGAGTTCTGCGCGTCGCATGCGACTCCGGAATGGATCTTCAAGACGCTGCTCAAGTTTCAGGACATCGAGGACGAGGCGATCCGGGGCTATGCCTGGCGCGCCCTGACCCACGGCGGCAACCAGCTCGGCTTCGACCAGCTGCCGACCGAGGCCGCGCCGGCGCCAGAGCCCGCACCGAAAGAGGGGCCGAGACGCGCGAGGGCGACCGCGTGATCGCAGCCTTCGATCTCTCGGCCTCGTGCTCGGGCTGGTGCATCGGCGAAGCGGGCGGCCCGGTGGAAACCGGGTCGTTCCGCCTGCCGCCGTTTCGTGAGGATATCGGCGGGCTGTTGCTCGCCCATAGCCGGTGGCTCGACGGTTTCCTCAAAGGCGACCAGATCAAGCTCGTCGCTTTCGAGAAGCCCGTCCGGCCGTTCGCCGCGCTGAACCTCGAGACGGCCCGCAAGCTGTATGGCCTCGCCGGCGTCCTCGAAATGGAATGCGCCAGGCGCAACATTCCGGCCCGCCAGGTCTCGAACACCGAGGCGAAGAAGCTCTGCTACGGGAATGGCGGGCTGAAGTCGGCCGAGGCGAAGAAGGTGGCCGTGCCGCGCGCCAGGCTCTGGGGCTTCGATCCCAAGGGCCACGACGAGGCCGACGCCGCAGCGGTGTGGCTCGTCGCGGTGAAGCACTGGCACCCGGAACAGTTCAAGGTCTGGGAAGCCCGCCGCCGCGCCGCCGGCGCCGAAGCCGGGGAGGCGCTGATTTGACCCGCGAAGAACGCCTCCGCGCAGCCCTGATCCGCATCTCTGCGGGTGAGACCTACCGCGCCGTCGCAGCCGATACCGGCTTCAGCCTGAACACGCTGCACCACCGGTTCAAGGCGTCCGGGCTCAAGCGTCCGCCGCCGCGCCTGCGCGCCGCGCCGCATACCGTCGCCGCGGCCCGGCTTGTGATCGACGAGGGCCTGACCATCACGGAGGCCTGCGCCCGCACCGGCGCGTCCAAGGGCGGCGTGTCGGTCGCCCGGCGCCGCCTCAAAGCGGGGAGGGTGCCGGCATGAACCGCCGCGATGACCCCTTCGCCATCCTCAATGACCTCGCCTGGATCGCGCTCGCGTGCCTCGCGGTGATCTTCATCGGTGGCGCCCTCAGATGAACCAGTGGCCGATACAATTCCGCCTGCTGACGATTGCCGCGCTCAGCGCCACGTCATGGACCGGGCTGATCGCCTTTGTCTGGGCGCTCGTCCGGCTCTGCTCGATCGGGGGCGCATGATGTTCGAGACCCTGCGCCCGCTTTCCTACGACCTGATCATGGCGGACCCGCCCTGGCAATTCGAGACCTATTCCGACGCCGGGCGGGGAAAGTCTGCCGATCAGCACTACGCCACCATGAGCCTCACTGACATCAAGCAGATGCCTGTCTCGTATCTGGGGCGCGGCGACTGCCTGCTCTGGCTTTGGGCCACGCACCCGATGCTGCGGGAAGGGCTCGACGTGATGGACGCGTGGGGCTTCCGATACGTCACGTCCGGCGTCTGGGTAAAGCGCACGAAGACCGGGAAGCTCGCCTTCGGCACGGGCTACCGGCTGCGCTGCGCGTCCGAGCCGTTCCTGATCGGGACGCTGGGCAATCCAAAGACCGCGAAGACCGTCCGCACCGTGATCGAAGGACCGGTCCGCGAGCACTCCCGCAAGCCGGACGAGGCTTACCGAGAGGCCGAGGCGATGGGATCTGGCGCGCTCCGCCGGCTCGACATGTTCAGCCGCGAGACCCGCCCCGGTTGGGACGCGTGGGGCAATGAGGCGGCGAAGTTTGATGAGGCCCCGACATGACTGACACCCCGCTCCTCCGCCCCGTCGCGCCGATCAAGGCGCCCGACGTCACACCATCGGCCCTGGGCGACAAGCCGGACCTGACATGGCTCCCGCTGTCGTCGCTCGTGATCAACGACGAGTACCAGCGCGGCCTTTCCGAGAAGTCGCACCGCATGATCCGCAAGATGGTTGCCGCCTTCGATTGGGGCAGGGTGAAGGCCCTGTCCGTCGTCGAGACCGGGCCCGGCGTCTATGAGGTGATCGATGGTCAGCACACGGCCATTGCGGCGGCGACGCACGGCGGGATCGCTGAGCTGCCCTGCCTGATCACGCGGGGCAAGTCGGTTGCCGAGCGCGCCGCAGACTTCGTCGGCCTGAACCGGGATCGGCTGGCGATGACCCCGATGCAGGTCTTCCAAGCCGAACTCGCGGCGCAGGACGAATTGTCGGTCGAGGTGGCACAAGGCGTCGCCGCTGCCGGCGGCCGAATCCTCAAGGCCCCGCCCGCGCACGGGATCTACAGGCCCGGCGACCTGATATGCGTCGGCCAGCTGCGTGCGCTCGCGAAGCGGGGAGGGCCTGCCTATGTCAAGCGGGCCGTTGCCATCGGCGTCGCGGCAGACCTTGCGCCGATCAAGGGCGGCACGCTGAAGGCGATCGAGGCGATCATCTGGGGCGGGGGCATTCCGGTCGAGGACGGCGCCATTGTCCAGGCTCTGCGGCGTCACGGGCAGGACAACCTGATCGGCATGGCCTCGGTGCGCGCGAAGGCGCAGGGCCTGCCGATCCACAAGGTTCTCGCCGGCGTGATCCGGGCGAACATGGCGGGGGCCGCGTAATGGCTGACGGATCGCCCTACATCGACTGCCTGCAGGCCGTCCGGCTGCGGACGCGGAGCAACTTCCTCGCGGCCTTTGCCGAGATCGTGCGGGCCGGCGTCGATGGCGTCTACACCGATGGCATGAGCCGCCTCGCGGAGCGCTGCGGGACGGATCGCAAGACGCTCTGGCGCAGCCTCGCCGACATGGAGGCCTGGGGCTTCATCACCATCGAACACGAGGGCCGCGGCTATCACGCCAAGGTCCGCATCACTGTCACACCGGCCGGCTGGGCGTTTCGCGCCGAGGCGCTGGTGGTGCTTTTTCCGGAGGTATCGTCATGAGCGCAGCGAGACTTGTCGAGGCCTTCGAGCTTGAGGGCATTCACCCGGCCTCAAAGTTGGCCGCCATCTTCATGGCGGACTCAGCCGACACGACCATCGAGTCCTGCGCATTTGACGGTGATGCCATCGCACGGTTCAGCTGCGCGGTGAGTGCTGCCGTGCTTATCGCCGATCTGATCACGGTGGGCTTTCTGACCGAGGCGGCATTCGACGCAGAGACAGACCGCTGGCAGGTCACCTTTCCATGGTTCGAAACCTTTCTAGGGAGGCGGAAGGCTTCACCTAAAATCCCTCAGTTCCTCCGGTATCAAATCAGTCAACGCGACCGGACCTGCGTGTATTGCGACTGCGAATCCGGCCCGTTCCATATCGATCACATCCTGCCGGCATCGAGGGGAGGGGGTGACGCGCCCTCCAACCTCGCCCTCGCATGCGCGCCCTGCAACATCTCGAAGGGCGCCAAGACGCCCGAGGAATGGGGCGGGCACCCGCTCCGGCCTTTCACACTGGCCCGCGTCACTGTCATCCGGAGCGCAGCATGAACTTCGAAGTGATGGGCCTGATCCATCGGAAGGCTTTTGGCAGCCCGACCCGAAAGCAAGTTATCCAGATGATGGCGTTCCACGTCAACGAGGTGGCCGAGCCCTTCGCATGGCCCTCGGCGGAACGGCTCGGGCTGCGCTGCGAGATCCACGAACGTACCGTGAGGCGCACTTGGCAAGAACTTGAGACCGCCGGCGTCATCAGCCGGGCAGGGGAGAAGAAATTCCGGGGCGGGGCCGTGATCGTCTGGCGGATCAATCTGCGCGCCATCATGGCCCTCCCTGACGCCGTGCCATCGATCGAAAGCGAACTCGAAAGTGAGCCCGATCTCCTTTGTGAAAGCGGTCTCGCACCGCCGGACAATCTGTCCGCTGGTAAGGGCGAACCCCCGGACACTGTGTCCAAAACCCCCGGACATTCTGTCCAAGACCCCCGGGCACAGTGTCCGACGAATAACTCCATAGAACTATCCACTGAATCATCCATTCCGCGCGAGACGCGCGGCGGGCCGCTCGGAGTGATTTTGGAAGAGCTGTGGAACGCAGGGCCGCAGGGCACCCGGACGAAATCCAGCCGGAAGGATTTGCAGGCCGCGGTCGAGCGGGTGCTGAAGAAGCGGGCCGACATCACCGCCCCGGCCTTGCTCGACGCCTATCGCCGGTATCTGAAATCCAGCGACGTGCACCGCGAGGGTGGGCGCTACGCGATGGGCGTCCACCGCTGGATCGGCCAGCACCGGTTCGACGCCTTCATCGGCCCGCCCGGCCTGCTCGCCAAGGCGGCCCCGACCGGCGCGGAGGTGAACACCGCTGCGATGGCCGAGCGCCTCGACGCCGCGTTCTGGCGGTTCTCGCGCACCGGCGAATGGCACGGCGCCCGCGACGGCTGGCCGCTTAAGCCGACCCAGGCGCCGCCCGGCCGCTACCCCGCCGAGCTCTACGCGAAGTACGGCCTCAAGCCGCTCGCGGCGCCGGCATCCGATCAATCCAGCGAGGAGGCGGCCTGATGGTTTGCAAGAATTGCGGATACCCAGAGACACCGCCCGGGCGGATCGTCACAGAATACGGCTCCTTTCCCGATACCGATGGCGTGCGGGAGGCTTTGAAAGTCGTCGACGCATACCGAGGCCGGATCCTGCTGATCTCAATTTCCTCGGCGATCGCATGTGTCGCATTTGCGATTGCCGCTTTTTCACGTGTGCCTTGTGCGCCGGGAGGCTTCTGATGTTCGAAGTCGGGGAGCGCGTGATCTGCGTTGATGACAGCGGTTGCGACGGCGCGATCGTCCGGGGCCGGAGCTATGTCGTGCAAGCCTTGGTGCCCGGCGGCACGGTCATCTTCAAACATGGAAGCACCAGCATTACCATTTGCGAGGACACCATCTCGGTCGGCGCTCATCTCGATCTGACGTTTCTGGCATTCGATTACTCGCGGCACACCCTGAAATACGACTTTTGGGCGTGCTACCGCTTCCGCCGCCCTCAGCGCCTTGAAACCCGCACCGCGCTGGCCGAACTGGTCGGCCTGGTCAACACGACCCGCGAAACGGTGGACGCATGAGCCGCCCCGACCCGAAACAGACCGGGCCGCGGAACATGGCGGTCGAGATCCGCGAGCTGGACCGGATGGGCATCGGTCAACGCGAGATCGCGCGCCGGCTGGGATGCAGTAGCTCGAACGTCAGCCAGGTCTTGAGCCGCGCCAACGATCCGGCACCCCGCATGAGCGACGGGATCACGGTCAACCGGTTCCGCCGCAAGGCCCCGCCCGAGACGTGCCAGCGCCCCGACGTCCGGAAGGGCTTCGAGACTTGCGGCGACCCGAAGAAGCGAACGGCCTGCGGCGAGCTGCTCGGGGTCTGCGAATTTCATTTCGAGACGACGAAGCCGCTGGGAGGGATGAAGCTATGACCGAAGCGAAGCGCGCTGAATGGACACAGGCCGAGATCGCGATCATCGAGCCGCTCTGGGTCAAAGGCGTGAGTTACTCGAAGATCGCCGCCGCCCTGGCGAAGGCGGGACACCGCCGGTCGCGCAACGCCGTCATAGGCTGGGTGACGCGCAACATGGAGCGCCGCGACTTGCCGGTGCGCCGCACGCCTGACGCGGCCCGCCGTCCACGGAACAAACCTGAGGGCGCCCCGGGCGAGCCGTCACCGGAACGCAAGGCCGGCCTCGGTAAGGTCTGGATCAGGGCGCCGCGACTGCTCCACGGCCAGACCCCGGAGGGCGGCTTTCCGATCACCGAGATCCCGGGTGGCGGGTGCAAGTACGCCCTGACCGCCAACTCGCCCCACCGGTTCTGCGGCCGTCCGGCCAAGCCCGGCGCGTCCTATTGCGGGACGCACCTCAAGGGCCTGTATCGCACCGCGCCCGAGCCGTGATCCGCGCCCGATATCCCCATGCACGCGAAACCCGAAAGGATAGCCGCACATGATGGCCGCCAATGATGAACCCCTGCAGGCAGTGTCCAGCCTCGACCGCATCGCGGACGCGGCCCACACCGCGTCCGTCGATGGTCTCCTGACCGAGATCACCCGGACATGGTCGGGCATGGTCTCCGGGATCGTCCGCACCGGAAACCTGCTGATCGAGCTGAAGTCCCAGACCGGGCACGGCGAATGGGAATCGCTCGTCGAGGCCCGCCTGCCGTTTGGGGTCAACGTCGCGCTCCGCCTGATGCAGATCGCGTCGCACCCGATCCTGTCAAATCCTGAGCGGGCTGCGGATTTGCCGCCCCGATGGTCCATCCTCGCCGAAATGGTCCGCCTCGATGCCGACACGCTCGACACCGCGATCCGCAAGGGCGTGATCCATCCCGGCATGAAGCGGGAAGACCTCCGCGCCCTTCGCTTCCCGGCCCGCGCCCCGGGCGATGCCTCGGCCATCCCGGACGCGCCGGCAGAACCCCCGCCCGAGCCCGACGTCGCCGACATGGCCCATGCCTGGCGCGTGATCCATGTCATGGCCTCGCTGTGCAATTCGTCGGTCGAAGAGATCATGGCGCCGACCCGACTCTCGGCCCGCGCCACGCTGGCCCGCCAGCTGACGGTCTACGCGCTCTCGATCAACAATGGCTGGAACGCGACTCGAGTGGCCCGTGTCATCGGCCGGGACCGGACCACGGTGGAACACGCCCGCGGCGTGATCGAGGAACTCCGGGAAGACCCGGACGTGGACACATGGATCGACCGGGCCTGCTCGGTCCTCGCCAAGGCGCAGGAGCTGGCCGACGATCAACCTCAGAGGATTGCAGCGGCATGAAGAAGAAGCAGGGCCTTCAATACATGGTGTCGGCCAACACGGCCGATGTGCCGGGTCGCATCGAATGCGTCACCGTCGCGCTCGATAAGACGCTCATCGGCATGGACGACCGCGTCCGCGTCGATCTCGCCGATCACCCCCTCTACCACCACCTGCAGGCATATGTTCTGGCGAACCCCCGGCCTGCGCCGCCAAAGAAAGGCAAATCATGACCGACGCCATTCACCCGCCCCCGACCGAGTTCAGCCCGGAAGAGATCGAGCGCGACGACGTGCTTCGGTTTTTCCACTACGGCCATCTGCCGCCTGTGTTGCAGGCGAAGTCTAAACCGTTCTGCGATCTGGCCCGCCTGTTGATCGATACGCTGCCGCGCTGTCCTCAACGGACCATCGCCCTGAACAAGCTCATCGAGGCCAAGGACGCGGCGGTCCGCGCTGGCATTCCGAAGCCATGACCGATTTTCCCGCCACCTCGGAACACGCGGCGCAATCGCCCGCAGCGCCTGCCAACCCGGAAAACGTTCTCGCGCACGGGATCGGCGGCCGTCCTGTTGTGGTCCGCCCCGTCGCCGCGCTGAAGCCGTATGACCGCAACGCCCGGACCCATAGCGACGCCCAGGTCGAGCAGATCATCGCCTCGATCCACGAGTGGGGCTGGACGAACCCTGTCCTGATCGACGAGGCCGGCCTGATCCTTGCCGGCCACGGGCGCGTCATGGCGGCTTCGAAGATGGGGCTGGCCGAGGTGCCGTGCATCGCCATCGAGGGCCTGACCGAGGCGCAGAAACGGGCCTATGTGTTGGCCGATAACAAGCTGGCCCTGAACGCGGGATGGGACGAGGAAGTCCTGAACGCTGAACTGAAGGCCCTCGCGGATCTGGACTTCGATCTGGAGCTCGTCGGCTTTGACCTGTCCGAGGTGCGCTTCCTCGCCCGCCTCGATGCGACCGGCGATCCGGAGGAGGTCCCCGAGGCGCCGGCCGATCCGGTCACGAAGCCGGGCGACGTCTGGCTGCTCGGGCCGCACCGGCTGACCTGCGGGGACTCCACGAACGCGGCGGACGTGGCCCGCGTGCTGGCCGGGGCGAAGCCGCATCTGATGGTGACGGACCCGCCTTATGGCGTCGAGTATGACGCCGAGTTTCGCAATGGGATCACAAGGGCCGATGGCTCAGTCGTTGGCGCCCGGGCCGTCGGAAAGGTGCTCAACGATGATCGTGCCGACTGGCGCGAGGCATGGGCGCTATTCAAGGGCGATGTGGCCTATGTCTGGCACGCCTCGATGAGGACCGCTGAAGTCCTGTCGTCGCTGGAAGCCTGCGGCTTTGAGCGCCGGGCCAACATCATCTGGGACAAAGGGACCATCGCCATCGGCCGGGGCCATTACCACTGGCAGCACGAGCCCGCCTGGTATGTCGTCCGCTCAGGGGGGGGGGCGACCGGCCACTGGCAGGGGAGCCGCAAGGAGTCCACGGTCTGGGCCATCCCGAAGCCTCAGAAGTCCGAGACGGGCCACTCCACCCAGAAGCCGGTCGAGTGCATGGCGCGCCCGATGCGCAACAATTCGAAGCCCGGCGATCTGGTCTACGACCCGTTCCTTGGCTCCGGCACATCGATCATCGCGGCGGAGCAGGAAGGGCGCGTCTGCCTCGGCCTCGAGCTGAGCCCGGCTTACTGCGACGTTATCGTCGCGCGCTGGGAAGCGTTCACGGGCCGCAAGGCCGAACTCGTGCGGGCGCCGGCTGAGGCGGCATGAGCGACAACGTCCACCCCAACGATGCAACGGCCAATGCGATCCGCGCCCTCGTGGCGGCGGGGCTGCGCCAGATCGATATCGCGACGTACCTCAAGATCAGCACGAAGACGTTGCACGAGCATGCTCAGTACAAGGACGCCCTCGACCGGGGCGCGGTAAACATCTTCGCCGCGGTCGGCTCAAAGATCGTCAAGGCCGCGATTGACAAGGAGGAGCCCTGGGCGCTGAAGCTGATCGCCACCCGCCGCATGGGCTGGAACGAGAAGGTCGTCGTGCAGGAAACCCCGCCCGAAGCGCCGCAGGTCGCCGTGTCCGACATCGACCGCATCCTCGCCGCCGCCACCCCCGAAGAGCTGGACATGATCGATGCCCTCCTTGCCCGCACCGCTGCTGTCGAACCCGGCGCTGACGCGGGCTAGGCTCGACCGCCAGCGCCAGCTCAAGTCCCACCGCGCCTTCACCGACGAGCACTTCAAGACGATCGAGGACACCGGCTTTCGCTGGGGCCGCCATCACGAGGTGATGTGCCGGTTCATCGACAAGGTGTTCACCGGCGAGATCAAGCGGGGGATCATCAGCCTGCCGCCGGGCTACACGAAGACGATCCTCGGCACGACGATGCTCGCGGCGCGCGGCTTTGCGATCAACCCGGCCTGCCGCTTCCTGCACACCTCGGCCTCGCCGCAGATCGTCAGCGCCAACTCCCGGCAGATCAAAGACATCATCGCGTCGGAGCGCTATCAGCAGAACTTCCCCCAGACGTTCCGCCTGAACAACGAGGGCCGATGGAACACCGCCGAGGGCGGCGAGTTCTTCGCCATTCAGGGCAAGGGCCAGATCACCGGTATGCGCGCCGGCCGCGTGCAAGCCCATCCCGGCCAGTTCACCGGGGCCATGATCATCGACGACCCAAACATGACGAAGGACGCCGACCCGATCAAGACGGCGCAATCCGGCGCCGAACTCCGGGCCGTCAACCAGCGCTATCACTCGGTGCTGAAGTCCCGTCTGTTCCCGGCCTCGACGACGCCCGTGATCGTCATCCAGCAGCGGGTCCACCGAGACGACCTGACCGGCCACCTGCTGACCGGCGGATCGGGTGAGAAGTGGCACCACCTCGTGCTGCCGGTCGAGATCATCCCGGGCTGGACCTATCCCGACGAGTGGACGCATGGCATCCCGTTCGCGCACGACCTGCCGCCCGGTCCGCTCTGGGAACTGGCGCACAACGCGGACCAGATCGATGCGCTGCGCCATCCCGAGTCCATCTTCATGGCGCAGTACATGCAGCAACCGCTGGAAGGCAGCGGCCTGATCTTCACCGCCGATCACTTCCATGCCTGGCGCGAACTGCCGAACCTTCAGTACCGCGTCATCTACGCCGACACGGCCCAGAAAGCGGGCGAGGAGCACGACTGGACCGTGTTCCAGCATTGGGGGAAGGGCGTCGATAACAAGGCCTACTTCCTCGGCCAGCTGCGCATGCGCCTTGAGGCGCCCGAACTGCTGACGCAGGCGCTGTCCTATTGGGATCTGTGCAAGGCGCAGGACGACATAGCGATGGGATCGCTGCGATCGATGAACATCGAGGACAAGGTCAGCGGGACGGGCCTGATCCAGAACCTGCAGCGCAAGGGCGTCCCGGTGATCGCCATCCCGAGGGCGAAGGACAAGGTCATGCGGGCGCATGATGTCGTGGCCGCGTTCGCCTCCGGCCTCGCCCTGCACCCCGACGAAACGAAGCACCCGTGGGTCAAGGGCTGGCGCGCCGAAATGCTCGCATTCCCCCAAGGCGCCTATGATGACCAGTGCGACCCCACATTCGACGCCGTCGCTGAGATGTGCAGCGGCCCACGGAGCTTCTTCGACGCCCTATGACCGCAAAGATATCCGCCTCCACGCCCCGCACGAAGACCGTCAAGGCCGCCGACGCCGCGCCGGGCGTCGCGCTCTATGACACCTACTCGAACCTGCTCTCCGGTCTCGGCACCGTTGGCAATGACAAGTCGGTCATCACCGGCCTCGTCGGCGGGTTCCAGTTCAGCGCCGCCGGCCTCGAACTGCTCTACAAGACCGACTTCATGGCGCGGCAGGTCGTTGACGTGCCGGCCGATGACGCGACGCGCCCGTGGCGGGTCTGGAACGCCGAGGCCGACAAGGCGTCCAAGCTGTTCGCCGAGGAAGAGCGCCTCCGCGTGCGGGACCGCGTGCGCCAGGCCTTGAAGCACGCCCGCCTGTTCGGCGGCGGCGCCCTGATCATCCATGATGGGGAGCAGGACTGGTCCAAGCCGTTCGTCGCCGCCTCGGTCAAGCGTGGCGGGCTGAAGGCCGTCGTCGTCGCGTCCCGTTCCGAGCTGACCGCCAACGCTGCAAACCAGTTCGTCACCGACCCGGCCGATCCGCACTACGGCCTGCCGATGCTCTGGAACTATCAGTCCAAGCGGTTCGTTGGGACGGGCAACAAGGTCGTACACCACAGCCGCCTCGTCCTGCTCGCGCAGGGAGACGGGATCGAAGACACGCTGCGCCCGGACTGGTGGTGGGGCGAGCCCGTGCTTCAGACGATGGCGCAGGACATTGCCAACGCCTCCGGGGCGCGCTCCGCCGCGACGCACCTCATGCAGGAAGCGAACGTCGATGTGATCCGCACGCAGGGCCTGCTGACCCGGATGGACACCGAGCAGGGGCGCGGGCAGCTCATCGCCGCGGCGCACATGATGAAGCAGATGAAGTCGAACTTCAGCATGCTGATGCTCGACAAGGACCAGGAATACAGCCGCAACGCTTTCTCGTTCACCGGCATCAAGGACATCGTCGAGACCCAGCACGCCCTCGTCGCGGCGGCGGCCGACATCCCGATCACGCGCCTGCTCGGACGCTCGCCCGCCGGAATGAACGCGACCGGCGAATCCGACCTGCTGAACTACTTCTCGATGCTAACCGCCATTCAATCTTCGATGCTTTCCCCGTGCATGGCGGCGCTGGACGAGGCGATCATCCGGTCCGCGCTGGGCGATAAGCCGCCCGAAATCTGGTACGACTGGCGCAAGCCCGACGTCCTGACCGAGGAGCAGCGCGTCAAGCATGCCGAGACCCGGGCCAAGACTTTCACGACCTGGGCCTCGTCTGGCTCGGTGCCTGAGCCGGTGCTGGAAGCCGCGGCGCGCTCGGTCCTGACCGAGACCGGCGACCTTCCGGGTGCGGAGGGCGCCTATCTCGAGTGGGACGCCGCGGGCAATGCGGTCGACTTCAAGGACACCGATCCGCCCGACGATGAGATCAGGCCGCCCGCGCAAGCCGGAGCCGCCGCGTGATCGAGTACCGCGCCACCCCGGAGACCGCGACTTCCGTCATCGAAGCGCAGGCCGCTGCGGCCCGTGCGCTTTTTGCCGTGCTGCATCCCGCCGAGTCGTGGGACGAGATATCGGGCCTCGCGGATCTGAAGCAGACCCCGGCGCTGGCCCGTCAGGCCGTGTTCATGCGCGCGGCACGCAACGGCCTTGAGGCTTACGCCCGGTTCGCCGCCGGCATCCGCCACCGCAACCCGCTGTCGATGCGCGAGCGCACCCTTGCCGCTCAGGTCTGGACCGAGGTCGTGATCACCCCCGAGCCGTTCGCGCTCAGGAACGCGGCCCGGCTCGCATCGGTGCAGATCGCCCGTTACGACGCGGCGCTGGCCCAGACCGTCGCAACGGGTGGGCGCGGCGCCGTGGCGGCGATGATCCGCGACTATAGCCGCGCGATGGTCCGCCTCGTGTCGCTCGCCGATGGCCTATAACCTTTCCCAGCTGGCCCGCCGCCGGCGCAAGGCGACCCTCGGCGCGATCAACCCGACCGCCCGTCACGAGGCCGAACTGCGGCGCCTTATGCTGACCGTGATCAAGCTCTACGAGGACGGGGAGACCGACCTGATCGACGCCACGCTTGCCGCGGCGCAGACCGGGATGCCGACTGAGATCCAAGCCGTGATCAACCAGATGCGGGCCGATGCCCGCCTGCCGGTCGAGGAAGCGGTCGAGAAGATCAAGGCCTGGGCGTCGAACGTCTCGGGCTGGCATAGCCGCCGCTGGCAGGCCCGGGTCGTTGCCGCGACCGGGATCGACGTCACCCCTCTGACCCGGTCCGAGACCATCGGACCGGCCCTGCGCGAGGCGATCAGCGAAAGCACCCGGCTGGTCCGCGACATCAGCGACGACGCCGCGACCCGGCTTGAGAAGGCGGCTCTGGAAGCGTTCGAGTCCGGCAAGGGCCGGGCCGGTCTGGCGAAGGAACTGCGCGAGGTATTCGGCTATTCCCGCCGCCGCGCCGACCTGATCGCGCAAGACCAGCTCGGCAAGCTGACGGGCAAGCTGGACGAGCTGCGCCAGACCGAGGCAGGGATTGATTCCTATCAGTGGCTCACGGTCGGCGACGGGCGGGTCCGTCCGACGCACGCGGCCCGCAACGGTGAGGAGTTCCGGTGGAGCGATCCGCCGATGGGCGGTCCTCCGGGGACGGAGATTCGCTGCCGGTGCCGGGCCCGGGCCGTGATCCCTGGCATGAACCGGTGGGAAGGCGCTGACCCGTGAAGCCCGCCGCCGCGAGCGACATCCTCGTGATCCGGCACTACAGGTCCGAGACCGCCACGGCCAAGGGCGTCTTCGTCTTCGACGGCTTCGCCCTGATGAACGGCCTCGACCCGCATAGCGTCATCGAAATCTTCGACACGCAGGCCGCCGCTTTACATGCCGCGCACGTCCTGATCGACACGCCCTTGCCGGACTGGCTGCGCATCTAATCCCCCCGCGCCGTGGCTTTGCGATGCTTAGGCATGACGCACGCCCGCCTCAGCCTCGCCGATCTGTCGCCCCTGTCCGGGGCCGACATCGACCTGACCCCCAACGGATACCTGCCCATCCCCGCGCGCATCGCCCGCGACGGGGTGCAGGAATACCTGAACATCGAACTCGGTGGCGGCGAGCTTTTCCCGGACCGGCCGTGGGACGCGATCATCCGCGTCTATCGTCCGCCTGAGGAGGTTTTTGCGCCTGACGCGCTGGCCTCGTTCAACCGTTTGCCGGTCACGAACACGCACCCGTGGGACGACGTGAACGCCGCGAACTGGAAGGAGTTCGCCGTCGGCATGACCGAGGGCCTCGCAATCCGGGACGGCAACTACGTCAAGCAAAGCCTGCTGATCACCGAGGCCGGGGCGGTCAACGACGTGCAACGCGGCCGGCGCGAGCTGTCAGCGGGCTGGTCGTTTGTCCCGGACATGGCGCCGGGCGTGACGCCCCAGGGCGAGACCTACGACATCGTCGCGCGCCAGATCCGGGGCAACCACATCGCCATCGTGGACGTCGCGCGCTGCGGGCCTGAGTGCCGCGCCGGGGACGCCGCGAAATCCCCCGCCATCGCCGCGAGGCTTAAAGATAGCGCCATGTGCAAATGCGGCCAGCCCGACCACAAAACGAAGGACGCCCCGATGACCACCCGTACCGTCGCTGTTGATGGCCTGAACGTCGAGACCACCGAAGCCGGCGCCGTTGCGCTGCAGAAGGTTCTGACCGAACGCGACGAGGCCCGCACGAAGCTGGCCGCCGCCGATGCCGCCACCGCCGCGACCGCTGCGGCCCACGCCTCCGCCCTCGCCGCCAAGGATGCGGAGATCGAGGCCGCGAAGAAATCCATCCCGGACGCCGCCGCGCTTGAAAAGATGGCCCGCGACCGCGCCGACCTGATCGCCGTGGCCAAGGCCGCCGTGCCCGCGCTCGATGCGACCGGCAAGGACGCCGAAGCGATCCGCAAGGAAGTTGTTCTGGCCCGCCTGGGCGACGCCGCGAAGGACTACACCGCCGACCAGCACCGCATCGCGTTCGACATCGTCACGAAGGACGCGAAGCCCGCGGTCGTCGCTGACCCGCTCGTGCCCAGCGGCACGCAGAACCTCGCCGATGGCAAATCGCCGATGGCCAAGCGTCACGAGCGTCTGAAGGACGCCTGGAAACGCCCGGCTCCCGCCACCGCCTAACCCGACCTGACCGCCAAGGAGTAGCCCCATGCCGATCCAGACCTCTTACAGCCGCTACCTCGCCCCGGCCCTCGAAGGCATGATCGCGGATCAGCAGGACGCCAACCTCCTCTCGAAACGCGCCACCGCAGCCATCGGCTTCGGCAAGGTCGCCCTTCAAGGCACCGCAGCGGACGCCATCAAGGCGGTCGGCGGCGCGGCCACGCTGTTCATCGGCGTCACAGTCCGGGACCAGTCCACCGGCGCCAACTCGCCTGACGAGTTCAAGGCCAACGATGCGGTCCGCGTCATGGACCGTGGCACGATCTGGGTCATCGCTGGCGAGAACGTCGCTGCGGGCGACCGCGCCGCGTTCCTCACCGCAACCGGCGCCTTCATGAAGGCCACCACAGCCGACACCACCGCGATCGACGGTGCCCGCTTCGACTCGACCGCCGTCTCCGGCGCCCTCGTCAAACTGAAGCTGAAGTAAGGAGCCCCGCGCTATGGACCCCATCAAACTCTTCGACGCGCAGGCCAACCTTGGCTTCGTTCTTTCGCAGACCTCGCACATCGAGGCCGAAGTGGCCGAAGTGGCTTACGAGGGCATCATCTACCAGGACCTGATCCCGGTAGACACCTCGGCGCACCCCTTCGCCAAGACCGTCACGTTCTTCTACATGGATCGCGTCGGCAAGGCGGACTGGATGAACGGCAACTCGAACGACGTGCCGGTCGTCGGTCTCAACATGTCGAAAGAAGAAGAGTCCGTCTTCACCGCTGGCATCGGCTACAACCTCGGCTTCGAGGAAGTCGGCCAGGCCCGGATGCTGGGCTACAACCTCTCCTCGGAGCACGCCATCACTGCGACCCGCGCGGCTGAGGAAATGTGTGACCGCGTGGCCCTCACCGGCGACACCGGAAAAGGCTTCAAGGGCCTGCTGAACAACGCCGACATCACGTCGGTCGCCTTTGCTGCGGGTGCCGGTTCTGCCGCCACCTTCGAAGCCATGACGCCGGATGAAATCCTGTCCCGCGTCAACACCCTTCTGTCGGGCATCAATACCGCCACGCGCGGCATCGAACTGGCCGACACGTGGCTGATCCCGAACACGACCTTCAACCACCTCACCACGCGCCGGCTGACCGACACGAACATGACGGTGCTGAAGTTCATCCGCGAGAACAACGTCTACACCGCCAAGACCGGCCGCCCGCTGGACATTCGCGGCCTGACGGACCTTGAGACGATTGCCTCCGGCGCTAAGCGCATGGTCGCCTATCGCCGCGCACCGGACGTGCTCAAGTTCCACATGCCGATGCCGCACCAGTTCCTGCCCCCGCAGGTCTCGGGCATGAACATCATCGTGCCCGGTGTGTTCCGCATCGGCGGCGTCAACATCCGGAAGCCCGGCGCGGTCCGCTACGCCACCGGCTTCTAAGGGAGCCGGGGCATGGCCGCGCAACAGTTCACGAACACCGGGCGCGGCGCGCTGATCTGCTACGACCGATCGGGCGCCGAGCTTCTGATCGAGCGTAACGCGACGGTCGTAGCGGATCTAGACACGGATCACCCCCCTATCCGTACATGGATCGACAGCGGCATGCTGACTATCACCGGCGATGCCGCCGTGGCGGGCGAACGCGAAGCCGCCGAGGCTCTTGCCGCTGAACTCGCGGCGAGCGCGCCTGCCAGCTCCATCACCATCACAGCGGGCGAGCCTCGCCCCGTCTCGTAAGGAAGCCGCCCCATGAAACCCCTGCCGGTCAATCACGAAATCGAACTCTCAATCACGCCTAAAGACGTCTGGGGCAACCCGGCCCGTGTTGACGGCGATCCGGTCTGGACCCTCAGCGAGGGCGCCGACATGGACCTGATCCCGACCGATGACCCGTTCAAGATCATCGCCCGTGCGCGAAACGTCATCGGCGCAGCGCTGGTCACTGTCACTGTTGATGCCGACCTCGGCGAAGGCTTCCGCGCCCTTACCGGTTTTGAAGCTATCGCCATCATCCCGGGCGAGGCTGTGACACTGGCGATCAATGCAGGCGCCGCCACGCCTGTCGCTGCGCCTGAGCCCGCTCCGGTCGATCCCGCCACCACCGAGACCCCTGCCGTGCCGGAGGCCGTCACCGAGCCCGTCGAGGCCGTTGTCGATCCTGTCGTCGAAGCCCAGCCCGAGACGCCCGTCGAGCCCGTCACCGACACCCCTGCAGAAGGCGGCGAGACCCCCGCCGGATAAGGCATGCCCGCGCCCACGTTGCAGGACTTCAGGGCCAGGCACCCCGCGTTCGTTGACACACCGGACCTCACCGTCTCGGCGTATCTCACCGACGCCGCCGGTGCGGTGGCCTATTACATCCCCGAGGAAATCCAGCCGCGCTGCGTGATGATGATCGCGGCGCATGAACTGACTCTGGAAGGCTTCGGCGATGCGTCCAGCGCGGGCCTTGCCGGCGCCAAGGCGGCCGGGGCGAAACGGATCAAGGACGGCGCCACCGAGGTCGAATTCTTCATCGGCGAAGGCACGGCGCAGACCACTGCGGATCAGCTCCTCGCCAGCACGTCCTATGGCCGCCGCTATATCGCGATCAAGGACCAGTACAAGCCCATCGGGTTTGCGGTATGAACATCGGCGGGTCCACGCGGGCCGCATCAGCCGCGCTGTCGAAGGCCGCGACGATCACGGTCAAGGTGGCCTGGTCATCGGGCGACGGCGGATCGATCCGGGCCTCGACCGAGACGCGCCAGATCAAGGCCCACTGGACCGCCTATACCGAATCCATGCGCCGCCTCGGCATGCCGGACTGCCCGCGCTACGCCCATGTCCCGGACCCGGGCTTCGCGCCCCAGGCCGACGATCTTCTCCGCATCGGGACGGACGCCATGATCATCACCGACGTGAAGCGCAGCCCGGAAGGCGGCGTCTATTACGTAGGCGGATCAGATGGCGCGGCGGCCGGCTAGGGTCTTCATCAACAAACGGGTCGCCAAAGGCATCACGCGCGAAGTCGCGCGGGCCGGGATCGAGTATGCCGAGCTGCAGGCCGAGAACGAACTGGTCGACATCCTGAGCGTCCCGCCGCGCCGCACGGGCCGGATTTACCCGCGCGGCAAGAAGGGCCAGACGCATCAGGCCTCCAACGAGATCGGCGGCGAGACCGGGGGCGGCGAGGCGCCGGCGCCGGACACGGGCGAGCTGCGCCAGTCCGTCAAGAGCTATACCGAGGAATTCGGCGACTCGTTCCGCGCCATCGTCGGCACGCCGCTCGAGCGGGGCGCCCTGCTTCAGGAGGGGACGGAGCACATCAAGCCTCGCCCGTGGATCAGCCTGCTCGCCACAGAGGAGCGCTGGTCCCGCATCCTGAAGGCGTTCCGCGTCGGGATTCGCCGCCAGTATAGCCGCGCGCGCAGGAACTTCAGCGAATGATCGACCCGCAACACGACCTGATCGCCCATCTTCGCACCGCGCCCGAACTTAACGGCATCATCCAGCCCTTCGCCCGGCCCGGCCTGTCGGTGCGCGCCGTGTTCCGAACCGAGACCCCGGCGAACTGGAAGACCGACGAGCTACCCCACATCATCGTGGACCCGGCGCAGGAAGGCGCGCGCTCGTTCGGCTCGTTCTCGTCGCGAGCGCCGATGCTCGACATCCCGGTTCGCCTCTTCGGCCTGATCCGCAACGACGGGGACGCCAAGGTCCACGCCGCGGCTATGGCGGTGCGCGGCCTGATCCTGCTCGAACGCCTGACCCTGACCGGCGCGGTGCTGAACGATGTGGACTGCAGCTTCCCGGAAGAGGCGCCCACGAGCGGGGCTACGGTCGGCGGCCGGCGCCTGATCGTCCGCGTCCTGATCACCGAACCGGCGCCGTAGCGCTCAAATCCCCACGCGGCACGCGCGTGCGACTTTCGGGGCTGACCCAGTCAGCTGACGAACCGGAGGCACCCCGCGATGGCCAAGAAGTACATCCTCAAGGAATCGAACGTCTCGGTGTTCGTCGGCAGCTCCACGAACCTCGGCACCGCGACCTGGACCGAGATCCCCGAAGTCTTCAACCTTGAGCGCGGCTCGGTCGATGTGGAGAAGGTCGACGTCACGTCGTTCTCGTCCACCGGCGACTTCCGCGAGGAACTGAACGGCTTCAAGTCGTTCTCGGACGGCACCATCGAGTTCTACGAACTGATCGGCGACACGGTCCAGGCACAGATCATCGACGCGCTGGGCGGCGATCCGATCGCGCTCCGCGTGACCAAGACGGACGGCATCAAGACCAAGTCGATCTCGTTCCTCGTCAACGTCACCGGCGAATCCGAGCCGCTCGCCCCGGGCGATGCCGCCTCGCTGGCCTACACGATCAAGCGCACCGGCGCCCCGGTCGTGGCCGTGACCACGAACCCGTAAGGCTGGCCCCATGTCCGACCCGCACACGCTGATCCTCGAAGCCGGGGGTCAGCGTTTCGCCTTCCGGTGCGACTACAGCGTCCTGCTCAAGCTGGAAGCCAAACCCGACTGGCGCGACGTGCTGGGCGATGCGGTCGGCCTTCGCCGGTTCTCGTCCCTGATCGAGATCGCCGCTCTGTTCGCCAATGTTCCGCAGGCTGACATCATCGCCGCGTCCCCGCCCGTCTCCGAACTGCAGCGCTGCGTCACCGGCGCATGGACGCTTTGCATGGAAGGCCCCGAGGCCCTGCGCCGGTATCAGGAAGCCGTCGCCAAGGAGGCGGCGGCGCCGGATGCGGGAAAGCCGATGCCGAGCCCGAGCCGCTGGGGCAGGGCATTGTGGACGCGCGTCACGAAGCTCTGGTCGCGGGCGTTCCAGAGGCTGAATTCTGGCGCCTGACACCCTGGCAATTGCGGGGCATCCTGAAGGCCCATGCCAAACGATCCGAGGACGAACAGAACCGCCTGATCGTGGCGCAATGGCAATACCTCAACATGGAGCGGGCGAAGAAGCCGAAGCGGCTTGAGGCCTACCTCGTCGGCAAACAATCCCCGCGCACCCGCAACGAACGAAGATCACCCGAACAAGTCTGGGCCGCACTCGAGTCGTGGCTAACGGAGTGACGCGGGATGGCACGTAATCCGATTGTCGGCGGGATCGGTTTTTTCGATCGAAGTCGACGACTCCAAGTTCATCCAGCAGCTGCGCAAAGCGGGCGAGCGCGGCAAGCGTGAACTGGATGGCACGACGACGGCGGCCGACCGGCTGGAGGACCAGCTGCGGCAGGTCGGCGCGACGGGCGATCGCGCGATGCGCGGCCTCGTCGGACAGACCGACCGCGTGGGCGACACGATGGAGCGGGCGAACCGGAACGCCGCGCTGCTTCGCAACACCGTCTCGACCCTGCTGTTCACCGTTGGCGTGATCAGCCGCATTCAAACCGTGGCGGACTTCTCGCAGTCGATCTCGACCCTCCAAGCCGTCAGCGGCGCGGCCGGCGAAGAGCTTGAGCAGCTGCGCGAGAAGGCTTTGCAGCTCGGCGCCGACACCCGGTTCAGCGCCACGCAGGCCGCCGATGCAATGGGCGAACTCGCCCGCGCGGGCTTCTCGGCGAAGGAGGTTCTGGCCTCGATCGGTCCGACGCTCTCCGCTGCGCAGGCAGGCGGGGCGGAAATTGCGACCACAGCTGAAATCATCGGCACGACGATCCGGGGCTTCGGGCTTGAAGCCGGCGAGGCCGCGCGAGTCGCTGACGTGCTGGCGCAGGCGTCAAACTCGTCCAATGCTGGCATTGTTGATCTCGGCGAGGCGCTCAAGTTCGCCGCACCGACCGCTAAGGCGCTGGGTCTGGAACTGGAAGAAACCGTGGCCGTGATCGGCAAGCTGTCGGATGGCGGTTTGAAGGGCGGCCTCGGGGGTCGGGGCTTCCAGTCCATCTCGACCCAGCTGGTCAATAATCGGTCGCAAGTTGAGGCATTGATTGGAAGCTTCGATATTGCGGAAGAAGGACTCGGCGGTGTCGTCAAGCGCCTGGACGAGGCCGGGATCAAGACCGAGCAGATCATCAAGATTTTTCGCGCGGAGAACCTCGACACTTTTGAGGTCCTCCGGACCAGTGCCGTAGAGGGCAGTCTCGCGACACTAGAGGGCGCGCTTGACAACGCGACAGGCTCGACGGCCAAGGCCGCCGCGATCATGGACGACAACCTGAACGGTGCGATCCAGAACGTCTCGTCGAAGATCGAGGCGCTGGTCATCGCCATCGGCGACGCCGGCGCGTCCAGCGGACTGCTGCTTGCCCTTGAAGGCCTGAGCAAATTGCTGGTGGTGGCGGCCGACAATGCCGACGTGCTGCAGGCGATCAGTATCTCCCTCGCGGTGAAGGCAATCATCCCGCTCGCCATCGCGCTCGGCACGCGGGCCGTCACGGCGGTGCGCGCCCTGCAGGCACAGCTGCTGATTCTCAACGCCATCGCGGGACGCACCACGACCGGACTGACCGGCGTCGCGGGCGCGGGCGCTGTCGCCCTGCGCGTGCTCAACCCCATGACCCTCGCGGTGACGGCGGCGGCGGCGGCCTATGTGTTCCTCGCCCGGGACGCTGAAAAGGCGAAGGACCGCCTTGACCGGGCCACGGCTGCGATCGAGAACTCGCGCCAAGCGCTGGCCGATACGCAGGATCTGGTCACCGGCGGCGACAGTCCATTCTCGGAGATCAGCGATCAGGCCACGGGCGCCGCGACCGAGGTGTCCGCCTTGGCCGGTGTCGTCGATCAGCTCACGGACGGGCTTCGCAACCTGCGCGAAGAGGGGCAGGTCGCCACCGTCCTGAAGCTGAGCGTCGATATCGATCAGGCGCAGTCGGCCATTGACGAATTGGAGGCCCAGCGAAACGCCGCCGCGGATCGTGCCAATCGCCGGGAAGTGAAGTCCGGCGTTCTGCTCGACGCCGGCGCGGTCGACCGGTTTGATCGCAGCGACGAAGGCCAGAAGCTTCTGCTCCTGAAGCAACAGCGCGCCGCCCTCGAAAACCGCCGGCGCGCTGCGGCCAAGGGCCTGACGATCAGCGACGTCGTCGACCAGTTCCGCAACGGCTCGGATGCGTCTGCGACAAGCCTGCCGCCCGTCACGCCTTCAGACGTGGCGGCGGACCCGTCCGGCGCGGTCGACGGTCTGGCGCAGGCCCGCGAGAAACTGTTCGCCGAACTGGACGCGGAGTACGCAGTCGAGACGCCGACCGAGGCGCTGGACAATTGGCGTCAGCGGCAGATCGAAGCGATCGACCTGGTTGCCCGCACCGCTGAAGAGCGCGCCGATGCTATGGCGAAGCTGGAAGCCGTCTACCGGGAAAAGTCGGACCAGCTGTTCATCGATCAGGAGACGGGCGAGGCCAGCGCCAACGCGACCATCAATCGCGAGAACGCCAAGGCCGAAGCCATCAAGCGCACCCTTGCCGAGCGGGACACCGAGATCGAGCTTCAGATCGCGACGGCCCGCGGCGATGACGCAGCGGTCGAACGGCTCAAGGCGCAGGCCGACCTGCGCGAGCGGATCAGCGAACTGATCTCGGGCGGGCTGGATGCGACCGAGGCGCAGGCCCGCGCGGAGGCGGAGATCAACCGCCTCAAGGCCGGCGAACTTTCCGAGGCCCAGCAGGCGCGCAAGACATTCGTGGACGGATTGTCCGGCGACCTCGCCAGCGCGCTTTCGAACGCTGTCCGGTCCGGCGATTACGGCGCGGTGTTTCAGGAGGTGATCAACTCGAGCGCGGCGCGCGGGCTGGAGGATGCGATCAACGAGCTGGCCGAGGAGTTCGCCAACTTCGCCGGAAACCTGCTCTTCGGGCAGAACGGCGCCGGCGGGATTCTCGGTGGCCTGCTCGGCTCGGGCGGCACCCCGCCGATCCTCGACCCGGCCACGGCAGGCGCGGCGACCGATGCGGTCAAGGGCGCGGCAGAGGCCACGGCTGCGGCCAGCGTGACGACGCTCGGCGCAGCGGCGGCGGGCGGGGCGGCCTCGGTCACGGCGCTGTCCGTGGCTGAAACAGCCGGGGCGGCTTCGGCGACGGCGCTCGCCACTGCCCTTGCTGCGGCCAGCCTTGCGGCACAGGCCGCCGCCTCGGCGCTGGCGGCCGTCGCCACATCGCAGGGCGGATCGCTCGCCACGGACATTCTGGGCGGCCTCACGTTCGGCGGCGGGCGCGCGCGCGGCGGGCCGGTCATGCCGGGCAAGTTCTACGAGGTGAACGAAGGCGGCCTGCCTGAGCTGCTCTCGATGGGATCGCGCAAGTTCCTCCTGCCAGGATCGTCGGGCGATGTGACGCCGCTGGCGAACAGCCGCCTGCCCGAACCGTCGAGCCGCGAGGTGTCCCGGTTCGACATCTACGTGAACGGCACCGGCAATTCCGAGATCCAGCGCGCCGTTGATCAGGGCGTGCAGCGCGCGGTTCGGATCGCCAAGGCGCAGGCCGGCCCCGCTGCGGCCGAATTCCAGACCCGGAAGGTGTAGCCCCATGACGACGCGCGAGATCATCGCCTGGCCCTATGCGATCTATTCCGGCGAGGTGGGCCTGAACCTCGTGACCCAGAACCGCTCGCCCGGATCGTCGCTGTCCGGCTTCACGCAGGTCATCGGCGGGGGCGGGCAGCGCTGGTCTTTCACGATGGACCTGAACACGCTGCGGCCCGAGCTGATCCCGGTCTACCGCGCCACTCTGGCAAAGGCGGACGGGCGGCTCGGCATCTTCAGGATTCCGGTGCGGGACAAGTACGCCCCGAAGCCCGGCGAGGAAGGCCTGCCGGGCCGTTCGCGCGTGTTCCACAATAGCGGCGCGGCGTTCAATTCCGGCGCGGGCTATACGATCAACGGCCCCGCCATTCGGGCGCCGCTGCTTGAGCCGGGCGAGAACTTCTTCGAACCGAACGCGCTCGATGCACCGCTGGTGTTCAAGTACCTCGGCCCCGGCATGTTTTTCGGCCTCGGCGATGACCTCCACATGTGCACGCATCACGCGGCCCAGCGGCTCTACTTCAAGCCGGCCGCACGCCGCCGCCACCGCAGCACACCCATAAGCCTGCGGCCCGTCCTGATCGCTCGCCTCGAAGACGACACGTCCGGCGCGCTGTCGCTGGACTTCGGCAAATGGGGCCGCCCGCAGATCAGCTTCATCGAGCACGTCCTGCCATGAGCGACTTCGAACCCGCCATTGAAGCCCAGCTGACCGGGGCGACCGTCGTCATGGCGATGCTTGTCGAGGTGCAGTTCGCGTCCGGCCCGTTCCGGGTCTGGACCGGGCTCGGGACGCGCGAGTTCGGCGGACGCAATTGGCAGGGCATCGGGTCGATCATCGACATCAGCGAGATCACCCGGCTTCAGAACGGGCAGGCCGATCCGTTCGAGATCACGGTGTCGGCCCCGGAAGAGATCATCCGGCAGGGCCTGATCGAATTCCAGACCGAGGCGCTGAACCGGACGCTGAACGTGTACCTGCAATTCCTGAACTATGACGCCGACACCGCGCTCGGCCCGCCCTGGCAGATCAGGGACGGGATCATGCGCGGCGCTAACCTCTCGGTCGAGACCGGCGCCCAGACCCTCGCGATCAAGTGCGACACGCTGTCGAGCCGCCGCAACCGACCGCCGTTCGGGATGCTGACCGACCGGGACCAGAAGGCCCGCTTTCCCGGCGACCGGGGCCTTGAGTTTGTTCACTCCCTCGACGGGAAGGAGATCGTATGGCCGGTGTTCTAGGGGACCCCGTGGATCAGGCTTTGCGCCGCTGGGCGCGCGAGCCGTTCGAGTATGGCACGTCGGACTGCGCCCTGTCCGTGTTCCGCTACGTTGCTGAGGGCTGGGGTGATCCGAGGCCCGTGGCGCGCTGGGCCGGGCGGTACATGACCGAGGCCGAAGCAAACACGCACATGCGCACGCGGGGCGGGCCGGTGAACGCCTTCAAGGACGAGATGGAGTCCATAGGCGCCCGGCGCACGAAAGCCGCCCAGCGGGGCGCGGTGGGCCTTGTGCGCGATGCCGGCGGAAACCTCGTCGCGGCGCTCTGTACCGGCGAGGGCTGGTGGGCCGCCCGGACCCGCTCCGGCTTTGCCGCGTTCCGCACCATGGCGCTGGTGGCGTTCTGCGATCCGAAGGGGCCGCGCTGATGCCGCAAGCCGCCGCCGCCGCCATCGTCAGCGCAGCCGGCGTCGCGACCGGGTCGCTCGCCGCGAAGGCGATCTACGTCGCGACCTATGCCGCGTTTGCGCTCGGGTCGCAGGTCCTGGTCCAAGCGCTGAACAAGCCGCCGAAGCCGGCCGACCGCAAGGAAACCCTGCGCGGCGAAATCCTGCCGCTGCCGATCCACTTCGGCCAGACCCTTGCGGGCTCGTCGCTGGTCTACGACGCGGTGGCCTCAAAGACCCGCTGGCAGGTCCATATCCACAACTACGGGCGGGCGCAGAACGTCCTCGAACGCCGGTTCGGCGGCACGGTCTATCCCGTCGCAATCGACGGCCAGCTCCTGCCGTTCAGCCGGTTTCAGGACTCGCCCTACGCCGAGTTCAACGACGGCTCGGATGATCAGCTGGCCTCGCTGCTGATGCGGACCCCGGACCGGCGCAAAGGCCCCTCGGCCGCGCCGGGCTGGACGACCGACCACCGCCTGCGCGGGCTGGCCTATACCGTGATCCGCGCCCCCTCGGTCAAGGCCGAGAAGTTCTCGGAAATCTACCCCGAGGGCCGCCCGCCGGTGCCCTCGATCGTCGGCGAGTTCGGCGACCCGTTCGATCCGCGCACCGGGCAACGCGGCTTCACCCGCAACGGTGCGCTGATCTTCGCCTGGTTCCTGACGCACCCGATGGGCGGGCGCCTGCCGGAGAGCCGGATCGACTGGACCGCCATCGGGCAAGCCGCTGATGCGGCCGACAGGCTTGGCTATGAACTGGCCGGATCATGGAACGGTGACGAGGCGCCGAAGGTCGCGCAGGCCAACATGCTGGCCGCGCTCGACGCCTCGATGTGGACCGATCACACCGGGCGCGTCCGGCTCGACCTTGGCGAATGGCGCGCTCCGACGGTCCGTCTGACCGAAGACCAGATCCTGCAGGTCCAGAGCCTCAGCGCCGGATCGGAGGAAGGCGATGCGGTCACGGAACAGATCGTCAAGTACATCGACCGCGCCCGGGACTATAGCGAAGTCGAGGACGTCGCCGCCTCGGTCGACGCGCCGTTCCGTGAGCCGAAGGTCGCGGACCTGATCTATTGCCCGACGCAGGCCCAGGCCCTTCGCCTCGGGCGCCGCATCTTTCGCCGCGAGACGGCGCGCTGGCGCCTTGAGGCGACGGTCAACCTTGCCGGCCTGCGCCTGATCAACCAGCGCTTCGTGACGGTTCACCTCCCGGCCTTCGGTCTCAATGACGAGCCGATGGAACTGGACGGCTGGGGATTCGATCCTGCGACGGGTCAGGTCTCGGTCCGCTGCCGATCGGTCCGGCCCGGCGACTTCACCTAGGCCGGAAATCCCCACGCCCCGGCGGGCGGCGATTATCGCGCCATGCTCCCGGCCATCGCTGACCTTCAGTCGAAACTCCGCAACCTGTTCCGGACCTATTTCCGGGACGGCGACCCGCAATCTGGTTTGAACGAGCCCGATATCGCGGCGATCCGCTCCGTGTTCGGAACAGATTTGCCGAACATTCTCGCCCGAACGCTCACAGGCACATCCGGGTCGCAGTATCCGGAGATCCCGGCCAACGCTGCGATTCGCGGAAAGCTGTTCTACCTCAATTCGGACGGCACGGCGTGGAACGTGACAAACGCGGCCGATGTGGCCCGCGCCGCAGAGCTGGTTGCATTCGAAGACGAGATCGACACGCAGATCGCGGCGGCGGTCGCCGCGGTCATCGGCGGCATCAGCGAGGACGCGCCGTTCAACGAGCGCTTCGATGACGAGGCAACGCTTCTCGCCAACCTCAACTTTCCGGCCGGTGCCTTCGCCATCGATATGGAAACGCTCGTCATCTACCGGAAGACCGGGGCGAGCGGCGCCGGTTCCTGGGTCGTGCATTCGAACATCCTCGACGCATTCCCCGGCACGGCCTCGGACGCCGACATCACCGCCGTCAACGCCCGCGTCGATGAGATCGAAGCCGACATCGTCACGATCAACCGGCAGCTGGCCCGCCTCAATGTGGCCGTCCCGCCCGCGCCGCCGTTCTGGCGCCAGATCACGCCGGTTATCGTGGACGAGTCCTTCACCGGGACGGTGCGCGACCTTGGCGAGTTTGTCGACGACGCCGACTCGCCCATCGGCAACCTGACCTTCACCGCGCCGTCTGGCCTGCCGTCCGGATTCTCAATTGTCGGCCGCAACCTGGTCAAGACAAGCGGCTCCGGCGTGGTCACGCGCGCAAGCCACCCGATCCGGGTCACGGATGAAACCGGCAACATCGCCAATGCGTCGATCATCATTGAGTCGTACGCTGCCGGCGAGCCATCCGGCCAGCCACCCGTTTGGCTTGCGCTGCCACCGATCAATATCGCGGTCGGGAATTCCTACAGTTTCAGCATCGAGGGCTTCGTCAACGATCCGGACACGGACATCGAAGACCTCGCGCTTACCGGTAGCTCGACCGGGGCCGGGGTCGGCATCAATGACGAGACCAAGTTTGTTCAGGTCGGCGCAATCACGCCGGGCTCCTACACGCTGACGCTGACAGTGACCGACCCGGAAGGCAACGCGGCCACGATCACGCACCCTTACACCGTGCGGGCCGCCGAGCCCCCAATGATCGCTTCGATCCCATCGCGCGCCGGTCAGGTCGGCGGCGCGCCGATCGTTGTGGACCTCAACATCTATGCCTCGGACGCAAACACGCCGCTCTCGGAACTCGGCACATCGCTGCAGTTCAGCAACGCGCCCGCCGGCACGACCAAGGGCGGCACGAATAACCTTGTACTGACGATCCCCGTTGCGGCCACCACCATCCGCGTCGTCTCCGTCACGATCACAAACCGCGCGAACCAGATCGCGTCGCGGTCCTTCGACCTCACCATTCTTGCCGCCGACCCGGGCGGCGGAGGGGGCGGAGGCGGCGGGACGCCGCTTGACGACTTCCCGCTCAACCGTCTGCCTTTTTAGGAGCGCCACATGCCGGCACCGACGCACACGCCCATTGATCTTGCGACCGACGCGCTCGCGATTCTGCAATCGATCCCCGACACGACGTCGGCGGATCGCTACCCGGACCTTTACACGCCTGGCGTACAGGCCACGGTCGAGGAGCGGCTGTCGCAGATCATCTATGAACTGAACCGAGCCTCGCGCTTCATCCGATCGATCAAGCCGGCCGAAATCGAGACGCTGATCGGCGGTGTCAACGACGAGATCAACGGGTTCCGGGTGTTCCGCGGCGCGGACCAGCCCGCGACCCAGACGGCCAAGTTCGGCGATATCTGGCTCTCGCCTGGTGATGCGGGTGTGCGCGTCCCGCGCGTGTTCAACGGCGTCGGCTTCGTCGAAGACCTCTACGCGGTCGAAGCAATCCTCATGCCGATCATCGCCCGGCTTCAGGCGCTCGAGTCCGAACAGGTCGAGGTGTTTCAGGACGCGATTGATACGCTCAAGGAGGAAATCTCCGGCACAGCGACGACGGCGGGCGATACGCTCGGAAAGCTTGAGGCCCTGATCTCGTCGCTGACCAGCACGAAAGCCGCACTGGCGAGCCCCGCCTTCACCGGCACGCCGACTGCGCCAACTGCGGCGCCCGGCACGAACACCACGCAGATCGCGACGACCGCGTTTGCGAAGGCGGCGGCGGATGCGGCAGCGGCGGCGTCTGTGCCGCTGTCGCAGAAGGGCGCGGCGAACGGTGTGGCGAGCCTCGATAGCGGCGGCAAGGTGCCAGCCGGCCAGCTTCCGTCCTATGTGGACGACGTGATCGAGGCCGCCAATCTTGCGGCGCTGCCGGGCACGGGCGAGACCGGCAAGATCTACGTCACCGTCGACAACGGCAAGGTCTACCGTTGGTCCGGCTCGGCCTATGTCGAAATCGTCGCCTCTCCAGGTTCGACCGACGCCGTGCCGGAAGGTGCGGCCAACAAGTATTTCACGGACGCGCGGGCGCAGGCCGCGTTGGCCACGCAGCTTGCGGGCAAGCTCGCCGCGACCGATGTTCTTGATCAAGATGCGTTCACGGACGATTCCGCCTCGAAGCCGCCCTCCCAGCAAAGCGTGGCGGCCTACATCAAGGCCCGCCTCTCGAGCCGCCGCGCGCACTTCACCGACATGAACGGCATGGACAAGACCGGCGCCAACGACAACGCCTCGGCGCTGGACGCATTGATTGCGCAGGCCGCTTCTGCCGGCGTTCCCATCGATGCCCCGGCGGGTTTATACGCGACGGGCAGGAGCATCGTGATTCCGAAGGGGACCTGCATTGAAGGGCTCGGAATGCCCGAGCAGACGATCAACAGCGCTCAGCTAGACCCAACACGAACGACGACGTTTTTGATCGGTCACGCCGGGCTTGGCTTTCACCTTGAGGGCGCCGTTGGGACTCGCGTCCTGAAAGGCTTTGCGATCAAGCGGCAGCAGCCGAGCTGGACGGGCGGCTCCTACACGCCGAATGAGTCGCTCGATTGGGACATTCTGGTTGACGGTGCAGGCGGGTTCGTCATTGACCAGCTGCTGCACGCGAACACCACGAAAGCTATTCGTATCCAGGGAAGCGCTGGCCAGCACAACGGGCGCGGGCTTGTCCAGAACTGCTTTATCAGCGCGTTCAGGCGCGGGATCGAATCAGAGCACTGGTACGACACCCTTCGCTGCAACAACGTCCAGGCATGGCCGTTCGTGTTGGGTGATCACGCCGGCTCGGCTGGCGACGCGCTGCGAAACTACATGCAGGCGAACCTGATCGCATACCGTCTTGGACGTTGCGACAACCCGAAGTTTTTCTCCTGCTTTTCCATCTGGGCCAAGATCGGGTTCAATTTCTTCCAGTCGGCTGAGGCGACCGGATTGGTAGGCGGCCCGACCTACAATGGTAACTTTATCGCGTGTGAGAACGATACGGGCCTGACCGGAATCGAAGTCGATGACGCATGCAATGGCCATGAGAGCCGCTGGGTCGCCTATACGACGCAGCAGGGGCTTGAGGTCAACTCGCTGAAGCAGCCGAATGTGCGCGTCGGCGGCTCCAACAACAAATTGTGGATGAGCCAGCCGCGACTCGAAAACGCAGGCGCCTATGCGCTGCTTGTGGGCGGCACAGGAAATCGCGTCATCACCGACAACCTGTTCGCAAACGGATACGACCGGGTCAACGAGGGCTGGTCGGCCGTAACGGCAACGTCCGGAAACACCCTCATTTTGAACGGCGACAACGTCGCCTCCCCTCACGGGTCTGGCCCGCTTTCGAGCGGCCCGGGTACGATCATCAGAGGCGCGAACCAAGAGCTTTTGACCAGCTCCACGCCGCGGTTTGCAGGCATGAGTCTCGGCGACGGATCGGAGCGCGCGCTCCAGCAGGGCGATGCAAACCTTTCGTCGGGACAAACCATCACGTTTGGCAGCTTTGGCGGCGCGATCTTGCTGCATAACCGGTCAGACGGGCATCTGATGCTCGTGCTGGCATCAGGCGGCGGGATTAACATCGTATCGGAGAGGGGCACTGCCAAAGGCGCCTTCTCGTTCACCGGCGGGAACTATGTGTACACGCACACACACGGTACTCCTCAAAGCTATAGCTGGATTGCCTTCAAGACGCGCAACGCCGCATGACCGCGCTCACCCCAGCCTATGCCTGGCTCGCCGATGAGCCTGCCCCCCGGATGCTGGTCGAGGGGCTGACGACCTTCGGCGTCATGGAACGTCCGGGCACGGCCAATAATCCGGTCATCATGGGCTGGGCTCGTTTTGTTGACGTGCCGGAAATCTCCGCCGCGTTCACCTCTGACGCTGTGGCGTGGTGCGGACTCTGGATGGCTTACGTTGCGAAGAAGGCGGGCAAGCCGGTCAACACAAACTCGCTCTGGGCGCGGTCCTGGCTGCGCTGGGGCGACAAGGTGCAGGTCAGTGAAGCGAAGCTCGGCGACGTGCTCGTGTTCGCGCGCGGCGCCACATCCGGCCATGTCGGGCTGTATGTCGGCGAGGATGACAGCGCCTACCACGTCCTCGGCGGCAACCAGTCCGACGCCGTGACGATCACCCGGATCGCCAAGGACCGCCTTCTGGGCGTCCGCAATTCCTACGCCCGCGCCCAGCCTCCGAACTGCCGCCGCATCGTCCTGAAGGCGAGCGGCGAAGTGTCCACCAACGAAGCCTGAAAGCCTCCCTGAAAGGAGACCCCATGTTTGACTACAGAAAGCGCGCCGGCGCCCTGCTCGCCGCCATGTTCGCCCTCGGCAATGCCACGGGCTGCTCGATCCTGCCGAAGGTGATCCCCGGCGCCCAGACCGTCGATGCGGTGCAGGACGTCTGCCTCGCTGACCGTCACCCGGAAGAGGTGGCCTTCTGCTTCATCGGCACCTATGCCGCTGTCGTCGATGCGCTCGCCGCCGAACGCGAGGCGGGCACGCTCGATCCGAAGGTCGAGGCCGCTGCTGACGTGGCCATCAAGGCCACCGCCGAACGGGTCGCCGTCGCCTCCGAACTCTGGGGCGCGGTCGCAGGCTGGCGCACCGAGGTCGAGACGCTTGAGCCGCTGGCCAAGGCGTGCATCGAGACCGTCAGTGACCGGACGAAGCTGAACGATTGCCTCGCGGCGGTCGGCTACCTCACCGCGACGGGCGAGCTGAAGCGTGTGACCGAGCAGGCGAAGACGGACTGGGCCACGCTGAAGCCGAAGGTCGAGGCCGTGATCGGCCTGAAGCCTTCCGCGTCCTGATCATTCATTCCCGAAAGGATCACTGCCATGAACGCTGCAACCCTCACCGCCGGTCTCGAACTCGCCGGCCTCCTGTTCAAGATCGGCGCCGCCGCGATTGAACGCTCCGACAATGCCACGGCCAAGAAGGTCGCGGGCCTCGGCGCCGTGATCGTCGCCGGTGTCCAGACCTCGGGCCGGATCGATGCCGCCGTGGCGGCCGATGTGCGCGCCCTGGCCGAAGCGCTCGACGCGGACGGCGTGCCGGACCGTGCCGAATGGGACGCGCTGGCCGGCAACGTCCGCGCCGCCGCAGACCGCTGGAACGCCGCAGGCTGACCTCATCCCGATCCGGGCGGGCCAGCGCTCGCCCGGTTCCTCCTCCGCACTCTGAAGACAGGGGCTGACCCATGAAATACGAGCAGTACAAGGACGAGTCCGGCAAGTGGCGCTGGCGCCTGCGCGCCCGCAACGGGAAGATCCTCGCGTCCGGCGAATCCTACCGGGACAAGGCAGACTGCGACCGCGCGATCGAGGCGTGCAAGGCATCGGCCTCGGCGCCGGTGAAGACGGTGGCCGGATGACGGACGCCAACACATACCCCGACGCCGCAGGAGAGCCTGTCGTGATGCCAGCCAGCCCCAAGCCGCCCTATCTGTCCCTCGCGGGCATCCTCGGGGCCGTCGGCGGCGTTTGCCTCGTGGTGATCAACCGCTGGGCCGAAATCGAGCCGATCCTCGAAAGCCCGGCGATGGTCGTGCTGGCCATGCTGAGCAACTTCTTTGCCGGCTGCGGCGCGTTCTACTGGGTCGTGTCCCGCCCAGCTGATGAGCGCTTTCGCCGGGCCGAAGACCTGATCCGCCGCATGCGGGATCGCGAGAACATGATGATGTCGCGCATCGCGGAACTCGAAGTGGCGAAGGCCCGGCTAGAGGAGCGCCTGAGCGCTATCGAGGCCCGCGTGGCTGAAACGACGACCCGGCCGCCGGGAAAGCCGCGGAACCCTAAGCCCAAGGCCTGAGCCCTATCCGAACAGCAGGTAGGCCGCGACCGGCCCCACAACGAACGCCGCAGCGGCCGCCCATGTCCACGAAGGCGGCGAGGGCGTCTGTGTTTGTCCGTCTTGGATTTTGGGCTCACCAGAGCTATCTCTATGAGGCCCTGATGCGGGGTTCGAGTCCCCGCTCCTGTTCGCAGGATGGTCTGAGCGGTAAGGCGGGTGAACACTGCAATAGTTGCTGGCGATCTGCTAGCGATCATCGGCGACGAAAACAGTAGGAGCCCCTGTGTCGTTCTAGATCGGCGCGGGGGCTTTTCTGTTTGTTCGGCGCGGGAGAATGGAGTAGGGGGAGGACGAGCGGAGAACTGAGTTCGAATCTCGGCCCCGGCTGCGGCCGGGGTAGCTTAGACCGGCAAAGCGCCGCTCACACCCCGTCCTCGCGCGCCCGGCGGGCCACTTCCTCGGCCAGCGCCCGGTCCACGATCTCAGCCAGTTCCCGGTAAGCGCCGTTCCGCGCCGCCACGAGAAGCGTATCCTCCGCGAGCAGGTCGATGATCGCCTTGGCGCGGGTCGTCTGAAGGGCGAGGTAGATCACGTCGAGGCGGGGCATGGTTTGTTGTTTCCCGATATGTTCCGAAACGGTTTTTAGGTCACTGCCTTGTTCTTCGGCAATAAGCATGGGCCTTTTAATCAGTAGGTCACAGGTTCGAATCCTGTTGGGCACACCATCTCACCCTCATGACCACGAATAAACGCGTCGGTGTTGCCGCACCCCCTTCGACGCGGCAGCGGAGCAGGCATGCTTTACGCCGGGCTCGCAAGGGCGTAGTTCGCTTGCCAACATGAAGTCCGTGACAGATTGCACCGCGCAGCCCGCCCCACTTCAGCTTCTCTCCGTGGACACGGAACAACAGGGGCCTTCACCGGCTAGTCGTGCATGTCGAGTCTGAATAACGAAGACAGTCCACCTGGCGGGGACGCGGACCCGCTCGAGGTCAGCCCGCAGCCCGTGCCGGAGCTCGATAATCCTGCCGCGCGGGGCATCGACGCGTTGCATGGCTCGGCGTCCGGCATCCTGCGCCAGATTTCCGAACTCGCCGATGAAACCGAAATCTCGTTCGGCGCCATAGTTGACGCCCTCGAAGAGCGCGCCTTCGGCATGCTCATGCTTCTGTTTGCGATCCCGGCCATGTTGCCGCTCGTCGGCATCAACTCCTTTGCGGCCTTGCCGATCGCGCTCTTGGCGGGACAGATGATGGTTGGCCAGCGGCGCCCCTGGCTGCCAAGACGTGTCCGTGCGCAGACAATCAGTGTCACCACCTTCCGGAAGATGACCACCGCGGTCATACCCTGGCTACTCAGGATCGAGCGGTTGACCAAACCGCGCCTGCGCTTCCTTGCAGGACGTGGCGCTGAGCCCGTGCTGGCCATTCTGATTTTGATATTTGCTGCGATCGTCGCCATTCCCGGGCCCGGCACGAACGGCGTACCGGCCTTCGCCATCGCCTTGGTGGCGCTTGCCATGATCGAACGCGACGGCTTTCTGGCGATCGTTGGAAGCCTGCTCGGCGTGGTTTACTGCGCCCTGTTCCTGACGCTGGGGTATGCGGCCATCGGCTTTGCGGTCGATCAGTTCATGCGCCTCTTTCAGGGCGGCTGACCGGCACCGGCGCGCGGGCGCACCTTGATCCCGGGGCGCAACGGCTCCATTCAGTGAGCGCATAAGCAGCATCCCCGGCATTCAGGCCGGCAGACGAGCTGGACGAATCCTTGGGAGGGGTCATGTCGCGAATCATTCTGGCAATCGTGTTTGCCGTGCTGACGCTTTCGACGCGCTCCGACGCGCAGACAGCTGAACAGCCTGCGCGCCCGAATTTCGTGATCCTGCTGATCGATGATGCGGCCTTCATGGACCTTGGTGTCTATGGCGGCGAGGCGCGCACACCGAACATCGATGCGCTGGCGTCCGGCGGCGCGATGTTCACGCGGTACTACACGTCTCCGCTCTGCTCGCCGTCCCGCGCCATGTTGCTCACCGGTATGGACAATCACCTCACGGGTGTCTCGACCATTCCCGAAGTCCTGCCGAAGGAGCACGAGGGACAGCCTGGCTACACGATGCGCCTCGAGCCGGGCGTCGCCACGCTGGCTGACCGGCTGAAACCCTTGGGCTACCGGACGCTGATGACCGGCAAATGGCACCTCGGCAGCGGCAAGGGCGATTTGCCCGATGCGCATGGGTTCGACCGGTCCTTTGCGCTGGACGCCTCGGGCGCCGACAATTGGGAAGACAAGTCCTACATGCCCTATTACGCCGACGCGCCCTGGTATGAAGACGGCGCCCCGGCCAGCCTGCCGGACGAATTCTATTCGTCCGCATTCATCGTCGACAAGATGGTGTCCTATCTGGGCGAAGGTCCGTCCACGGAGCCTTTCTTCGCCTATCTCGGATTTCAGGCCGTTCACATCCCCGTTCAGGCCCCAGCCGAGTTCACCGCCAATTACAAGGGCGTCTATGATGCCGGATGGGAAGCAACGCGCCTTGCCCGTTGGGAGCGCGCCAAGGCGCAGGGCTTTATTCCTGAGGGCGCCGCGCTTGCGCCCATGCCGGATCACCTGCGCGCATGGGCGTCGCTGACGCCCGAAGATCAGAAACTGTATGCCGCACGCATGGAGGTGAACGCCGGGATGCTCGAGGCGATGGATCACCATATTGGCCGTTTGGTCGCGCACCTGAAATCCACCGGCCAATTCGAGAATACGGTCTTTGTGATTACCTCCGACAATGGCCCCGAGCCATCCCGCGGCGACAATGACTCGCGGTTGAAATTCTGGATGAGCATGAACGGCTATCATCTGGATGCGGATGGTATCGGTGAAAAGGGAAGCTGGGCATTCATCGGCCCGGAATGGGCGATGGCCGCCGCTTCGCCGCACGACAAGTTCAAGTTCCTCGGCTCCGAAGGCGGCATCCGTGTGCCGTTCATCCTGTCGGGGGCAGGGCTCTCCGCCGGCAAGAGGATCGACGCCCGCGCGCACGTGACCGATATAGCGCCAACCTTGCTGTCGCTCGCCGGCGCGCCGACAGACCTTGAAGGCGCCAAACCGGTGACCGGGCGCAGCCTCCTGCCGCTGCTGCGCGGCGAGGTGGCGGCCGTGTATGCGCCCGGCGACGCGATCGTCATCGAAGTATCCGGCAATGCCGCGGTTGTGAAGGGCGACTACAAGCTGACCCGTAACCAGAAGCCGCACGGCGATGCCCGCTGGCGCCTTTACGACCTTTCGAAGGACCCCGGCGAGACCGAAGACCTCAGCGCGTCCTTTCCGGACATCTATGATGATCTGCAGACGGAGTATGCCAGCTACAGCCGCCGCGTCGGGGTGCTCGAAGTTCCGCCCGGGTATGACTCGCTCGCGGAGGTCACCCGCCATTCGATGGCCCGGCAAGCCCAGCAATATCGTCCCGTCCTGATTGCGGCGGGAATCGGCGCTGTGCTCGTCCTCGCCGCGGCTTTCTTCTTCTGGCGACGCCACCGGTCACGCCGGGCTTGAGTCTTGGTCCAAGATATGGCACTTAAAGTGCCATAATAAGGACCATGGTTCCAAGGCACCCCGAATGGCTCGTCCGTACGCCTGCCCTCAAGGCACTCCGTTTCGGCCCAGCGCACGAGGTATCTGCCGATGACGATCAAGTCATTTCTGGTGTCTCGCATCGCCGCAAGCATCACCAGCGAAAAAAGGCTGCTTCGGAACCGGGCCAGGCAGGAATCGAAGCGCGCGGCCGCATCGGCGCCCCACGCTGTGGATTACTTCCATGATGCAACCGACCCGTATTCCCACGTCTGCCTGCAGGTCCTGCCGAAGCTGGCGGCGCGCTATGACATCCGCCTGAACATCCACCTCGTTGCGCCACCCCCCGACTGGGCAGCCCCGGAGCGCGACCGCCTGGAGGCTTACGCCCGTCTCGATGCGGGTCGCCTCGCGCGACGGGCGGGATTACAGTTCACCGATCCGGGTCACCAGCCGGACGCCGCCTCGCTCCGGATCGCGAATGCACGCTTCGCCGCGGCCATTGATGCCGGATCCTTTCTCGCAGACGCCCCGCAGATCAGCGACGATCTGTGGAGCGGAAAGCTCGCCGGCCCGTCCGGCCCCGACGGCGATCTGGACGCGCGCCTTGCCGCAGGAAGCCAGAAGCGGGAAGAGCTTGGGCACTATCTTGGCGCCACCTTCAATTATGCAGGGGAGTGGTATTGGGGGCTCGACCGTCTTCACTATCTCGAAGCGCGTCTGACGGACCTGGGAGCGCGCAGATCGGGAGACGACATTGCCGTCATTTTCCCGCCGCCCACCGTACCGGCGGCGAGCGCAAGAGGCGCAACTGCGCCGGAGCTGCACTATTATCTCTCCTTCAGAAGTCCGTACACCTACATCGCCGCAGCGCGCGCCAAGGCGCTCGCGGACGCTTATGGCGCCGAGCTGAAGCTGCGCTATGTCCTGCCGATGGTGATGCGCGGCCTGCCTGTGCCGGGCATGAAACGCTGGTACATCACGTCTGATACCGCCCGCGAAGCGCGGCGCCTCGGCATCCCGTTCGGAAAGGTGGCCGACCCTGTCGGCAAGCCGGTCGAGCGCGGCTATTCGATCCTTCCATGGGCGCGCGATCAGGGCAGGGGATTCGAATACTGCCACGCCTTCATGACGGGTGTCTGGTCCCAGGGCATCGATGCTGGAATCGACGGAGGCCTGCGCCGCATCGTCGAGACAGCTGGCCTCGACTGGACCGGCGCCCGCAGCCAGCTTGGAACAGACAGATGGCGCGCCGAGGCCGAAGCCAACCGCGCCGAGATGATGGCGCTGGGCGTCTGGGGTGTGCCCAGTTTCCGCGTTGGTGATGTCATCACCTGGGGTCAGGACCGGATGTGGCTGATCGAAGACGAACTCAAACGCCTGACAATTAAATCCGCATAGGGAGCAAAACATGCTGGTCCAGAACGAACTCTTCCCAACCGATCCTTCGCGTATCCAGTCGATGCTGGAGAAGGGTCCGGACGGCCCGATCTTCATGGTCAACTTGTTGAAATTCAAGGATAAAGCCGAATACGAGGATGGCCGTCCCTGCGATCTTTCGGGCCGGGAGGCCTACATGATCTATGGCCGCGCGGTCACCGAACTCCTGCCCAAGTTCGGCGGGCGCGGGATCTTCGCTGCCGATGTCACCTTCCTCGCCCTCGGCCAGGTCGAGGAACTCTGGGATGAGGTCGCCATCGCGATGTATCCGCAGCGTTCGGCGATGGTGCAGATGTCGATGTCGGACGAATGGCGCGAGATCGCCGTGCACCGGTCGGCCGGTCTCAAGGGCCAACTGAACATCGAAACCGTCCTGCCACAGAATGGCATGTCTTCGCCCTTCCTCGAGATGATGCTGAAGGCGGGGGAGTGACACCATGGGCATCGTTGGCCGCAGTCTGATAGGTGTCGCCTTGCTGGCCGCGGCTGGTGCGACTGCCGTGTGGGTGTTCCGTGTACAGATCGCCGAGCGCGTTTTCCAACGTGGTGCGGAAATGAACATAACGCGGAATGTGGCAGAGGAGTTGGGCGACGGATTGCACGTCTTCGTCTGCGGCGCCGGAACACCAATGCCCGACCCTCTCCGCGGCGGTCCGTGTCTCGCGGTCATGGCAGGCGGGGAATTCATCGTGATCGATGCCGGTTCCGGTGGGGCGCGCACCTTGACCCGGATGGGCTATCCGATCGGTGAGGTCGACGCGGTCTTCCTCACCCATCTGCACTCGGATCACATGGACGGCCTCGGCGAGCTTCTCCTGCAGGTCTGGGTCAATGGTGGCCGGGATTCGCCCTTGCCGGTGCATGGGCCACCGGGCGTCGATGAACTCGTCAACGGTTTCAACGCGGCCTACCGGATCGACAGCACCTACCGCACAGCCCATCACGGCCCGGCGATCGCCAACCCCGAAGGCCGCGGCGGCGCGCCGGTGACGATTTCGATGCCGGCCGGTCCCGGCGGCCAGGCGGTCGTTTATGAATCGGGTGGCGTGACCGTCACTGCCTACCGCGTCCGCCATGCACCGGTCGAGGGCGCATACGGCTACCGTATCGATTACGAAGGCCGCTCCATTTCGATCAGCGGTGACACGATTTATGATCCGAACCTCATCGCGGCATCGCGCGGCGCCGATCTCCTGTTCCACGAGGCGCTGAACCGCAACATGGTCACCACCTTGCGCACCGCTGCAGAGGGCGCCGGCCGCGAAGGCCTCGTCCAGATCTTCGACGACATTCTCGACTATCACGCGACGCCCGAAGACGCCGCCCGCTCCGCCCAGGAAGCGGACGTGTCGCGCCTCGTCTACTACCATACGATCCCGCCACTGCCGCAGCGATCGCTCAACGAGCTCTTCATGAAAGACGCCGAGGCCTTGTTCGATGGGCCGATGGAGGTTGCAGAAGACGGGTTTATTTATACGCTGCCCCCCGATAATGACACGATCGAACGCACGAAAGCCTTCTGAAATGACGGACTCCCGAATTGTCACCCTGCCGGGCGTTGCATCGCCTGCCGAGTCTGGCGATGGCCGCCGCCAGCGCAGCGAACGCAGCCGCGCGCAGATCATCGAAGCCATGTTCGAGCTGATCCGCGAGGGCGACATGAGCCCGAGCGCTGCAAAAGTCGCCGACCGCGCGAAAGTCGGCCTGCGGACGGTCTTCCGCCATTTCGAGGACATGGACAGCCTGTATGTCGAGATGGCCGAGCGCATCACGGCCGAGGTGATGCCGAAAATTCTCGCGCCATTCGAAGCGCGCGAGTGGCGCGGCCGCGTTTTGGAACATGTCGAACGCCGCATCGAGATCTACGAGTATGTTATGCCCGTGCGGGTCTCGGGCAATTTGCGGCGTTTCCAGTCCCGCTTCCTGATGGAAGAGTACCGGCGCAACCTGTTGATCGAGCGCGCCGCCCTCAAGGCCCTGCTGCCCGAGGCGATCCATCAGGATCCGGTCCTCTTCGCCGCAATCGAAACGTCGGTCAGCTTCCAGACCTGGCGGCGCCTTCGCCAGGATAGCGACCTGTCGCCGGCTGAAGCGGCCGCTGTTGTCCGGCTCACGCTGGACCGTCTCATCGGCGCATGAGAGCCGCCTGCCTCATCGCGGCTGCGCTCGCATTTACGGCCTGCGACAAGCAACCCGCGAAAACATCGCCGAGTGACCCTGCAGTCGCGGCCTGCACATCCGAGCTGCCGGGTCTCGGCGACTTTGTCGCCGTCCCATCCGGACAATTCCGGAAAGGTGCGTATGCGGTCTATCCCGAAGAAGCGCCCGGCCTGATCCTGCATGTCGAAGGCTTCGAGATGCTGTCGCATGAAGTGACCAACGAGGAGTTCGATCGCTTCACCCGCGAGACCGGCTACGTCACTGAGGCCGAGCGCGGGCAGGAAAATCCGACGGCCGCTTCCGGTTCCGCGGTCTTTCAGATGCCCGGAAAGCAGGGCGTCGGCGCCTGGGCCTTGGTGCCGGGTGCCACGTGGCGCGCACCCGAAGGTCCGGGTTCGGACATTACGGGCCGCCAGCTTCATCCGGTTGTGCACGTCACGCTGGCCGACGCGCGCGCCTATGCCGCCTGGGCCGGCGCACGCCTGCCGACCGAGGCGGAATGGGAATACGCCGCCGCCATCGGGCTGCCCGACGCCGCCGACCCGCAGTCAAGCGCCTATACGTCCGCTGGCGCGCCGGTCGCCAACACATGGCAGGGCTTCTTTCCGTTGGCAGACGAAGCGGGTGACGGCGTCTCGGGCCGCGCGCCCGTTGGCTGCTTTTCGCCAAGCGCGATCGGCCTGTACGACATGATTGGCAATGTCTGGGAATGGACCGAAACGCCCTTCGGCGAAGGTACGCACACGATCAAGGGCGGATCTTATCTGTGTGCGGAGAATTTCTGCCGCAGGTATCGCCCCGCTGCCCGTCAGCCGCAGGAGGACGATTTCTCATCCGGACATATCGGCTTCCGCATCGTGAGATAATCGCGGAGGGGCCTCAGCTCCGGCGCAGCGAGAGAAACAGCAGCACCAGAAGAACGGGAACGGCGCCCAGCGTGATCCACACTTCCGGCGGATGATGTCCAGACAGGCTCTGATTGCCCTTCGGGCCCCACATGTTCCAGGCATGCACGCTGCGTTCCAGGCTCAGCAAGGCAAGCGCAAGCGGCACCATCGCACGGTACCGCAGGGAGATTGCCAGCAACATCAGTCCCCAGACGAGCTGCGTGGTGCCAGCCCAGGCAAACAGGCTGATGATGGTCTCCCGGCTGTGGGAAAGATCAAGGCCGGCGATCACGCCCGCGCCCCCATCCGGCAGGCCGATATGGATCAGGGCCGGAACGATTGTCCCGGCCGAGATCAGCGTCAGTCCCCAGGCCGAGACCATCTGGCCGCGATACGCCGCATTGGTGCTCGGCGGAAGGAATGCCATCAGTTCGGCCACCAGATGTATTCGTCCGTGGCCGTTGCCTTTTCCGCGCCCGTCTTGTCGATGGCGACCGGCGCAACAACGCTTGGCGGATAAAGCGGTGCCCGCGCGCCTGCCGCGTGTTTGTCGAGCAGGGCCTTCAACTCGGCGACCTTGCCTGGCTCGCGGTCGGCAAGGTTTGTTTCTTCGGTCTTGTCCGCCGAAAGATTGAACAGCCACACCTTGTCCTGCTTGCCATCGACCTGCAGCTTCCAGTCACCCGCGCGGACAACGCGGTACGTGCCGCTCTGCCAGTAGATGGCGTCATCCGGACGCGTCAGCCCCCCCGTACCCTCCGCCAACGGAAGAAGGTCGCGTCCATCGATCTCGACCCCGGCGGGCAAGGCGGCGCCGCCGGCTGAGGCCAGGGTCGGCATCACATCAATGTGGGCAACCGGCGTATCCACCACGGTTCCAGGCGTGATTTTTGCCGGCCAGGACACAAACATCGGTACGCGGATGCCGCCTTCGAACAACGTCGCCTTCCAGCCGCGATAGGGATCATTGATGCCCGGCAGGCCAATATAGCCGGCGCCGCCATTGTCGCTCGAGAAGACGATCAGCGTATTCTCCGCGAGGCCTTCCGCCTCCAGCTTGGCGACGATCTCCCCGACGCTGCGGTCAAGAGAGTGCAGCATGGCGGCATAGACGCGAAGATGGTGCGGTTCGATATCCCCCACGGCGTCATAGTCCGCCTTGGTGGCCTGCATGGGCGTGTGCACGCCCCAATGCGCGAGATAGAGAAAGAAGGGGCGGTTCTTGTTGGCCTCGATCACCTTGAGGGATTCGGCCGTCCAGTAATCAGCGAGATATCCGCCCGGCAGGAACTTCTTGCCGCCATTATAGGACGTGGCGGCAAAGCCCCGGGCCCAGAGGAACTTGTCGATCGGGTCGAAATCGAGCTTCGCATTGACGACATCCGGATCATCCGAGGGCAGATGAAGCAACCCGTCCATGGTCAGCGTCTCGTCAAACCCTTGCGCATTCGGGTGGGACTCGGCGTTGTTGCCGAGGTGCCATTTGCCGATGTGCACCGTGTGATAACCCGCGCCCTTGAGCAGTTCGGCGACCGTCACTTCTTCGCCCGGCAGGCCCTGGTCAACGAAGTCCGGGGATTCCGATGCGGCCTTTGAATCGTATTCGATGGCCGGCAGGCCGGACTGCTCGGGGCTTGAGATCATCGAGATCACCCGTCCCATCCCGCTCGGGGTCGGCGTGAATTCAAACCCCGTCCGCGTGGGGTAGCGTCCCGTCATCAGCATGGCGCGGGAGGGCGCGCACGTGCCGGTCCCGGAATAGGCGGTCGAGAAGATGGCGCCGCGTGCGGCCAGTGCGTCGATGTTCGGCGTCGGCACGCGCCCGCCCGCCACGCCGCCACCAAACGTCGACAGGTCATTCATGCCGAGATCATCGACGAGGATGAAAATGATATTCGGCGCGCGTTCGGCGGCGGGCGCGCTGGGCGCCGCCGGGCCTTGCTGCCATGCGATCGGCTGGTTCGGTCCGATTTCCGGACGTTCGGCCCGCGAGATGACGAACAGGAGGATCTTCTCCCGGTAGAAATAGGCGAGCGCGCCGGCGCCAACAATGATCGCAAGGATGATCAGCAATATCCGCTTCATGGCCCGTTCCCCGTCCCGTTCTTATCCCTGCCGCATGAACGCGATGATTGCATCCGAAAAGGCGGCCGGCTGGTCTTCCTGCAGGAAGTGTCCGCCATTCTTGATGGTCACGCAATCGGCGCCGGGATTGCGCGCCTTGAACACAGCGTCGCCTCCCTTGGTCACCGGGTCGCCGTCGCTGAAGGCAATCAGGGTGCGGCCCGTGAAGGCCTCGAGCACGGCCCAGGCGCGGTCATTCGCGAGGCGCTCCTCCTTGTGCTGTGGCAGCAGCGGCACGAGCGCCGGAAACTTGCGGGCGCCGGCGATGAATGTGTCATCAGGAAACGGCGCGACATAGCCGTCGAGGATCCGTGGATCCGTTACGCCCGAAAGCAACCCGAACACGTCGCGCACCGAGAAGGAGGGCGACTCGCTCGCATACTTCACCCAGTAGAGGAACGCGCCCGGCCCGCCGGACTGGAATTGCTCGCGCACCATCGCCGCGTCGGGCACCGGCACGGCCGGATACATCTGGCCGAGAAAGGCTGACACGTCGTCGTTCAGCGTCGCCGTTCCCGGCAGGCCCGTGTTGGCGACCACGAGGCGCTTGAACCGGCTGATCTGGTCAGCCGCCACGCGCAGACCAATCAGCCCGCCCCAGTCCTGACAGACAAGCGTGAGCCCGGTCAGGTCCAGCTTGCGAAGCCATTCATTCAGCCAACGGACGTGTCCCGAATAGGTGTAATCCTCCATCGCGCCCGGCTTGTCGGATTTGCCGAAGCCGATGAGATCCGGCGCCAGCACGCGGTATCCGGCGGCCGTCAGTATCGGGATCATCTTGCGGTAAAGATAGCTCCACGAAGGCTGCCCGTGCAGGCAGAGGATCGGCTCGCCATCCTTCGGGCCTTCATCCAGATAGTGCATCCGCAGCGGCGTTCCGTCCGCGCCGGCAATCTCGACATAGTTCGGCGAAAATCCGTACTCGAACAGGTTTTCGAATTGCGTCTCGGGCGTCCTGAGAATCTGCACGTAACGGGCCTCCCTGCCGGTTCATCTCTATTGTGGCACGGTTAATGCCAATAAAAAGCGCCGTCAATCCCGGACGTCAGGTCACCTTCGCGCGGGCATGGAATTCCGGCGCATCCCAGCTGCGCGAGGCGAGGATTTCGTCCAGCACATCAAGCGCGTCCCAGACCTGCGCGTACCGCAGGAACAGGGGCGAGAAGCCGAAGCGCACCGTATCCGGCGCGCGGAAATCCGCCAGCACGCCGCGCGCGGCCAGCGCCTGCACAACCGGATAGCCCTCCGCAATGCGCAGGCTGACATGCCCACCCCGCGCGGCGTCCTCGATGGGCGACAGCACCTCCAGCCCCATGCCTTGCGCGCGGGCAATGGCAATGGCGCCGAGCGCGCGCGCCTTCGCCTGAAGGTCTTCAAGCGCAACACCATCGAACACATCGAGCGCGCCGCCGAGGGCGGCCAGCGACAGGATGGGCGGCGTGCCGCTGGCAAACCGGGCGGCGCCGTCACGCGGCGTATAGCGGCTGTCAAATGCGAATGGGGCCGAGTGCCCCATCCAGCCCGGCAGAGGCGTCGCGAGTCTCGCGGCGATCTCCTTTGCCGCGTAGACAAAGGCTGGCGCGCCGGGTCCGCCATTCAGGTACTTGTAGGTGCACCCTGCGGCGAGCCGTGCGCCATCGGACGCCAGATGCAGATCGATCACGCCGGTCGCGTGGCTGAGGTCCCAGACGATCAGCGCGCCATGCCGCTGCGCTTCGCGTTCATGCGCCGCAATGCCGGCGACTTCGGCAGACCGGTAGTTGACCGCGCTCTTGATCACCACGCCGCCCGCGGCGAGCGCTTCGAAACTGCCACCCGGCGGCAGGAGCCGCACCGCGGCGCCGGACAGGCCGCCCAGCCCCGCCGCGATGTACTGGTCCGTCGGAAACTCGTCCTCTTCAACAAACAGGGCGTAGCGCTCGGCATGCGGCAGAGCCGCGGCAGCGAGCTTGAACAGGTTCACCGACACATTGTCCGTCACGATCACATCGCCGGCCGGCGCGCCGATCAGCGCGGCCAGCCGGTCCCCGGTGCGCTCGGCCAGATCGATCCAGCCGGCGGAGTTCCAGCTGCGCACCAGGCCGGAGGCCCAGTCGGCCTGCGCCGCACTGAGCCGGGTTTGCGCCGTTCTGGGCGGCGGCCCGAGCGAGTGGCCGACCAGATAGGTGATGCCCTCCGGCAGTCTGAACAGGCCGGTCCGGGAGGCGAGCGCGTCCGTGCGGTCGAGTGCCTGCGCGTCTGCGCGCGATGTCGGCGTCGGGATCATGGCGTAGACCTTGCCTCGCGGGATGAAGCTGCGACAGTAGGGGCGGAGACAGCGGCGGCAAGGGAGCCTGGTGTGTGGAAAAGTCAGTTGGCGATGGCCGCGCTCATGCTCATGGCCGCTTGCACGCCGGCGCCGGAGCCGGCGGCGCCCAAGTCTTCGGAGGCTGAAGCGGTGGCAGAACCGGCGAAGCTGATGACCTGGGACGACCTGACCGCCCGGCCGCGCCCGGCCGCCTCCCAGCAGATCCGCTGGGGCGAGGGCGCCACGGACGTGGTGGACCTCTGGCTGCCGGAAGGCGAGGGGCCGCACCCCGTGGTCGTCATGGTGCATGGCGGATGCTGGCAAAAGTCGATCGCAGATAAAAGCCTGATGGACTGGATGGCGGACGCCCTGCGCCAGAAGGGCTGGGCGGTCTGGAACATCGAATACCGGGGCGTGGACGAGCCCGGCGGCGGCTATCCCGGCACGTATCAGGATGTCAGCGCGGCGACGGATGCGCTGCGCGATCGGGCCGCCGGCTACAATCTGAACCTCAACCACGTTACCGGGATTGGCCACTCGGCGGGTGGCCACCTGATCCTCTGGCTGGCCGCGCGGTCGCGCCTGCCGGAGTCGAGCCCCTTGCGCGTGACCGACCCTCTGGCCTTCCAGGGCGTCATTGTTTCCGGCGGCCTCGCTGACCTCGAAGCCTCGCGGCCGGTGACGCTGCCGAGCTGCCTTGATGCGGTCTACGATCAGGTGACCGGGATGTCCTCGGCGGAGAGACCGGACCCGCTGAGTGACACCTCACCCGCGCGGCTTTTGCCCATCGGCGTGCCCTTCATCAGCGTCAATGGAAGCGAGGACAGGATCGCCCCGCCGCTTCTGGGCGACGCGCTCACGCGCAAGGCCGAAGCCGCAGGCGATGTAACATCGTTGATCGTCGTGCCCGCCACCGGCCATGTCGAACTGGTCGCGCCCGGCACAGCCGTATTCGACGTTCAGGCAGACGTACTCGCGAGCTTCATTGACCCCCGGTCGTCCGCAGACTGACGAGCAGGTCCTGCGCGAACGTCGTTAGCGTATCGTCGCGGGCGCCCATTACGAGGATGCGGTCGCCCGGACGGGCGAGTTCGACAAGCCGCGCGCCGCAGGCCGGCCGGTCGCCGAGGGCTTCAGCGCTGCGCCCCAGCGCGCGGATATCGGCGGCGAGGTCGGCGCTGCCCACCGAGCGGTCCACGGTGCCGCCGAAATAGGCAGGCTCGGGCATCAGCAGGATATCCTCCGCATCCAGATTATCCGCGAAGCATTCGGCGAACTCGCGCCGCATCTTCTTGATCGGGCCGAAGCCGTGCGGCTGGAACATGACCAGCACGCGGCCGGGGAACTGGTTCACCGTGCGCAAGGTGGCGGAAATCTTGTCCGGGTTGTGCCCGAAATCATCGATGACCGTCACGCCGTTCTCGGTGCCGACAATATCGAACCGGCGGGCGATTCCGGCGAATTCGCCGAGCGCAGCGGCGGCTTCGGCGAGCGTTACGCCGCAGGTCAGCGTCGCCGCAATCGCCGCGAGTGCGTTTGAGACATTGTGCCGGCCGGGTGTCGCGAGGCGGATTGCGGCGGAGGCGCCCGACTCCCGGTCGTGTACGGAGCATGTGATGCTCGTCGGCGCGGGCGCAATATCGCTGGCAGTAAGCCGCGCGGCCGGATTGTCGAGGCTGTAGGTTATCGCCGCCGGGAAGTCCGCCGCCATGCGCGCCGTCTCGGCATTGTCGAGGTTCAGCACGACATCCTTGGCGCGCGAAGCAAAGCCGCCGAACAGGGCGCGCAGTTCGTCCATCGTCTTGTGATCGAGCGCGATGTTCATCAGCACCACAACGCGCGGATTGTAGGCAGCGATTGAGCCGTCGCTCTCGTCCACTTCCGAAACGAAGATGCCGCTGCTGCCGACAAGGGAGCTTGAGAACAGCGCCTCGGGCGTGCGGAAATTCTTCATCACCGCGCCGTTCATCACCGTGGGGCTCTTGCCCGCATGGTGGAGGATCCAGGCGATCATGCCGGTGACGGTCGACTTGCCGCTCGTGCCCGCCACGCCAATCGCAAACGGCGCGGCATTGAACAGGGCCGACAGCATGTCCGCCCGGCTCATGCGCTTGGCGCCCGCGCGGATGGCGGCGGCGATATCGGGCACCGTGTCTTCCACGGCGGCGGAGGCGACGACGACCTGCTCGGGGCTGGTGACGCCGCTGCCATCCTGCGGATAAAGGCGGATGCCGCGCGAGCGCAGGTAGTCGAATTTCGCGGGCGTGCGCCCCTGGTCGAGCGACCGGTCCGACCCCTCGATGATGTGGCCCTGATCGAGCAGGATCAACGCCAACGGCAACATGCCGGAGCCGCCGATGCCGCAGAAGAAATAGCGAGTCGTGTCGGTCATGATGGGCATTCTTTGGCAGGGGTTGCGACGGGAGCTTTGTCTCGATTCCGTAGTTCCCGGAAACACTAAGGCCAAGCAAGCCGTTCGCTGCACACCTCTGAACGGGTCAATGCTCGATCAGTTTCAGGCCGACGACGCCCACGATGATCAGGCCGATGAGTGCGATCCGGAGGGGCGGCAGGCTCTCGTTGAAGAACAGCCCGCCCACAATGACCGTGCCGACGGCGCCGATGCCGGTCCAGACCGCGTATCCCGTGCCGAGGGGGACGGTCTTCACGGCCTGCTGAAGGCAGGTGAAGCTTGCAATGATGAGCACGATGAAGACCGCGTTCAGCAGGATACTGCTGGGGGTCTTGATGAGCAGGCGCAGCGTCGTGGTGAAGCCGACTTCGAGCACGCCCGCCAATATCAGGAATATCCAACCCATGATCGCGTCTCGGTCCCGTGCTGATCGGGAACATGTAGTGTTTCGCCTCCCGGCCCGCCAGCCGCAAACGGGCCGTAAAATGCGTTCCAATTTTCCGGGAATGCCGCTCTAACTGCTCCGGCAACGCCGGGAGAGTGACATGGGCGCGAAGGTGACACGCATCGGGATTGTCGGGCCGGGGCGGGCGATTGACCTTGGCTTGGCGGAGCGGGTGAGCGCGCTGGCGGGCAACACCACGGAGCTGGTGTTTCATCCGCAGTGCTTCCTGCGCGAGGGGCATTTTGCGGGGCCGGACAGCGCGCGGGCGGCGGCGTTTGCCGAATATGCGAATGATCCCTCGCTGGATGCGATCTGGTTTGCGCGGGGCGGGTATGGAGCCTGCCGGATCCTCGACCTGGCCTTCGACAACCTTGGCGATGCGGCGCGGCGGAAGACCTATCTCGGCTATAGCGATGCGGGCAGCCTGCTGGCGCGGCTGGCGCGTGATGGGATTGGCCGCGTGGTGCATGGGCCGATGCCGGCGGACATCCTGCGCGAGGGCGGCGTGGCCGCGGTGCGCCGGTCGCTCGCCTTCCTGACGGGTACGGATGATGGGGCGGGGGTTGATCCGGTGACGCTTGCGCCGGGCAAGTATGCGGCGTTCAATATCTCGGTATTCGCGAGCCTGATCGGCACCGGTTTTCTGCCGGACCTCACCGGCCATGTGCTGATGCTGGAGGATGTGGGCGAGTATCATTACCGGCTGGACCGGATGATGTTCACGATCACGTCGAACCAGGAGGTGAAGAAGGTGGCGGGCATCCGGCTGGGGCGGTGCGGGGCGATCCCGGTGAACGATATCGACTTTGGCAGGACCGAAGAGGAGATCGTGCAGCACTGGTGCGCGCGGGGCGGGATTGCCTATCTCGGCCGCGCGGATATCGGGCACGATGTGGACAACAAGATCGTGGTGTTCGGGGAGCGGGGCGCGGGGGCTTAATCCTCACTTCCCCATTTTGTCATCCCGGCGGAAGCCGGGACCCAGACCTTTGTTCCGCAGCAAAGCGACTTCACTGGGTCCCGGCTTTCGCCGGGATGACAGATAGAGGATGATGCGTGTGCGGAAGGATCGGGAGATGGGCCCTCAGACGGGCTGCGCCCGACGAGGGTGACGACCGCAACCCGCGTGTGAGCGCGATCAGAGGTTCTTGACGATGTCCTCGACCATCTTCTTGGCGTCCGCGAGCAGCATCATCGTGTTGTCGTGGAAGAAGAGTTCGTTCTCGATACCGGCATAGCCCGAGCCCATCGAGCGCTTGATGAAGAGCACCGTGCGGGCGTTTTCCACGTCGAGGATGGGCATGCCGTAGATCGGTGAGGTCTTGTCGGTTTTCGCCGCCGGGTTCGTCACGTCATTGGCGCCGATGACGAAGGCGACGTCCGAAGCGGAAAACTCGGAGTTGATGTCTTCGAGTTCGAACACTTCGTCGTACGGCACCTGGGCCTCTGCGAGGAGGACGTTCATGTGGCCCGGCATCCGGCCCGCAACGGGGTGGATGGCATATTTCACTTCGACGCCTTCGGCTTTCAGCTTCTCGGCCATCTCTTTCAGCGCGTGCTGGGCCTGGGCGACGGCCATGCCGTAGCCGGGGACGATGATGACCTTGGAGGCGTTCTTCATGATGAAGGCGGCGTCTTCGGCAGACCCCTTCTTGTACGGACGATCGACCTTTGCGCCGCCGGCAGCCGCGGCTGCATCCTCGCCGCCGAAGCCGCCGAGGATCACCGAGATGAAGGAACGATTCATGCCTTTGCACATGATGTACGAAAGGATCGCGCCGGACGAGCCGACGAGGGCGCCGGTGATGATCAGCGCGAAGTTGCCGAGCGTGAAGCCGAGGGCGGCCGCCGCCCAGCCGGAATAGGAGTTCAGCATCGAGACGACGACCGGCATGTCGGCGCCGCCGATGGGGATGATCAGCGTGATGCCGAGGATGAGCGCGAGGACCGTGAGGCCCCAGAAGGCCCAATGCGCTTCGCCGCCGCTCATGATGAGGACGACCGTGAGCGCGATGATGCCGCCGCCGAGCGCCAGGTTCAGCAGGTGGCGGGCGGGCAGCAGGATCGGCGCGCCGCTCATGTTGCCATTGAGCTTGGCGAAGGCGATGATCGAGCCGGTGAACGTCAGCGCGCCAATGGCGGAGCCGAGGCCGAGTTCGATGAGCGAGGCCATCTTGATGCCGGTGAGGCCCATGATGCCGAAGCTTTCCGGCGCGTAGAGCGCGGCGGCGGCGACGAGCACGGCGGCGAGGCCGACGAGCGAGTGGAAGGCCGCAACGAGCTGCGGCATGTCCGTCATCGCGATGCGGCGGGCGGTAACCGCGCCGATGGTGCCGCCGATGGCGACCGCGCCGATGATCAGCGCCCAGGTGGCGCCATCAAGCTGGTTCCAGATGAGGGCAATGGTCGTGCCGACGGCAATCGCCATGCCGATCATGCCATTGCGGTTGCCCTTCTGGCTGGTCGCCGGGCTCGAGAGCCCGCGCAGCGCCAGGATGAACAATACGCCCGCGACGAGATAGAGCAGGGGCGCCCAGGTGGATTGAAACTGTTCCACGGGTCAGGTCCCTTTTTTCTTGTACATGGCCAGCATGCGCTGGGTGACGAGGAAGCCGCCGAAGATGTTGACGCTGGCGAGCATGACGGCGACGGCGCCGAGGATCTTGGCGATCCAGCCTTCGGAAGACAGACCTGCAGCGGCCGCTGCGACGAGCGCGCCGACGACGATCACCGAGGAGATGGCATTGGTCACGGCCATCAGGGGCGTGTGCAGGGCGGGGGTCACCGACCAGACGACATAGTAGCCGACGAAGCAGGCGAGCGCGAAGATCGCGGCGAGGAACACCGTCGAGTTGATGCCGCCCGCATCGGCATAGGCCGGAAGGGCGAGCGCGGCGAAGGCGAGGACGGAAAGGGCGCGTTTCATTTACTTGAGCCTTTCGCTGACGGTGGCACCATTGCGCGTGAGCAGCATGGCTTTGACGATTTCATCGTCCGTATCGAGATTGAGCTTGCCGCCTTCGCCGGTGATCAGCGGCAGGAAGGCGAGCAGGTTCTTCGCAAACAGCGAGGAAGAGTCTGCCGGCAGGCGGGCAGGCAGGTTCGAGAAGCCGGCAACCTTGACGCCGTTGACGTCAACAATCTCGTCGGCTTTCGAGAGCGGGCAGTTGCCGCCTTGCGAGACAGCCATGTCGACGATGACCGAGCCGGGCTTCATCGAATGGACCATGGCTTCGGTGATCAGCACGGGCGCGGCGCGGCCGGGGATCAGGGCGGTGGTGATGACGATGTCCTGCTTGGCGATGTGGCTGGCGGTGAGCGCGGCCTGTTTCGCCTGGTACTCGGGCGACATTTCCTTCGCATAGCCTGCGGACGTTTCGGCGGCCTTGAACTCGTCATCCTCGACCGCGATGAACTTGGCGCCGAGCGAGGCGACCTGTTCCTTGGCGGCGGGGCGTACGTCGTTGGCGGTGACCACCGCGCCGAGACGGCGGGCGGTGGCGATGGCCTGGAGGCCGGCGACGCCGGCGCCCATGATGAAGACTTTTGCGGGGGCGACGGTGCCTGCGGCCGTCATCATCATCGGCATGGCGCGGCCATAGATCTGCGCGCCTTCGATGACCGCGCGGTAGCCCGCGAGGTTCGACTGCGAGGACAGCGCGTCCATCGACTGGGCGCGCGTGATTCGCGGTGTGAATTCCATCGACAGGCCGGCGATCTTTTTCGCGTTCAGCGCGGCCACTTCGCTCGCGTCATAGGCGAACGGCTCCATCAGCGCGATCAGGGCCGACCCTTCCGGCAGGGAGGCGATCTCGGCGGGCTCCGGCCGGCGGACCTTGAACACGATATCCGCGCCGCTGGCGGCGGCGGGGCCTGCCACTATCGCGGCGCCCGCGTCAGTGAAGGCGCTGTCGGGGAAGCCCGCGACGGTGCCGGCACCGGATTCGATCGTTACCGTGTGGCCGAGGCCCACGAGCTTCTTGACTGTCTCCGGGGTTGCCGCCACGCGGGTTTCGCCGGGTCGCCGTTCTTTGAGCACTGATATCTTCATGGCGCCCTGAATTAGGTTAAACCTTGCCGCGTGCAACAGTTATTTTGGGGATT
>JAIXRO010000142.1 GCA_027485145.1 Hyphomonadaceae bacterium | reverse complement strand
GAAGGTCGGCATCCACGGCAGGCAAACGCTTCGGCCCTGCGGCCTATCGGGGATTCCGGCCTTCGCCGGAATGACGGCAGAGTCGGAGCCTGTTTCTGCAGGTGCATTTGCCCTCCGGCGCCGCTCCGCACTACCCCTTGACGGTCGACTTCGCGATCGGCGGGACGAATGAAAGCCCGGTGTCCCAGGGGAAATAGATCCAGGTGTCCTGCGAGACCTCGGTGATGAACGTGTCCACCAGCGGGCGGCCAAGCGGTTTGGCGTACACCGTCGCGAAGTGGGCGTTCGGCAGCATTTCCCGCACGAGTTTGGCGGTCGCGCCGGTATCAACGAGGTCATCCACCACGAGCACGCTCTTGCCGCCGTCGCCGGCCTGCATCACCTGCTCGGCGATGCCCTTCAGCACGCGCAACTCGCCCTGGCGCTTCTCGTCGTCGTAGCTCTCGATGCACACGGTTTCGATGACGCGGACGCCGAGTTCGCGGGCGACGATGGCTGCGGGCACAAGGCCGCCGCGGGTCACGGTCACCATTGCGGTGAACGGCCCGGCCGCGTTGAGCCGCCACGCAAGGGCGCGCGCGTCGCGATGAAACTGATCCCAGGAAACAGGAAACGCCTTCTGCCCGTCGCTCATATGGTTCTCCTCAGTGGGTGGCGCGGGCGGCGATCAGGCGGGCGACCAGCGCGCGCACCTCGTCCGACGCCTTCGCGAGACGCTCTTCATCCTTTGACCGAAGCACGACCTGATTGCTCCGTCCCGCCGTTCCGAACGAGGGATAGGAGCCGATGGACACGTCCGCGTAGCGCTCGGCGATCTCCTTGAGACCAGCGGCGTAAACGCCCTCGGGCAATTCAACGTCGATGCTTTCCGACTTGATCTTTACGCCGGTCGCCAGCGTGGGGGCCACGTTGTCGAGCATCGCCTGCATGATGCGCGGCACGCCGGCCATCACCATGACGTTTTCGATCCGGAAGCCGGGCGCAGCGGAGATGGGGTTGAGAATGAGGTCCGCGCCCTTGGGGATGCGGCACATGCGCAGGCGCATCTCGTTCAGATCTTCCCGCTTCATACGGGTGAGCAGCAGGTCCACAGCGCGCTCGTCCACCGCGATTTCGACGCCCAGCGCCTTGGCGACGCACTCGGCCGTGATGTCGTCGTGGGTCGGGCCGATGCCGCCGGTGGTGAAAACGTAGGTGTAGCGCGCGCGCAGGGCGTTCACGGCTGCGACGATCTCGGCCTCCTCGTCAGGGACGACGCGCACCTCGCGCAGCTCGATGCCGATGTTCGTCAGATACTCGGCGATGAAACCGATGTTCTGGTCCTTGGTGCGCCCCGACAGGATCTCGTCGCCGATGACGAGGATCGCGGCGGTGATCGTGGTGTTATGCTCTGTCATGTGTTGGCCCGGGCCTCGGCTTTTCACGGTCGTTTATGGACCCGGGGCGCCGGTTGGCAAGGAAATTCCGCGCCACGCCGCGCAGCCTCGACGCCGGTCGCGCCCTCGCCTAAGAAGGCGTCCCGTCCCGCTGGGCCTCCCGGATCAGTCTCCATGCGCTTCGAAAAACCGCTTGTCGAAGGTCGTCTCCTGCGCCGCTACAAGCGGTTTCTCGCCGATGTGCTGCTGCCGGACGGCTCGCAGGTCACCGCCCACTGCGCCAACCCCGGCGCCATGCTTGGTCTGCTGGCCCCCAACGCTCGCGTTTTCCTCTCGGAATCGGACAATCCGGCGCGCAAGCTGCGCTATTCGTGGGAGGTCGTGGAGGCGGATTACGGCCGCGGCCCGGAGTTTGTGGGGGTCAGCACAGCTTTGCCGAACCTGCTGGTCGGCGACGCCCTGCGGGCTGGTTGGTTCGAGGAGTTCGCCGGTTGGACCAACGTGCGCCGCGAGGTGAAGTACGGCGCCGCGAGCCGTGTCGATTTCCTGCTGGAAGGGGAGGGACGCCCGCCCTGCTATGTTGAGGTGAAGAACGTCCACCTCATGCGCCAGCTCGGGCTGGCCGAGTTTCCCGATTCTTCCACAGCCCGCGGCGCCAAGCACATGCGCGAACTGGCCGACATGGTGCGCGCGGGCGCCCGGGCCTGCGTGGTGTTCCTCATCCAGATGAACGCTGACCGGTTCACCATCGCCCGCGATATTGATCCCGCGTACGCGCGTGCGTTCGATGAGGCGATGGCCGCCGGCGTCGAGGCGATCCCAGTGGTGTGCTCGGTCACGCCGCAGGGGATCGAGCCCGTGGGGCGGGCCAAGCTCATGTGAACGGGCGAGGACGCCTTCATGGACCGCGGGCGTCCTCGCCCGCACGTGTCCGCCTCAATGCGCGCGAGGACGCGCGCGGTCCAACGTCGCCGTCATCCGCGGCCCTGACCCGCACTCCAGTGGCCCGACGATGTGGATGGGTGGCCGGATCAAGTCCGGCCATGACGGCATGGGAGGCTGAGCGCCAGGCGCCTTTGTGGACCGCGGGCGTCCTCGCCCGCACGTGTCCGCCTCAATGCGCGCGAGGACGCGCGCGGTCCAGCCTTGCAGTCACGCGCTCAGTCCCGCTCGTAGACCACATTGGTCCGACAGCGCATGATCTCACGGTAGCCGCTCTGGGCGATGATGCCTGGCAGGTCAACCGTCCAGCGCGCGTTGATGTGGCCCATGACGAGCAGCTTCGGCCAAAGAGAGTCCGGCGCCGTGCGGAAGAAGGGTTCGAGCACAAGATCCTCGGCGCCCTCCACATCGATCTTTATGGCGTCGATGCGGGTATAGCCTTCGCTGTCCACCACACCATGCAGCGTGCGCGCGGGTACGCGCACGCGGGCGCCGTCCGCCTCCGCACTCACGATTCGCACGGAGCTTTCCCCCCTGTTGTGGGAGGGCAAGAACAGCGTGATCTCCCCATCCTCGTCCGCCAGCGCGCAATCCATCGCCTTGACGCTAGCGAACGGATTTTGCCGGATATTGTAGATCAAGCGCTCGAAAATCTCGGGTTGCGGTTCAATGGCGAGGACACGGGCCAGCGGGCCAGCATTGGCCGCAACGAACAGCGCATAGCCGCCGACGTTGGCGCCAACATCGATAAACACGAAGTCTGCGGTGATGCGACTTTTCAGCAGGTCGCGCTCAGCCTCGTCGAAATACTGCGGCGTGAAGAGGATGCGCTTCTCGCAGACGTTGTTGAAGGGGTACAGGCGCATGCGCGCGCCCAGCGACTCCACGTCCACAGGCCGTCCCGCCATGAGTTTCACGCACATACCCCGCGCGAGGAAGGCGATTCGGCGCGCCAGCCACGATTGGCCGGCGCTGCGAGTCATCGCCAGAGCCCGTCGCAGCGCTGCTCCGGGCGCATGGCGACCGAACGGCGTGAGATCGTTGACGGGCGTTCTGGACATTCGCGCTCGCTGGCTGGAGGATCGCAACGGTTGCTTGGGCTTGGCAGGGCTTGGTTAGCCGCCGCGCGGAGGCGGATTCATACCATGTCCGCTCCGCCGTGCGCTACTTCGCCCGCGCCGTTGCTCGCCCGGGTCCAGAACTCGCACTTGCGCTGGCGGGCTTTTCGCCTAAGTTTCCTTTGATCTCATTGGACCCCACATGACTTTTGTTGACGCGCAGCACGCGCCCGCCCGAAAGACCGGCCAGATCAAACTTCACGGCCCGGAGGCCTTCGAGGGCATGCGCAAGGCCGGCCGGCTGACGGCCGAGGCCCTGGACATGCTCACGGGCTACGTGAAGCCCGGCGTCACGACCGATCAAATTGATCGGCTCGCCTTCGATTTCGCCATGGATCACAAGGCTTATCCCGCGCCGCTGGGCTATCGCGGCTATCGCAAGTCGGTCTGCACCTCGATCAATCATGTGGTCTGCCACGGCATTCCGGATCCCAAGCCGCTGCGCGAGGGTGATATCGTCAACATCGACGTGACGCTAATCGTCGATGGTTGGCATGGCGATTCGAGCCGGATGTATTGCGTGGGCGAAGCGCCGCGCCGGGCCGAACGGCTGATCGAGGTGACGTACGAGGCGCTGATGCGTGGCATTGACGCGGTGCGCCCGGGCGCGACCACCGGCGACATCGGCTGGGCGATCCAGGAGTACGCGGAAGCCGAGCGCTGCTCGGTGGTGCGCGATTTCTGCGGCCACGGACTGGGCCAGCTTTTCCATGATGAGCCGAACATCCTGCACTACGGCCGCCCCGGCGAGGGCGTGGCGCTGACGCCCGGTATGTTCTTCACCATCGAGCCGATGATCAATCTTGGCCGCCCGCAGGTGAAGATTTTGCCGGACGGGTGGACTGCGGTGACGCGAGACCGCTCGCTCTCGGCCCAGTTTGAGCACACCGTCGGCGTGACGGAGACCGGCTGCGAGATCTTCACGCTCTCTCCCCGCGGGCTGCATCGCCCCCCCTACATTGAAGGGCAATCGCTGCGATGAAAGATCCCCGGCGTCCTTCCCCTGAGACCGACGCCGGACGACCAGCGAAGAGAATACAACCAGAGATTGAGCGAGAGGCGGCCGAGCCTCACTATAAGGGGCACCGCACGCGCTTGCGTGAGCGCTTTCTGGAGGTTGGCGAGCAACCGCTGCCCGATTACGAGCTGCTGGAACTTGTTCTGTTTCGCTCGATCCCGCAGCGCGATGTGAAGCCTCTCGCCAAGGCGCTCATTGCCCGGTTCGGCTCGTTCGCGGAGGTGATGGGCGCGCGCCTTGAGCGGCTGATGGAGGTCGAGGGCGTGGGGGAAGCGACCGCCCTCGACATCAAGATCGTGGAGGCGTCCGCCCGTCGCATCACGCGCGGCGCCATTCGCGAACGGCCGGTGCTGGGATCCTGGAAAGACGTGCTTGATTATTGCCGAACAGCCATGGCCTTCGAGGATCGCGAGCACTTCCGCATTCTCTTCCTCGACAAGCGCAACTGCCTTATCGCCGACGAGGTTCAAAGTTCGGGAACTGTTGACCATACGCCCGTTTATCCGCGCGAGGTTGTGAGGCGCGCGCTGGAGTTGTCGGCTTCGGCGTTGATCCTTGTCCATAACCATCCGTCAGGTGATCCTACCCCGTCGTCGGCCGACATTCGCATGACCAACGATCTGGCGAGCATAGGCAAGGCGCTGGGGCTTGCGCTGCACGATCACATCATCGTGGGACGTAAGGGACATGCGAGTTTTCGCGGCCTGAACCTGCTTTAACCGCCTGCACCGCCGCGCAATCTGATCGATCCTCGCTTCGCTCCGGTCGGATTGCATGGATTTTGCGATGACGCGCAATCTGATCGATCCTCGCTTCG
>JAIXRO010000116.1 GCA_027485145.1 Hyphomonadaceae bacterium | reverse complement strand
GCGCCGCAATCCGGGCAACGGCCCGCCGCACTCCGTTGATTTTGTTGAAGCTCCACCAATGGAGGGCTTTTGAAATGTACCGAGCTGTGATTGAACCGTCTGCCAAGCGGACCGAGGCCTCATCTGGCCTGCGGCTGGCCGAGAAGGACAAGGCAATGACAACGCTCGCACTGGTGGACGACGATGAGAACATCGTGGCTTCGCTCAAACTGTTCTTCGAGGCCGAAGGCTATCAGGTGCGCACCTATCATGACGGCGAAGCCGCCCTGCCGGCGCTGACCGAGTCGCCGCCCGATATCGCCATCCTCGACGTGAAGATGCCGAAGATGGACGGGATGGAGCTGCTGCGCCGCCTGCGCCAGACGTCCGAACTGCCGGTGATCTTCCTGACCTCGAAGGATGAAGAGATCGACGAAGTGATCGGCTTCAACATCGGCGCGGATGATTTCGTGAGGAAGCCCTGCTCCAACCGCCTGCTCGCCGAGCGCGTGAAGGCGGTGCTCCGCCGGGCCCGCGGCGGTGTGGCCGGCCCCGAGGAGGGCGACTCGAAGCCGATCGTGCGCGGCAAGCTGGTGCTCGACCCCAACCGCCACGCCTGCACCTGGGACGGCAAGACGGTTCGCCTCACGGTGACCGAGTTCCTGATCCTGCAGGCCCTCGCTGCCCGCCCCGGATACGTGAAAAGCCGCGACCAGCTGATGGACGCGGCCTATGACGACCAGATCTACGTGGACGACCGCACCATCGACAGCCACATCAAACGGCTGCGCAAGAAGTTCCGTGAAGTGACGGACGAGTTCGATGCGATCGAAACGCGCTATGGCGTCGGCTATCGCTACACGGAGTAAGCTTCCGGCTGAGATCTTCATCGGCGGGGCGGGAGACGAGAGCTCCCGCCTTGTCCTTTCCTATGCCGAAGCGCGCCGCGACGGCCTGCGCGGGAAGCGCGACGTGCATTACCTGCCGCACTGGAAGATCACGGCCGCCCAGCGTCTCGTGTGCGACCTCGCCGCGGCGGGCCATCCGCTCGCGCTGATCGGGCATAGCTGGGGCGCCGACACGGCGCTGCGCGCCGCCGGCGCGCTGGAGCGCCTGGCCCTGATGGTAGGCGCCGATCCGGTCGCCAAGCCCGTGACACGGATCACCGCGCGCGATGGACGCCCGCCTTCAGCTCAACACGTTGTGCATGTCGACGCCGACCCGCCCGCCTATGATCGCTCGGACTATGTGAAGGCGGCCGGCTTCCTGACCGGCGGGGGCGTGCCGCGCGCGTTCCGGTCCGCGGATGCCCGGATCGAGACGCGCCTCAACCACTGGAACTTCGCCGGCATGATGAAGGCCCGGGGACCGGACGGGCTGTCAGCCGAAGACTGGCTCGCCGCCTTTCCCGAAACGCTTAGCCATTGATGAACCGGTAGTACCGTTCCGTCCAGTTCGGCAGGGACGCGACGAGGAACAGGAATCCGGCGCCGATCAGGACGCAGAAGGGCGAATAAAGTCGCCGGTTGAGCCTGAGATACGGCTGTTCCGGCGCCGCGCGCTCGAACGCCGGCAAAATGCCCGCCACCCCGCGGATCAGGAAGACGAAGGCGAGGATCAGCCCCAACGGCGCCAGAACCACCTTCGACGCAGAATAGATCTCGCTGAAACCGCCCATCAGGAAAGCAGCGAGCGCTGCCGCCAGCAAAAGGACGCCGAGGTACAGGAACGCCCGTCTCGACGGAACGCGGGTAATGCCCCGGTGGCCGATGACGGAGCGGGCAAGCGACTGTTCGTTCGCGAAAGGAAATGTGCTGCCGCCAGCCCACAACAGGTAAAATGCGCCCGCAATGGTCAGCAAGATGGCCTGAATGTTCCCGACGATCGCAGCCAATCCCCTGTTCTCCCTCAATTTGCAGAGCCGAGTTTACATGCAGGCTCTGCTTGCCGCCAGACCCGCGATTGAATAGCCAGTGGGTCAGACCTTAAATGATTGAAATGCAAACCGGAGTGCCTGATGTCTGACCTTGAAAACACACTGCTTCTCGAGACATCGAAAGGCAACGTAACCATTACGCTCCGCCCGGATCTGGCGCCTGGCCATGTCAAGCGGATCAAGGAACTCGCGCGGGAGGGGTTTTACGACGGGATCGTCTTCCACCGCGTGATCGACGGCTTCATGGCACAGACCGGCTGCCCGAAGGGCACCGGCATGGGCGGATCGAAGAAGCCGGACCTGAAGGCTGAATTCAACGCCGAACCTCACGTGCGCGGCACGTGCTCGATGGCGCGCACCAACCAGCCGAACACGGCCAACAGCCAGTTCTTCATCTGCTTCAAGGATGCCTCCTTCCTGAACCGGCAATACACGGTCTGGGGCCAGGTGACCGAAGGCATGGACGCCATCGACGCGCTGGCGAAAGGCGAGCCCCCGAAAAGCCCCGATCGCATCATCAAGATGCGCGTCGCCGCTGACGCCTGACGTCTGGCGCGGCCGGTGAGTTGAGGGGACAAGGCCATGCCTGACAGGAACGCTCCCCGCCGGCCGGGCCTGAGGCGAGGCACAACCATCCTTGGCTCGCGCATCGCGCGGCTGATCTTCGTGTCGAACCTCGCCGGCCTCGCGATCCTCATCATCGGCGCGATGGTGCTGAACGAAATGCGCGCCGGCTTCGTGGCCTCGAAGAAGCAGGACCTTGAGGCACAGGCGCAGATCTTCTCCAGCCTCCTGTCGGATGACGCGACGACCCCGGAACCCGGCCTGAACCCGGACGCCGCACGCCAGACACTGCAGCGGCTTAACCTGCCCGAACGCGTGCGCGCACGTATCTTCACACCGGACGGCGAGCTGAT
>JAIXRO010000189.1 GCA_027485145.1 Hyphomonadaceae bacterium | reverse complement strand
GATCTGGGCCAAGAACCTGACTGATGACAACAACCTGCTGCGCGGGATCGATTTCGGCCCGCTCGGCTATGCCGGCGGCATCTTCGGCCTGCCGCGCACCTTCGGCGTCACACTCGGGTTCAATTACTGAACCCGGGCCGGCCCAAGACAATAGCCAAATCAGAAGGGCCGGAGCAGCGATGCTCCGGCCCTTCTTGCATTGCGATTGGGAGACGTCAGGCGGCGAGCAGGCGGGCGACCGCGTCCGCGGCTCCGCGGATCGCGCCTTCGATATAGCCGACCCCGTTGCAATCCCCGACGGTTTCGACTGCGAAGCCAGCCGTCCGGAGGGTTTCGGCAAGCACATTGTCGCCGCTTGCACCCATCGCCACGATAACATTGTCAGCGGCGACCATGCGCGCTTCCCCGCCGGCCGCGGTGAAAGTTACCTGATCCGCGCCGATTGCAATATCATTCACCCCGCCAAGCATGGCGACGCCATGTTCGCGCAGTTCCGCCATCAACCGCATCCGGCGCACCAGCAGCAGCCCCTTGCCGAGCCGCGGTGCCGGTTCGATCACAGTGACATCGCGCCCGCGTTCATGCAGGAATTCAGCCAATTCCAACCCGACCAGCTCGCCCCCGATGATGACAATGCGCTTGCCCAGCGGCATCCAGCGCCGCGTAGCGCTCCGCACAAAATCGAGGTTGGCGGTGATCCCCGTGGCCGCACCGATACGGGTCGCCAGCCGCGTGGCAAGCCCGGTCTTGCGCTTGAGCTGCGCCGAATCCTCACCCAGCATCAAGCGTCGCATATCATCGCCGCTGAAGACATGGGGCAGATCGGTACCGGGCATGGCGGGCATGTCGCGCCGCGCACCAGTCGCCACGATCACCGCATCGGGCGCGAGCGACTGCAACAGACCGACCGTAGCCTCGGTATTGAGCCGCAGGTCGATCGCAGCGCGTTCAACCTCGCGGATCTGCCATTCCAGCAGGCGTTCATTGGCCGGATAGGCAAGCGAGGCAAAGCGCAGGGTTCCGCCAAGCCGCGGCCCCTGTTCGATCAGGGTAACCCGGTTGCCCGCATCCTTCAACCGCAGCGCCGCCTCCATTCCGCCCGGCCCACCGCCGATCACCACGAAATGCCTGCCACTCACCGAAAGGACGGTGCCTTCGCATTCGAACCCAGTCGCCGGATTCACCGCACAGCGCAGCGGCTCGCGGACGTAGGCGGTCGACACGCAAGTGTAGCAATAGATGCAAGGGCGCACCGAATCTGGCGAATTGCCTGCCAGCTTGCGCGGCAGGGCGGGATCGGCGAGCAGCTTGCGGCCCATCGCGAGGAAATCATACACGCCCGCGCCAATGTGCTTGTCGCCCGCCTCAGGCTCGACCCGGCCCGAGGCGATCACCGGCACACCGACCGCAGCCCTGATCGCCGCCGCTGCGGGGATGTTGGTTTCCGGCTCGTGCGGGATGTTCGAGGCCGAATGCAGCTTGCCCTGTCCGCCATCGTGATATGCGCTGACGGTGATGGCATCGCCCCCTGCCGCCTCGACAAGCCGTGCAGTTGCGATCGCGAGATCGAGCGTTATGCCGCCGTCTTTACCGACCTCGACCGAATCGAGCTTCACCCACAGCGGGAAGTCCGCACCGACCGCGGCGCGGATCGCCGCGATCACCCGCAGCAGCAGGCGCACGCGGTTTTCCAGTGTTCCGCCATACTCATCGGTGCGGGTGTTGGTCTTGGGCGAGATGAAGGATGAAATCAGGTAGCCATGCCCGGCATGCAGCTCGATCCCATCGAAACCGGCCGCCTTGGCGCGCGCAGCGGCCGCGCCGAACTGTTCCACCACCTGATCGATCGCCGCATGATCGAGCAGTTTGATCGACGGAACCTTGCCACTGAATGCAGTCATTTCCTCGGGCAGGAAATAGTCAATGAAGTCGCCCTTGAACGGCGGCGGGTAGCAGGGTGCCCACAGCTCCTCGTCGAAGGCATCGGCGGAATAGCCTGCCACCAACCCGCCGTGGTGCAGTTGCACCGCGATCTTTGCGCCCTTGGCGTGCACGCGTTCGACCAAGGCCGTAAGGCCGGGCAGGAACCGGTCATCGGAAATCGCAGTTTGGTTGGGCTGCACCGCCCCAGTCGGCCAAGCCACGCCCGCCACCCCGGTGATGATCAGCCCCGCCCCACCCTCGGCCTGCGCCTCATGATAGGCCATCAGGCGCTCGCCCACCGTGCCATCAGGCTCGGACAGGCTCACCCCCATCGCGGTGACGAAGATGCGGTTGCGCACAGTCATCGCGCCGATATGGCCCTCGGACAGCAGATGCGGATAGCGAGTGGTCATTGCGGGTCTCCTGCATCCAGCAAGGGGTAATCAGTGTAGCCACGCGCTTCGCCGGTGTAGAGCAGGCTATAATCTGGCTTGGCGAGCGGCGCATCGGCGGCAATGCGCTGAACGAGATCGGGGTTAGCGATGAAGGCGCGCCCGAAGCTCACCGCCTCGGCCCGCCCCGCGTCAAGCAGCGCCGCGGCGCTGGCGGGCTTCAGGTTGTTGTTGGCAATGATCGGCCCGCCAAAGCTCGCGCGCACCATGGCAAGCGTGTCTAGTTCATCAAGACCCATGTCGACAACGTGGCACCAAGCGAGCCTTAGCGGCGCAACGCCTTGCAGGAAGGGAACGAAAGTTGCCGCCGGATCGGACGAATCCATGCCGTTATAGGGATTGCCGGGCGAGATGCGCAGGCCCACCCGCCCCGGCCCAATCGCCTGGGCCAGCGCGGCCAGCACCGCAAGCGGAAAGCGGATGCGGTTCTCCGCAGGCCCGCCATATTCGTCGGTGCGCTGGTTGCTGGCCGGGTTGAGGAACTGGTTGACGAGGTAGCCACTGGCACAGTGCAGCTCGACCCCGTCCAGCCCTGCGGCGATGGCATTGCGGGCGGCCTGTACAAAGTCGGCGATAAGCGCCGGGATTTCGCTGGCGGCAATCGCACGCGGCGAGGCGCAAGGAGCAGGCACGCCGTCTGGCCCCGGAACGGGCACCGGGCAGGCCAATTCCGAAGGCGCGATGATGTCGGCGTCGAACCCCCGGTTGGCGGGGACCACCACCCTCCCGCAATGCATAAGCTGCATCACGATCCGCCCGCCTTTTGCGTGAACGGCCCGCGCGACCTCGCGCCAGCCCTCGATCTGCGCCGGTGAATGGATACCCGGCGTGCGCCAGTAGCCTTTGCCCGCCGGTGACGGCTGCACCCCTTCGGTGACAATCAGCCCGGCACTTGCCCGCTGGGCATAGTATTCTACCATGAGGTCCGAAGGAGCATCACCCGGACCTGCACGGTCGCGGGTCATGGGCGCCATGACAATCCGGTTGGCGAGCGGGATATCGCCCAACTGCGTCGGGCACAGAAGGGCGTCTTTCATTCGAATCCTATCCCTAAATTCGGTCATTGACCATTCTTTGCGTTATCTTGTAGCGTAATCTCTACGCATATCAAGGAGGGGTGAGATGGATTACGGGTTTGACGGCAAGGTCGCGCTGGTCACGGGCGCGAGCGGGGGGATCGGCCGTGCAACCGCGCTCGCTTTTGCCGCATCAGGGGCATCAGTGGTGGTGTCGGACGTGAACGATGCCGCGGGAGAGGAAACCGTAGCCCTGATCACCGAGGCCGGCGGAACAGCGCTGTATCACCGCTGCAACGTCGCCGAGGCAAGCGAGGTCAAGGCGCTCGTGGCGCGGGCGGTGGCAGATTATGGCCGCCTCGATTTCGCGCACAATAATGCCGGCATCAACAATATGGGCGCGGACGAATATCAGGACGAGGTTTGGGACCGGGCGATTGCCGTCAACCTGTCAGGCGTCATGTACTGCATGCGCGAAGAGGCCGAAGTGATGCTGGCGCAAGGCAAGGGCGCAATCGTCAACACATCCTCGATCAACGGGCTGGTCGGCAATGGCGCACAGCCGGGCTATACCGCAACAAAGCACGGGGTGATCGGCCTCACACGTCACGGCGCGCTGCGCTGGGCCAAGGCAGGCATCCGCGTGAATGCGGTGTGTCCGGGCGTGATCGAAACCCCGATGACAGCACCGCTCGCCGCCAATCCTGACATGCGCAAGGTGATCGACGGGATGACCCCGATGGGCCGCATGGGCCAGGCCGAGGAGATCGCGGCTGCGGTGCTGTGGTTGTGTTCCGATCAGGCGAGCTTTGTCACTGGACACCCGCTGGTGGTGGACGGCGGCGCAACCGTTTTTTGATGCGGGATGCATAAACAAAAGGGCCGCTCTCCGGCGACGGAGGCGGCCCTTTTTGATTTTCAGGAAAGAACGCCGGTCAGGCGGCAGTTTCCCACGGCGCCGATTTGGTGCCACGCGTGGTATAGCGCCCGTTGACGCGGGCCTGGAAGGTCTTGGCCTGCGCGCGCGGATTGTAAAACTGGCGATACCAGATGCGCACCTTGTCGAACGGGCCGTCGCCGCGCACCATCAACGGGTGAATGCAGGGCCGCTTGTTCGACCAGATCTCGAAATCCTGCGCAAAAGCATCGACCCCGGCTTCTTCGTAAGACGAGGCCAGCGCGCGGTCGTCGGCCGAAGGTTCGGCATTGCCGACCTTGACCATCAGTCCGTACCATACCTTGATCACCCCATCGTCGATCGGGGTATGCGCGATCAGCATGTGCGAAGGATTGGCACCGACCATCACCGACTGGAGAATGCCGGGACCGGTGTACCAGGTGTCATTGGTCATCGGTTCGCCGCCATCAGCAGCCAGGGTGCGGTGCCCGGCCGAGAGGATCTGGCGACAGACATGATCTTCAAAGGCGTTCTCGAACGAGTCGATTGCAATCGAGCCATGAACCGGTTCGAGGTGGGCCTTGTCGGCCATGTTATCGACCACTTCCTGCGGGTGACAGGCCAGCTCGCCCAACTCGCGCACGTTCCAGTTGACCCAGTGAGGTGCGTCGTAGTTTTCGAACGGCGGCAGATCGTGGTCGGGCTCCATGCCTTCCGGATCGTGCCACGCCCACAGGCAGCCCGCGCGCTCCACCACCTTCCAGCTCTTGACGCAGGCCGACTTGGGGATCGGCGCGGGTGAATAGGGGATCTGGTTGACCCGTCCGTCCGGCCCGAAGCGCCAGCCGTGATAGGGGCAACGGATGTTGTCGCCCTGCACATGCTCGCCATCCTTGACGACATAGGAGGTGGTGTTGCGGGCAAGGTGCGTGCCCATATGCGGGCAATAGGCCTCGATCATGAAGACCTTGCCGCTTTGCCCCCCGCGATAGAGCACCATGTCCTCGCCGAAATAGCGCACCGCGAGCGGGGCTGTACCGACCTCCTCGGACCGCCCGACCATGAACCAGCCGCGCGGATAGGTGAATTCGCCCAGCCCATAATCTTGAGTGGTGGCCATATCTCTCCCTCCGACATCCTTCCCGACTCTTACGGGAAGCGCAGGGGTTTTGCAAGACATCTACGTATGAGAGATGAAAAGTCAGCCCATGACAATTATACGCGTAAATTTTGGCAATTTCATTTACGCATCATCGGCAGCGTCAGACAGGGCACGGTCGGCAGCAGTGATGCGCACCACCCGCGCATTGTATTTCACGGTCTTGACCGCAATCGAGGTCTCGACGTGATGGACTCCGGTCATCGACAGGATCTGGTTCGATGCCAG
>JAIXRO010000086.1 GCA_027485145.1 Hyphomonadaceae bacterium | reverse complement strand
CCCATGTCCCAGAGGGCATAGAGCATGTATTCGATCACGCTTTCCGTATGCGGACTGGCCTTGTAGGCGCGCAGGAAGAGCAGGTCTGTATCCGAGGACGGCGCCATGACGCCGCGGCCATAGCCGCCAGTCGCCACGATGGCGAGGCGCTCGGCTGCCGTTGGGTTCGAGGCGCGGTGAACGTGCGTGACGGTGAAATCATACAGCGCGTGGATGACCTCGTCCTGGACCGCCGCGAGCAGCCGTGCGGTATCGAGCCCGTCGGCGCCCTGCTGCAGGCGCTCCTGCGCAATCAACCGGCCCCGGAACATCGCGCCGTGCAGCAGGTTGAGCGCGGTTTTGCGCGCTGCCGAGGGGTTCGAGATATTGTCGAGCGCCGCCGCCGTCAGTTTCACCCGCAGGGCCCGGCCATCAATGATGTCGGCAATCCGCCACCGGCCGGGCCGGCGCGAGGCCGGGGTCCGGTGGGCTGAGCTTTGGAGGCTGGGCGGGGGGGGCGGCGAAACGGTCATCGGGCGGCAGAATAGCAGGTTTGGGGGCGGCGCCTATGGGCAGGGCGCCGCACTCGCCGACAATCGTGTGCACCCGGTCGAACCCGGGGGCGAGTTTTCAAGGTCGATGAACTTGCGTTCGTGCGCCAGCGGCTCCCGCGCGGTCCCTGCCACGCCGGGCCCGGCGCCTTGCCGGTGGCCGCCACGTTGCCTTGGCCGGGCGGTTCGGGCAGCTTCGCATTGTCCCGAAGCTGCCCGGAGCCGCCCATGAGCTATACCAAGGAAATCCTGCGCTGGAGCCACATCACCGGCGCGATGATCCTGTTCGCCTATGTCTACACGCCGCTGACGCAGAACCCCTTCTTCGTGGATGCGACGCGCTGGGTCATCTTCCCGATGCTGACGCTGACGGGATTCGTGATGTGGCAGATGCCGCTGCTGCGGAGTGTGTTCCGGAAGCGGGAACCGTAGGGCGGGATAAAATCCCGCCACTCCAGATTTTGACATTGTTCCGGCGGGATTTCATCCCGCCCTACAGGAGATCCCCGCCGGCCGCCGCCGCCGTTGTGCCGTCCTTCTTGAAGGCGCGGATGACGTTCTTGCCGGTGATCCACTTGTGCACTTCGTCCGGCCCGTCGACGAGGCGCTGCGAGCGGATGTGGGTGTACCAGGCGGCCAGCGGGGTATCGAGCGAATAGCCGAGCGCGCCGTGCAGCTGGATGGCGGTGTCGACCACGTCGTGCACCATGTTGGCGAGGTAAACCTTGGCGATGCCGTTTTCCTGGCGGATGTCCATGCCGTTCTCGGCCTTGTAGGCGATGTGCATCAGCATCAGGCGCGCGATGTAGATCTTGCTGGCGCAGTCGGCGAGCATGAACTGCACGCCCTGCCGGTCTTCGAGGCCCTTGCCGAAGGTCGTGCGCTTCGTCACATGCTCCGTGGCCAGATCAAGCGCGCGCTGGGCCATGGCCACATTGTGCATGCCGTGGCGCAGGCGGCCATAGGCGAGGCGGTGCTGCCCCATCGCGAAACCCATGCCCTCGCCGCCGAGCAGGTTTTCTTCCGGTACGATGAGGTTGTCGATCTTCACTTCGGCATGCCCGCCGCCCATTTCGGCATAGTGTTTTCCGTGTACGGCCATCGTCGGGATGTCGCGCAGGATCTTGTAGCCGGGGTTGGGCAATTCCACGATGAAGGTCGAGTATTGCTGGTGGCGCGGCGCTTCGGGATTGGTTTTCGCCATCACCACGGCAATGTCGGCGGCGGTCGCGGCGCTGGAGAACCATTTCTCGCCGTTCAGCACATAATTGCCCTTGCCGTCCTTCACGGCGGTCGTCTGCATGCCGGTGGCGTCGGCGCCGGCGGCCTTCTCGGTCATCGAGTAGCAGATGCGCTTGTCGCCATTGAACAGCGGCTTCAGGTACTTTTCTTTCTGGAAGTCGGTGCCGTGCGCGAGCAGCGTCAGCATCGTCGCATCGTCCGGGCCCTGAGAATTCATCGACAGCGCGCCAAGGTGGCTATGGCCGAGTTCCATCTGCACCAGCGCGTTCGCGAGCGGCCCGAGCCCCATCCCGCCATGCTCGACCGGGATGAAGGGAAGCCACAGCCCCTGCGCACGCGCCTTCTTGCGCAGCTCCTTGAGCACGGTCTTGTAGGCCTTGCCGGCCGCCATTTCCTTTTCGGCGGGGATGCACTCATTCTGCACCCAGAGGCGCACGCGCTCGCGCACTTCCTTGGCGTCGTCCGGAATCGTGAAGTCGATGGCCATTGTCTCTCTCCCTGTTCGTTTGAGCGGGAGGCTATGCCCGATTGGACGGACCGCAAAGATTGCCTTCGCGTCAGGGCGCGGGATAGTCCACGCGCTCCAGGAACAACCCGTCGCCCGGCGCGACCGGGCCGCAGGCCGTGCGGTCCGCCGCCGCCAGGATGTCCGGGATCCAGTCCGGCCGCTGGAAGCCGCGGCCGACTTCCACAAGACTGCCCACCATCGAGCGCACCTGGCGGTGCAGGAAGCTCCGGGCCGAGCAGGTGATCTCGATCCGGTCGCCGAGACGGGCGACGTCGAGCCGGTCGAGCGTCTTCACCGGGCTCGCCGCCTGGCAGCCGGTGTCGCGGAAGGTGGTGAAATCATGCGTGCCCAGAAGATATTGCGCGGCGGCCTGCATGGCGGCGGCGTCCAGCTTCGACGGCACCCGCCAGGCGAGGCCCCGCTCCAGCGCGAGATCGGCGCGCCGGTTGATCACCACATAGCGGTAATGGCGCGCGGCGGCGCTGAACCGGGCGTGGAAATCCTCGCTGACGGGTTCGGCCTTCAGCACGGCGATGGGATGCGGGCGGAGATGAAAGTTCAGCGCGTCGGCGATCTTCTCGGGCCGGCCGAGGGCCAGGTCCACATGCGCGACCTGCCCCGCCGCGTGCACGCCGGAATCGGTGCGCCCGGCGCCGATGACTTCGACGGGCGCGCCTTCGATCCGCGCGGCGGCCTCCTCCAGCGCGCCCTGTACGGTGGGAATGCCCGGCAGCCGCATCCAGCCCTGATAGGGGCCGCCATGATATTCGATCAGGAGCTTGTAACGCGGCATGCTGTGGCGCTGCCAGTGCGCGGCCGTTTGGTCAACCGGGCTCGCCCGAATGGCGCAGCTTCAGCCAGATGATCGAGGCGCACATCAGGAGCGAGACGCCATTCCAGAACACGATGCTGAGCGAGTCCACCGCCCAGCCGTAAACGCCCCAGAGGACGCCGCCGGTCATCGCGAAGAGGTAGGTGACGAGCGACACGTCGCGTGCCTGCCGGGTCTGGATGATCTTGAGGGCCTGCGGGGCGGCCGCGAAGGTGCCGAAGAACCCGGCGACGAGGCCGAGAAGTTCGATAGGGGAAATCTGCATGGAGATGGCCTTTCAGCCTGAGAATGCGCGTGGATAGCGGAGCGTGCCTGAGGCCGGGCCACCCGGCGCGAGGCGGATGGCCATGAAGTGCGGACCGGACCAGGGCGCCGTGAAAGGCTGCGCGGTGACCACCTCGAAGCCGAACTTCGGATAATAGGTGTCGTGGCCCAGCACGAACACGATGGTCTCGCCGAGGTCTTCCAATTCCTCGAGGCCTGTGCGGATCAGGTAGCTTCCGATGCCGGACTTCTGAAGGCCGGGTTTCGCGCTCATCGGCCCGAGGCCGGCGCCAACCGGCTCGCCGTCAATCCGGATGCGGAAGAATTCGATATGGCCGACGATGCCGGCGTCGTTCTCGGCGACGAGCGAGAGGAGGCTGTCACCATCGGCCTGCAGCTGCCGGACGATGCGCGCCTCGTTAGGACCGCCGAAGGCCGCGTCATTGAGCGCGGCGATGGCATCGCTGTCACCTGGCTTTGCGAGACGGGTCCAGAAGTCGATCATGCCAGCAGGCTGCCCGCAGCCACGGGCGTTCCCGCCAGGAAGTCGCGCGCGTCCAGAGGCTTGCCGCCGGGCTTCTGGAGTTTGAGCAGGCGCACGGCGCGGCCATCCCCGCAGGCGACCGCGAGCCGGTCATCCATCAATGTGCCGGGCGAGGCGGGGCTCCGGAGGTCCGTCAGCTCACTGAGGATCAGCTTCAGGCGGACCGGGCCCTGCCCAAGGTCGGCTTCGCACCAGGCGCCGGGCGCGGGCGCAAGGCCCCGGATCCGGCAATCAACCTCGGCGGCGGGCTTTGACCAGTCGATGTGCTGGTCAACTGCCGTGATCTTGTGGGCATAGGTGGCGCCGTCGTCGATCTGGGCAATTGGCGTCAGGCTGCCATCCGCGAGACCGGCGAGGGCGCGCGGGGCGAGCTCGGCGGCCAGCGCTGCGAGCCGGTCATGCAGCGTGCCGGCGGTATCCGCGCGCGTGATCGGTGTACGGACGGAGGCTAGGACCGGACCGGTATCGAGCCCGGCTTCCATCAGCATCGCGTCCACGCCGGTTTCCGCATCGCCTGCCATGATCGAACGCTGGATCGGGGCCGCGCCCCGCCAGCGCGGCAGGATGGAGGCGTGCATGTTGAGACAGCCGAGGCGCGGCGCATCGAGGACCGGCTGCGGCAGGATCAGTCCGTAGGCCACGACCACGGCCGCATCGAGGCTCAGCGCGGCGAACGCCGCTTGCGCCTCGGCATTCTTCAGGGATTTCGGCGTGCGCACCTCAAGGCCGCGCGCCTCGGCAAAGGCGTGTACCGGCGTCGGCGTCAGCTTCTGGCCCCGCCCCGCCGGACGCGGCGGCTGGGAATAGACGCAGGCGATTTCGTGGCCCGCCGCAATCAGCGCCTCGAGCACGCCGAGCGCAATGCCGGGGCTTCCCATGAAGGCGATGCGGAGGGGCTGGGTCATGCGCGCCGATCTATCGGCAATCGGAAGACTTGGAAAGCAAGCCTAGTTCGCGTCTTCGCGGATGGCGCGGAGTTTCGCTTTCTTCACCTTGTCGATCGCGCGCTGGCGTTTCAGGCGCGAGAGGTAGTCGATGAACAGAGTGCCTTCGAGATGGTCCATCTCGTGCTGGATGCACACGGCGTAGAGGTCCTCGGCCCATTCCTCGACGGCGTTGCCGTTATAGTCGAGATAGCGCAGCCGGCAGCGGGCGGGGCGCTCCACCTCGTCGAAGATATCCGGCACCGAGAGGCAGCCTTCTTCATATGGCTTGTTCTCGCCGTCCAGCTCGAGGATTTCCGGGTTCACGAAATAGCGCGGCGCGCGCGCCTCGTCCTCTTTCGAGAGATCCATGACGATGATGCGCAGCGGCACGCCGACCTGGATGGCCGCGAGGCCAATGCCCGGCGCGGCATACATCGTCTCCAGCATGTCATCCATCAGCGCGCGGTGCTCGTCGGTGACGGGCCCGACAACGGGTTTCGACACCTCTTTCAGGCGCGGGTCGGGAACGGTGAGGATTTCGCGGATGGCCATGACCGTCAGATATGCACGGCTTACGTAGGCGTCAACGGGTCGCTACTCAGCGGCCACGTCTTCCGGGCCGGCAAAGCCGAGTTCCGGCGCCCGGCGCATGGCATTTGCCCGTTTGTCCAGCAATTGCGGGTCGTCCGGCGCTGCCGCCTCGGACGTGATCTTCAGGCTTTCCATCTTGCGCAGGCTCGGAACCACCCGGGTTTCGACCGAACCGACCATCTTGTTATAAGCCTCGACCGAGCCGTTCAGCGACTTGCCGAGCCTGTCCATGTGCTCCAGCACCTTGCCGATCCTTGTGTAGAGCGTCATCGCCTCGTCGGCCGCCGCCATGGCGTTCTCGTTCTGGTGATGCTGGCGCCAGAGATGGGCGACGGTGCGGGCAAGGGCAATCAGCGTGGTCGGCGTGGTCACGATCACCGACTTCGCCATCGCCTTCTCGATCAGGTCCGGCGCATGTTTCAGGGCCTCGGCGAAGAAGTTCTCGCCCGGAATGAACATCACCACATAGTCGAACCGGTTGCCCAGATTCGACTGGTAATCCTTCGAGGACAGCGTCTGGACATGGCGCTGCACACTGACTGCGTGCGCCTTGAGGTGGATGTCGATCTGCGCCGGATCGGTCGCGGCATGCGCGGCGAGGTAGGCGTCGAGCGAGACCTTGGAATCGACCACGATCTGACGGTCGCCCGGCAGGCGGATGATGGCGTCCGGGCGCTGGCGGCCGGCTTCTGTCTGGTCGTGCACCTGTTCGGCAAAGTCGCAATGCTCGGACAGGCCGGCCTGCTCCATCACGTTGCGAAGGGTCATCTCGCCCCAGCGCCCGCCGCCCTTCGGCGCTGAGAGCGCGGTCACCAGCTTGTTGGTTTCCTGGGTATTGCGCTTCAGGCTCTCGCCGATGGCGAGCACCTGCGTCTGCAGCGCTGACTTGTCCTCGACCCGCACCTTCTCGAGCGCGTCGACGCGCTGGCGGAAGGTTTCGAAATTCTCGCCGATCGGCTTCATCAGTTCGGTGAGCTGGCCCTTGGCGCCTTCCTTGTGCTTTTCGAAGGTCTCGTTCGCCAGCTGCAGGAATTGCGCGTTCGCACGGTTCAGCACGCCTTGCGCCATCTCGGCGAACTTCTGCTCTTCGGCATCCGAGCGCGCCTGCGCCGCCGCCAGCTTCAACTCCGCCTCGCGGGCGAGCGCTTCCTGCGTGCGGGCGCGCTGGGCGTTGCGTTCGGCGTCGGCCCGGACGGCATCAAGATCGCGCTCCAGCAACTGCCGCGCTGCCGACGCGGTCTGCCGCAGCTGCCACCAGGCGAAGCCCAGCCCCAGCGCGAGCACGAGGAAAACCAGGTGCAGGGCGTCGAGCGCCAACGATCCGAATGTCATGATGGGGTCCATGGGAGGGCCTTAAACCGATTCCCCTGGAACATAATCGGAACGAAACAGCCTTGTCCACACCTCACAGGCGAAAGGCCCCTGCCTCACAGGGGAATTCCGCCGGTTCAAAAACAAGGGTTAACGCACCCGGATCAGACCGGGAACGCGTGTCGCCGTCAGGCCTTCACGAACCCGGTGAGGCGCTTAAGGATGATCTCCTCGGCCTCGGCCATGATCCGGTCGATCAGTTCCTTGCAGGTCGGGATGTCGTAGATCAGACCCGCGACCATGCCGCACGACCAGGCGCCGGCATCCATGTCGCCATCCTTCATCACCTTAGGATAAATCCCGGCAACTTCCTCGATGATGTCCTCGAACTTGAGCGCTGCGCCGAGTGCCTTTTCCTTGGCGAGCAGTTTCTCGACGCCGGCATTCTTCAGCACGCGTTCGGTATTGCGCAGCGGGCGCATCACGAGGCGCGTGTCGAGTTCGGAGGCGGCGACGAGGGCCTGCTTCACGTTCTCATGCACGGGCGCTTCTTTCGTCGCGATGAAGCGCGTGCCCATGTTCATGCCTTCGGCGCCGAGCGCCATGGCGGCGACGAGCGAGCGGCCATCCGCCATGCCGCCGGAGGCGATGAAAGGAATGTCGAGCTCGTCCATCGCGCGCGGCAGCAGGATGAAGTTTGGCACATCGTCCTCACCGGGGTGGCCGCCGCATTCGAAGCCGTCGACCGAGACGGCGTCGCAGCCGATATTCTGCGCCTTCAGCGCGTGGCGCACCGCGGTGCACTTGTGCACGACCTTGATGCCATGTTCCTTGAGGATGGGCAGCACCTGGACCGGATTGTTGCCGGCCGTCTCGACGACTTTCACGCCGCCTTCGATGATCGCCTTCACATAGCCCGGATAGTCCGGCTGGTTCAGCGCGGGCAGGAAGGTGAGGTTCACGCCGATCGGCTTCGTCGTCATGTCGCGGCAGCGGGCGATCTCGTTGGCGAGGTCCGCCGGCGTGCGCTGGGTCAGCGCCGTGATGATGCCGAGCCCGCCGGCATTGGAGACGGCCGCCGCCATTTCCGCGAAGCCGACATAGTGCATGCCGCCCTGCACGATCGGGTGCTGGATGCCGAGCATTTCGGTGATGCGGGTCTTCATGACGGTCGTCTCCCTTGAGTGTGTTTGTTGCGCGGCATCCTTGGACAAGCCCACGTCGCGCCGCAAGCCGTGTCATCGGGGAAATCGGGCAGCGGGGCCGGGCGGCGCGCGCTCTGGTTGCCGCCGGGCCGCCGCCGCGTTAGGCTGAGTGCGGGTTGCCAGGGGCAGTGCGCATGATCCTTTTCGTCCACGGCGTGCCTGACACCGCCATCCTCTGGGATCCGCTGATCAAGGCGCTCGGGCTGGAGGCCGGCGTGTACCGCGCGCTCTCCCTGCCCGGGTTTGGCAACCCTGTGCCCAAGGGTTTTTCCTGCACCAAGGATGCCTATGCCGCCTGGCTCGTGAAACAGATGGAGGCGGCGGGCGAGCCCGTGCATCTCGTCGGGCATGACTGGGGCGCGCTGCTGGTCCTGCGCGCCGCCTCGATGCGGCCGGACCTTGTGTCGAGCTGGTGCGTCACCAATGCCGTCATCGACAAGGACTATACCGGCCACCGCACGGCCCGCATGTGGGCGACGCCCATCGTCGGCGAACTCGTGATGCTGGGCATGCGCAACAAGGCACGGCTGGAGCCCGCGTTGGTCGAAGGCGGCATGCCCGCGAGCCTCGCCAAGACGGAAGTTCCGCACATCGACAAGACGATGCGCCAGTCGATCCTCAAGCTTTACCGCTCAGCCCTTGGCCTGAATTTCCGGGGCGCCTGGGTCGATGATCTCGCCAAACTGCCGAAGCGCGGCCAGCTTTTCTGGGGCGAGACCGATCCCTTCGTCGATCTCTCGGTAGCGGAGCGTTTCTCGAAACAATGGGGCACGCCCCTTCATGTGGCGCGCGGCGCCGGTCACTGGGCCTGCCACGAGCGCGCCGAGGAGTTCGCGGGCCTCCTCGCGGCGCACTGGTCGCGTTAAGCCGCTTCCTGCTGCGGCGTGCCGATTTCGTTCTTCACAAGCTCCGCCAGCTGACGGATCGAGAAGGGCTTCGGCAGGAACGAGACTGCCCGGTCGTCGAGCTGCTTGGCGAGTTCCTGCTCGGCATAGCCCGAGATGAAGATGACGCGCGCATTGCCCAGCTGTTCGCGGGCCTGCTTGATCAGCGTCGGCCCGTTCATGCCCGGCATTACCACGTCGGAAATCACGAGGTCGAAATGCCCGGGCTTCGACTTGATGAGCTCGAGCGCGTCCTCGCCGTCTTCGGCCTCTTCGACTTCATAGCCGCGGGACCGCAGGTTGTTCACCGCGATCGCGCGCACGCCCGGCTCGTCCTCGATCACAAGAATGCGGCCGCGCCCGGAGAGGTCCACCGGGCGGAGCGCCTGCTTGCGCTCGGCGACAAGATCCTTGGGCTGAGGGATTTCGGAAGCCGGCAGGGCCGGAAGGTAGATGTGGAAGTTGGTGCCTTTGCCGACGACCGAGACCGGACAGATATAGCCGCCCGACTGCTTGATGATGCCGAACACGGTGGCGAGGCCGAGACCGGTGCCCGAGCCTTTTTCCTTGGTCGTGAAGAAGGGCTGGAAAATCTTGTCCAGCACATCCTTGCGCATGCCCGCGCCGTTGTCCTCGACTTCGATGAGAAGGTATTCGCCCTCTTCGATATAGTCGAAGCCCTTGGCGTGCGCTTCGCGCGCCGTGGTGCGGCTTGTGCGGATCTGCAGCTTGCCGCCATCGCGATGTGACAGCATCGCATCGCGCGCATTGGTGACGAGGTTGATGATCGCGGTCTCGATCTGGCT
>JAIXRO010000173.1 GCA_027485145.1 Hyphomonadaceae bacterium | reverse complement strand
CACATGATCGAGACGATCAACAAGATCATCCGTACACAGCGCCAGATGCTGCACGAGATCGGCCGCGAGCCGACCCCGGAAGAACTGGCCGAAAAGCTCGGCCTGCCGCTCGAGAAGATCCGCAAGGTTCTGAAGATCGCGAAAGAGCCGATCTCGCTGGAAACCCCGATCGGCGACGACGAGGATTCAAACCTCGGCGACTTCATCGAGGACAAGATGGCGCTGCTTCCGGTGGACGCGGCCATCCAGTCGAACCTGCGCGAGACGACCACCCGCGTGCTCGCCTCGCTCACCCCGCGTGAGGAACGCGTGCTGCGCATGCGCTTCGGCATCGGCATGAACACCGACCACACGCTCGAAGAAGTCGGCCAGCAATTCTCGGTGACCCGCGAACGCATCCGCCAGATCGAAGCGAAAGCGCTGCGCAAGCTGAAACACCCGAGCCGGTCGCGGAAGCTGCGAAGCTTCCTCGACACCTGATACAAAATGAAAGGGCGGCTTTCGGGCCGCCCTTTTTTTGTTTTCGACGACCGCGATGCAACGAACCGGCCTGCTCGGCGTATTCGTCATTGGGCGGCTCGTTTCTCGCCGCGCCTTTTCTCCAACAATCAGGACCCGTGCCCATGCGCGTGAAGATCGACGCTTCACTCTCTTATCACTTTGCTCAGCCGGCGGATGTTGTGCTTGCGCTGGAGGCGATCCGGGGGGCGGACCAGGTTGTTGTCTTTGACCAGCTGTCGCTGAGCCCGACGAGCCCGCTGACGCTGGCTGATGGCCCGGAGCATATGGGCCGTCGGCAATGGACAACGGCAGGCGGCGACGTGACGATCACCTATCAGGCGCTCGTCGATGTCACGCGCGGACACGTCAACATCGCCGGCCTTTATGTGCCGCTGCGGCGCGACCTGCCGCATGACGTGATCACCTACCTGATGCCGAGCCGCTATTGCGAGTCTGACCGTCTCGCGCCGTTTGCCGAAAGTGAGTTTTCCTCCGGCGCGCAGGGCGGCAACCAGGTTCTCGAGATGGCCGACTGGATCTACCGCAACTTCGAATATGCCCCCGGCGTCAGTGATGCGACGACGACGGCGACCGACAGTTTCCTGATGCGCCGCGGGGTCTGCCGCGACTATGCGCACACGCTGATCAGTTTCTGCCGCGCGGTCGGCATTCCCGCGCGGATGGTCTCGGCCTATGCGCCGGCGATCCATCCGCCGGATTTCCATGCAGTCGTCGAAGTCTGGCTGGACAACGCCTGGCACCTGATCGACCCGACGCGCCTCTCGGCCGAGGACAGCCTGGTGCGCATCGCCGTGGGCCGCGACGCGACCGATATCAGCTTCATGACGATCTTCGGGGCGGCCACCCTGGTCGGCCAGAGCGTCACGGTGTCAGTCGCCGCGCCCGAGACCGCGCCTAGTTGAACGTGTTGCAGGCGTTCGGATCGCCGGACTGGTAGCCGCGCCCGAGCCATTCCATCCGCTGCGCCGCCGTACCGTGGGTGAAGCCTTCAGGCGTCACCTTGCCGGTCATCCGCTTCTGGATCATGTCGTCGCCGATGGCCTGCGCGGTCTTGAGGCCTTCTTCCATGTCGCCCTGCTCCAGCGCCACGGCGCCGTTCGAGACCGCGCCCGCCTGCGCGGCCCAAACGCCGGCATAGCAATCGGCCTGCAGTTCGAGCGCGATGGAATACTGGTTCGCTTCTTCCTGGCTGCGCGCGGCTTGCTGCGCCTTCTGCACTTCCTGCGAGGCGCCGGTCAGCGTTTGCACATGGTGGCCGAACTCGTGCGCGATCACATAAGCGCGGGCAAACTCGGCGCCGGACGCGCCAAGCTTCGTTTCCATTTCGCTCCAGAAGGAGAGATCGAGATACACGGTCTGGTCGGGCGGGCAGTAGAACGGTCCCATCGCCGCCTGGCCAAAGCCGCAGCCCGTATTTGTGCCCTGCTCGTAGAGCACCACGCTCGGCGGCGTATAGCCGGGAAGGGCCTGAACCCAGACGTCATTGATGTTGGCGCCGACGACATCGACGAACAGGCCGGCTTCATCAGCCGGCGTGCCTTCGACGCCCGCCTGTTGCTCGACGGCTGAGCCTTCGCCGAGGATCGACTGGGTCTGCTGCGGATCAACGCCAAAGACGAAATAGCCGATCAGCGCGATGACGATCACGCCAATCCCGCCGCCTGCCGCCGCGCCGGGCCCCAGTCCGCGCCGGTCTTCAACATTGCCGCCGCGACGTCCGCCTTGCCATTTCATCTCAAGCTCTCCCGTGCAGCAGGCCCGCCTGCGGTGTGTTCCTGCCCGCCTTTTACAGCTATTCCGGGCGCAATTGCCAGCAGGTCTTTCACGCGGATACTATGCCGCCCAGACCGCCTGCCCCGAATTGGAGCCCGACCATGCGCCTCAACCAGATTACCCTTCCTTGTACGGATTATAATGCAAGTGTCGCCTGGTGGCAGAGGTTCGGCCTGAAACTGATCGTGGATTCGCCGCCGAAGTATGCGCGCTTCGAATGCCCGGCCGAGGAAGGCGAGGAGCCGTCGACGCTCTCGCTTCACATGGTGGACGGCGCCTCGCCCGCCGAATGGCCGGCCGTGTATTTCGAAGTGAAGGACGTGTTCATCGAGGTCGGCGGGCGCTGCATGTCGGGCATCCATCCGCTCGCTGAGCCCGAACGCATGGACTGGCTCTGGACCGAAGCCTGGTACCGCGATCCGGCCGGCAACCGGGTGTGCCTCTACACCGCCGGCAAGAATCGCCGCTTCCCGCCCTGGCGCGTCGAGTCTGCGGAGTAGCCCCAAACACCGATATCCGGAAAGGGTTACCCCTTCCGGTTTTGCGCCTCGTTCGGGTCCTGCGGATGGGCTTTGCCCAGGGGTCCGGGGACGATGAATACAGTGTGGGGGAGTCAGGTGTCTCCGGTGCGCACCGGGGCT
>JAIXRO010000221.1 GCA_027485145.1 Hyphomonadaceae bacterium | reverse complement strand
TATCCGTCGCGGTCCGAACGTCTGAACGAAGAGGGCATCACGACGATGCGCGTCTGCGTCAAGGCAAATGGCCGTGCTTCAGAGGCAGTGGTCACGCAGGGAAGCGGATATCAGGAACTTGACGACGCTGCTGTGAAATGGGCGATGGGCCTGCGCAACATGCAGCCTGCAAAAGTGGACGGTAAAGCTGTGGACGGCTGCTGCATGGTGGTCCCGCTCGCTTGGGAAATTGAAGAAGGGCGTTGAAGCCGGATGAGGCAAAGCGCTTTTGAATAACAAGATTACCGGCTGTTCCAGAAGCAGCCGGTGAAACGGGGGTAGCCAGCCCGAATTGGTGTAGAAACTCGGCGGCAGATTGCGTGCGGCGCGCTGTTGCTTTTCGAATGGCTGGGTTTGCCCGGCGTAAGAGAGGAAATATGACTATGAATACAGTATCCCTTCGTGAAGGATCTTCGCGCCAGCACGCTCCGGCCAAATTCCTGGCCGCGACCATTGCTGCAATGTTCCTGGCGTTCGCGCCGGTGGCCATGGCTCAAGAGCCTGAAGCCGCACCGGCGGAAACGGCAGAAGCTGCTCCTGCCGACGGTGCGGTTGATCCGCTCGGTGATGTGGACACGTCCATTCCGGGCCTGACCGAAACGGCCGCGGTTGAAGAAGCCGCTCCGGTCGAAGCGGCCGCCGAAGAAGGCGAAGCAGTAGAAGGTGAAGGCTTTGAGGCCTTTTCAATCGAACACCTCTGGACCGATGGCGACATCGTTGCAAAGACGACACTTGTCCTCATGGTGCTGATGTCGATCGGCAGCTGGTACATTGTTGTGGTCAAGTTCCTGGACCAGAACAAACTCTTCGGAAACGCCAAGAAACTCGGCGAATTCTGGGAAGCCAGCAGCGTCGATGACGGCCTGAACCAGCTCGGCCCGAAAAACGCATTCCGCGATATCGCTGACAGCGCCGTACAGGTGGCACAGTCGGGCGACGCGGGCCTGATGGGCCGGATCAGCCGGTCGAACCGGATGTCTCACAAAGTTGTGCAGGCTGTGGAAGGCATCAACAACCGTTTGTCGAATGGTATGTCGTTCCTGGCGACAGTCGGCGCTGTTTCGCCGTTCATTGGTCTGTTCGGTACGGTTTATGGTATCGTGAACGCACTGATCGCGATCGGTATCTCCGGTCAGGCTTCGATCGATAAAGTGGCTGGTCCTGTGGGTGAAGCCTTGTACATGACGGCCATCGGTCTCTTCGTCGCCGTGCCTGCCGTTATCTTCTACAACCTGCTCGGTCGCCGTAACAAAACCCTGCAAGACACAGCACGTCACTTTGCGATCGATGTTGAGCAGCTTTTGACTTCTTCCACCACCAAAGCCTGAGGCCCGCACATGGCCATGAACATGCAAGGCATGGGGGACGGGGAGGACGAATTCCCCACAACCTCAGCGATCAACACGACGCCACTGGTCGATATCATGCTGGTGCTTCTGATCATCTTTCTGATCACGGTACCCGTCGTGATCGGATCGATCGAGGTGAAGCTTCCGGCCGAGCGGAACATTCCTACGCAGACCAAGCCGGAGAACGTGAATATCGCGGTCGACGTGAATGGCAACGTGTACTGGAACCAGTCGCTTGTCGGCGGTGAGGAAGAGCTTCTTGCTCTGCTCCGGGCCGAGGCACCTAAAGTGCCTCAACCGGAAGTGCACATCCGCGGCGATATCGATACCAGCTACGAATTTGTTGGTCGTGTCGTGGAAGCTTGCCAGCGCGTCGGCATCGCAAAGGTTGGCTTTATCACAGAGCCGCCGCCAGGCGGCGGGGGCTGATGTTTCCCCGGACGCTGCCTGCAAGGGCACGTCCTGATTGAAGCCGGGCGGCCAGTGGTTCTGGTCGCCCCTCTTCTCCCCAGCTGGAACCGCGGCGCACATTCGCTTCAAGCCCGGTTCATGCGAAGAAGTACAAGTTGGTAACTGAAATCACGCGCTGAGCGCGATGGAGAACACAAAATGGCAATGTCAGCAGGAATGCCGGCCGATGGCGAGCCGATGTCGGAGATCAACACCACGCCGCTGATCGACGTGATGCTGGTTCTTCTGATCATGCTTATCATAACTATTCCGCCGCAAACCCACGCGGTGAAACTCGACATGCCGGTGAGCGAATCTCCGCCGCCAACCGTGCCGCCTCCGCCGCCAATCACGATCGATGTCGACTTTGACGGCACCGTTTACTGGGCTGGCAGCGTCGTCGATCGCAATCAGCTCGAGGAATACATGGTTGGACTGGCTGCATTGCCGTTCGATCAGCAATCCGAGATCCATATTCGCCCGCACAAGCGTGCCAAGTACGGAGACGTCGCGCATGTCATGGCGTCCGCACAACGCAACGGTCTCCAAAAAATGGGCGTAATTGGCGGTACTAGATAATGCGATCCGGCTGTGTTCTCGGCCGGGGGCAGTCAGGTTTTTGAAAGGTGAGTAAGCACATGGCAAACAACTTCTCTCGGCGTCGCAGTTCTCTCGCGACAGTTGTGCTCGGCGCAACAGTACTTTTCGGAACGGTTGCAGGCAGCGCACTTATCGCGCCTGCTGCATACGCCGATACCAAAGCCGTCAAGTTGGACAAGGCAGTCGGTTTGCCCCTGTCTGAGGCGCAAAAGCTGGCCGCTGCTGGAGACTACAAGGGCGCTCTCGCGAAGGCCGACGTCGCCGGGGCGGCCGCCAAGACGGCGAACGACAAGTATCAGGTCGACTTGATGCGCCGCTATGTCTACGCGCAGACGAAAAACTATGCGCAACTCGCAGTGGTTATTCCTCGAATGATTGCGTCGGGTCAGATGCCGGCCGGTGAGGTTCAGTCGTCCTCGAAACTCGTCATCCAGTGCCTCGATCAGTCAGGGCAAAAATCGAAAGCCGTCGAGGCCGCAAAAGACTACGTCGCCAAATACGGACACGACAAGGATTTCACGATCTTCGTTGCGTCCCAGGCACTCGGTGCGAAGGACTACAAAACCGCAATCGATTGGGCCAACCGCGCCATCGAAGGCGAGCGCAAGGCCGGTCGCAAGGCTCCGGAGAAATGGTACCAGGTTGCCATCAAGGCGAGCTACGAGTCCAAGGACATGGCCGGTTACTACGCGGGTATCGAGCGGGTTGCCTCCATTTATCCCAAGGATGACTACTGGCGCCTCCTCGTGGCGCGGGCTGACCAGGAAGCGAAATTCAGCCGTGCGACGTTCGAGCTTGACCAGTTCCGCCTTCTTCAGGCGGCAGGCGTTGCTCTGAAGCCGAGTGAGAAACTCGCGATGGCAGAGGCTGCATTTTCGAAGAAGCTTCACGCTGAAGCGCTGGGCATCCTTCAGCCAATGAAGGATCGCGGTGAGTTGGACGCCGATGCCGCAAAAGCAGCGCGCAACCAACGTCTCCTCGACAACGCGAAGGCTGAAGCGGCAAAGGATGCTGCGGATCTGCCAGCGCTTGCCAAAGCGGCAGCGACCAAGCCGAATGGCATTGCGTTGGTGAATACGGCCGAACTCTATCTGACCTCGGGCGACAACAAGAAGGCCATTGAGCTGTACACCGCCGGCTTGGCCAAGGGTGGTTTGGATTCGATCCAGTCGAACGCCGCCAAGCTTCGCCTCGGTGTCGCACAGTATCGCGATGGTCAGGGCGCTGCGGCTCGTAAGACCTGGGGCGCAATCACGGGTACCGATGGCGCAGCTGCGCTGGCGAAAACCTGGTCGGTTATCTCGTCGCGCTGATCTGATCCCGGTAGCGGAAACAAAATTTGCGGAAGGCCCACTTTAACCAGTGGGCCTTTTGCTTTCGAAGGTCATCGTGCGGGCCTTCGGCAGACGAAATCTGACGTTCGAATTCCAGCCGACTTCGCTAGTGGCGGTTTCTATGGCTCGTCGTTTCAGAATCTATTTGATCTATGGGTGCCAACGCGCGACTCTCGTCGAACAGATTCCCCGACGACCCAATGGAGACCTCATGACAACCGAAACCAAATGCCCAGTTGCGCACGGCGCAGGTAGCCTCGCGGCCGCCAAAGGGCCGGCGAACGCACAGTGGTGGCCGAACCAGTTGAACCTCCGGATCTTGCATCAGAATTCTTCACTGTCGAACCCGATGGGGCCGGTGTTCGACTATGCCGAAGCGTTCCAGAAACTCGACTATCAGGCGCTCAAGAAAGATCTCCATGCCCTGATGACCGACTCGCAGGACTGGTGGCCGGCGGACTGGGGTCACTACGGCGGCCTGTTCATCCGAATGGCTTGGCACGCAGCCGGCACTTACCGGGTCGGCGATGGCCGAGGCGGGGCAGGCACCGGTCAGCAACGATTTGCGCCTCTGAACAGCTGGCCGGACAACGGCAACCTCGACAAGGCGCGCCGCCTGCTTTGGCCGATCAAGCAGAAATACGGAAATCAGATCTCCTGGGCTGACCTGATGGTTCTCGCTGGCAACGTGGCGTTGGAGTCCATGGGCTTCAAGACCTTCGGCTTCGGCGGCGGGCGTGCAGATGTTTGGGAGCCGGAAGAAGACGTTTACTGGGGTCCGGAGACCGAATGGCTGGCGACAAGCGACAAGCCGAACAGCCGCTATACGGGTGATCGCGAGCTCGAGAACCCGCTCGGCGCGGTGCAGATGGGTCTCATCTATGTCAACCCGCAGGGACCGGACGGTAATCCGGATCCGGTCGCGTCGGGCCGTGATGTGCGCGATACATTCGCCCGCATGGCCATGAATGACGAAGAAACCGTCGCGCTCGTGGCTGGCGGACATACGTTCGGCAAGGCGCATGGCGCAGGTCCTGAATCACACGTTGGCGTCGAACCGGAACGCGGCGCAATCGAAGCGCAGGGCTTCGGCTGGCTCAGCACCTTTGGTTCGGGCAAGGGCGTTGACGCCATCACCAGCGGCATCGAAGGCGCGTGGAAGCCAAATCCGACGAAATGGGACAACGGCTATTTCGATGTCCTGTTCCGCTATGAATGGGAGCTCGTGAAGAGCCCGGCAGGCGCCCACCAATGGCGCGCAAAGAACGTCCGCGAAGAGGACATGATCCCCGACGCGCACGATCCCTCGAAGAAGCATGCGCCGATGATGACCACGGCCGACATGTCGCTGCGCTTTGATCCGATCTACGAGAAGATCTCGCGCCGCTTCCACCAGAACCCGCAAGAGTTTGCCGACGCGTTCGCGCGCGCCTGGTTCAAGCTCACGCACCGCGATTCTGGGCCCAAGTCTCTCTATCTCGGCCCGGAAGTGCCGGCTGAGGACCTGATCTGGCAGGATCCAATCCCGGCAGTCGATCATGAACTGATCGGGGATGCAGAAATCGCCGACCTCAAGTCGAAAATCCTCGGCTCGGGTCTTTCCGTCCCGCAGCTGGTCAATACTGCCTGGGCGTCGGCAGCGACGTTCCGCGGCAGCGACAAGCGGGGCGGCGCCAATGGTGCACGCATCCGCCTCGCGCCGCAGAAAGACTGGGAAGTCAACCAGCCGGCAGAGCTCGCAAAAGTGCTGTCCGTTCTGGAAGGCATCCAAAGCGCCTTCAATGCGAGCGGTGGACGCAAGAAGGTCTCACTCGCCGATCTCATCGTCCTGGGCGGTTGCGCCGCGATTGAATCGGCAGCCAAACAGGCCGGTCACGACGTGAAGGTGCCCTTCGCACCGGGCCGGATGGACGCGTCGCTTGAGCAGACCGATGTCGACTCGTTCGCCGTTCTCGAACCGACGGCTGATGGCTTCCGCAACTACATCCGGAAAGCCATCCAGCGTCCGGCAGAGGAACTGCTTGTGGACCGCGCGCAGCTTCTGACGCTCACGGCTCCGGAAATGACGGTGCTTGTTGGCGGCCTTCGCGCGCTCGACGCCAACACCGCACAGGCCAAGCACGGCGTGTTCACTGCGCGTCCAGGCACGCTGACGAATGACTTCTTCGTAAACCTCCTCGATATGGGCACCCAATGGAAGCCGGCTGCGGATGGCACATACGAGGGCCGCGACCGGAAAACCGGTCAGGTCAAATGGACCGCAACCCGGGTCGACCTGGTGTTTGGCTCCAACTCGCAGCTGCGCGCGATCGCAGAAGTGTACGGCCAGAGCGATAACCAGGCGAAGTTCGTCCAGGATTTCGTCGCGGCCTGGACGAAGGTCATGAACCTCGACCGGTTCGATCTGGCCTAAGGCTTAAATCCAACCCCGATTTGCGGGCAAAGATCAGGGCGGACCTTCGGGTCCGCCCTTTTCGATTCTGGATTTTCGTTTGCGAGCGCGACGCGGCGTCAATCGCCGGGCAGGCTTGTCTTGTGCCTTGAGACTTGAGAGCGTGGTAGTCAAATCGCCCGGACGGGCAGGATGGAGCGCAAATGTCTGATCTGGTTCTCTACGAGCATCCGCTGTCACCCTATGCACAGAAGGTGAAGATCTCGCTCCGTGAAAAAGGCGTTCCATTTGAAGCGCGATTGCCGGAGGGCATCGGTACGGGCGTGACGGGCAGCACGTTCTCAAATGCCAACCCGCGCGGCGAGGTGCCCGCCTTGATCCACGCCGGCACTGCCATTTTCGATAGTACCATCATCCTGGAGTACATCGAGGAGGTGTGGCCATTGCCTCCCATGCTTCCGACAACCCCCGCCGAAAAGGCGCGTGCACGGATGATCGAAGACATCATGGATACCCAATTCGAGGCGATCACCTGGGGGCTCGGTGAGCTGAATTTTTTCAAACGGGCTGAGGGGACGTTGAAGTCTGAAATGGAAACGCAGGCCCGCAGACAAGCGGGGGCCTTTTTCGCGGTACTAGAGTCTTATCTTGGGGACGCCGACTGGCTCAACGGAACAGAATTTGGTTGGGCAGATCTGAGTGTTGTGCCGTACCTGAACGGCGCCGCTGGTTTCGGAATCGCTCCGGATCCCAAATCGCGTCTCGGTGCCTGGTTCGCACGGGCGAACGCCCGGCTCAGTGTCGTCCAGACGCGCAAGGAATCCGAAACCTCGATCGCGGGCATGGCGCAAGTGGATCAAGCTGTGAAGGCCGGGCTGTTCAAACGTCAGTACCGGGACCACCGCCTAGAGTGGATGATGAAGACTGGCGGTGCCGATATCGTCCTCGAAGGACTGAAGTCCGGAACGATCCGCTTTACGGGTCCCTGAAGGCCAATTGTCGCTCGTTTCCAGAAAGAAGTTACCAGTCCCTTTCCGGGTTCTGGTCGAATGAACTGTCTGGCTAGGGTAAATACCAACCAGAATATGCGAACTTGCGGCTCCCACAGCTGACAAGACACACACCATGAGCGCCACCGAACCAAAATCGATCGCAGCTTCCAGCTCGCCCGCATATCTGCGCGCATACAATGATGAAGCGCTCGCATTCCACTCCGCGCAGGAAACTTACACGGCGCAACGCCTGGAGGATATTCTTCAAGGTGCAGCGCGTCAGCACGCGCAGCGGCCTTTTCTCACGACCGTATTGCCGAACGGCCTTTCCGCGACTCTGACCTTTTCGGAAGTGGAGCGAGACTCCGCTCACCTTGCTCGCTACTTCAGGGAAGTCTTGCAGCTGAAGCCGGGCACCGTCGTGGCCGTTCAGTCACCCAATTGCATTGGCTATGTGGTTTGCCTCCTCGGCATCCTGCGCGCGGGTCTGATCCTTTCAAACGTAAATCCGCTTTACACGGAATCCGAAACGCGCCGCCAGCTGCGCGACTGCAAGGCCGAGGTCCTTATCGGGTCGACACTTTTCGCAGACTCGATCGACGCAGCCGTCGAGGGCACGAGCGTCAGGCACGTGCTATCCATTTCGCTGGCCGACTTCTTCCCGGCGCTGGCGCGTCATGGCATCAGTTTCCTTCTGCAAAGAGTCAAGAAGCTCGAGCGGCCGCTTGCCATCCGCCACGTCACCTTGCGTGAGGCGGTTCAGGTCGGCGCGCAATATGGTGCAAGTGTCGCTCGGTACACGGAAGACCTGCCAGCAGATCGCGATTCCATCTATCAGTATTCGGGTGGAACGACGGGAACATCGAAAGGTGTCCGCCTGACCGAGACCGGCCTCGTCACCAATATCGACCAGTTTGTCAGCCTTGCGCCGGGTCTTGCCGACCTCGAAGGTCAAACCATGCTGCTCGCTCTGCCAGTGTATCATGTGTTCGGATTGTTTGCGTCCGTCATTGCGCTGCGTCACGGCGTGCACGTTGTTCTCGTGCCCAGCCCGCGACCACTTTCGAACCTCAAGGCGAGCTTTGAAAAGTTCAAACCGACAATCTTTCCCGGCGTGAACACGCTCTTCTCCAAGCTCATGGAGGAGCCCTGGTTCAAGGCGAACCCGCCCAATCTGTCGCTCACGATCTCCGGCGCTGCGGCTCTGGATCCCGTCATTGGCAGGAATTGGCGCGCCATGACGAATTCGCAGATCATCGAAGGCTACGGCATGACCGAAGCCACGACGCTGCTCGCCATCAACCCGCCGGACAGCCGTGAACGTCCGGGTACGGCAGGTCTGCCGTTGCCGGGAACCGAAATCGCTATTCTTCTCGAGAATGGCGCGTTCGGCTTGCCCGGCGAGGTCGGCGAGATTGTCGCGCGTGGTCCGCAGTTGATGAAGGGCTACCTTCACCGCCCGGATGAGACGGCGGCATCCTATGTCGATGGCTGGATGCGGACCGGCGATATTGGGATCATTGACGAGGACGGCTACCTGAAGATCGTGGACCGGGCCAAGGACATGGTCCTTGTCGGCGGCTTCAATGTGTTTCCGAATGAGGTCGATGAAGTGCTCAACGCATGCCCAGGAGTGCTGGAAGCGGCGAGCGCCGGTATCAAAGTGGCTCATTCAGACGAAGAGTTGCATGCATTTGTGGTGCGCCGCGATGAGTCCCTCAGCGCACAGGATGTTCTCGCGCACTGCGCCCAGCACCTCACGGGCTACAAGCGGCCTCGCACGGTACATTTCGTCAGCGAACTCCCGAAATCCCCGATCGGCAAGATCCTGCGGCGCGAGCTCCGGGTACTTGTGGCGCAAGCCTGATCCAGAAGATTCGCGGCGGCGGTTCGGCAAAGCACGCCCTACGCGCCCGAGGTCTAATGAAAGTCCCGGCTTTTCGGGATGACGCGGACATTGCGTGGATGGTGCGCCATTTCCCGCTTGGGCGGAGGGTTGCGGCTTTCGGCAACCGGCCTCAGCACCTCATCTGCGCGTGCCAGAACACCCTTCAGAGGATCGCGTAATGTGTCTTCGGACAGCAGCGTCAGGTCTGCCGAACAATCGAACAATTGCTCCGCTACGATATGGGTTACATTGTCCGCCGTCTGAACACGTCCTTTCACGTGCAGGATACGCGAATTCATCACGATGGGACGAAAGCGTTCCAGTACGCGCTGCCACACGACGAGGTTTGCGATTCCGGTCTCGTCCTCGATCGTGATGAAGACCACGCCGTTCGCCGATCCGGGTCTCTGCCGTACAAGGACGAGGCCGGCCGTCTGGACGCGCCGTCCATTGCCGGCAAGCACCGCCTCCGTCGTCGGGAGAATCCGCCGTGCCCTGTAGTCATCCCTGAGAAAAAGCATCGGGTGCGCTTTGAGCGACAGCCGCGCTGTCTGGTAATCCTGGATGACATGTTCGGAAGGGGGCATGACGGGAAGCTGCGTGCCCGCTTCATCCCCCTGCTCCGAGACGCCCGCTGAGGTGAACAGGGGCAGGGACTGATGAACCACTTCGCCCCGCACATGCCAGAGCGCTTCTCGCCGGGACAAGCCAACGGAGCCGAAAGTGTCAGCCGTCGCGAGGCGCTCAAGCGGCGCGCGGCCGAGTCCCGTTCGCCGGCGCAGATCATCCGGCGACGTATAGCCCGGCCCCCGGGCGGCCATCAGCGCCTCCATCTCGTCCTCACGCAACCCGTCGATCTGCCGGAAGCCGAGCCGCACGGCACACAAGCCGTCCCCTCTGTCTGCAGGCTCCAGCGTATTGTTCCAATCGGAATAATTGACGTCTACAGGGCGCACCTCGACCCCGTGCTCAGACGCATCCCGCACGATCTGCGCGGGGGCATAGAAGCCCATCGGCTGGCTGTTCAGCAGCGCCGCGCAGAAGGCATCCGGATGATGGCATTTGAGCCAAGAGGATACATAGACCAGCAGGGCAAAGGACGCGGCATGACTCTCGGGAAAGCCGTACTCACCAAAGCCTTTGACCTGTTCGAAGCAGCGTTTCGCAAACACCGGATCATAACCCCGCGCCACCATCCGCGAGATCATCATATCTTCGTAGTTCTGGATTGTGCCTACCCTCCGGAACGTCGCCATGGCCCGCCGCAGGCCATTGGCTTCTTCCGGTGTGAACTTGGCCGCATCAATTGAGATCTGCATGGCCTGCTCCTGGAAAAGCGGCACGCCGAGGGTGCGTTGCAGGATGCGCGACAACTCGTCCGCAGGCCCGTGCTCGGGGGAGGGGCTCGGAAAGTTCACAGGCTCGATTTTCTTCCGCCTGCGGAGATATGGATGCACCATGTCGCCCTGAATCGGCCCGGGCCGGACGATCGCCACTTCGATCACCAGATCATAGAAGGTGCGCGGTCTCAGGCGTGGCAGCATATTCATCTGCGCCCGGCTCTCCACCTGGAAGACACCCAGGCTGTCGCCTTCACACAGCATGTCATAGGTCGCAGTGTCATCGGCAGGGATGGTCGCCAGGTTGAAGCGCAGACCCTTGTGCTGCTCGAGGAAGTCAAACGCCTTGCGGATACAGGTCAACATCCCCAGCGCGAGGATATCGACCTTGAGAATACCCAGCGCATTGATGTCGTCCTTGTCCCATTCGATGAAGGTGCGCGCCTCCATTGCGGCATTGCCGATAGGGACGGTCTCGACGAGTGGTCCCCGCGTCAGGACGAAACCGCCGACATGCTGGGAAAGGTGGCGCGGGAACCCGATCAGCTGCTGGGTCAGCTGGATCGCGCGCCGGATCAGCATGTTCTCAGGATCAAGCCCGGCTTCCGCAATTTGCCTGGCTGAAATGCCGCTCCCCCAGCTTCCCCAGACCGAGCCCGCCAGCGCGCCGGAGATGTCTTCGCTGAGCCCCAGCGCCTTGCACACCTCCCGGACTGCTGAACGCGGCCGGTAGCAGATCACCGTTGCCGTCAGCGCTGCACGATGACGGCCATACCGTCCGTACACATACTGGATGACCTCCTCGCGTCGCTCATGCTCGAAGTCGACATCGATGTCCGGCGGTTCCTTGCGTTCACGTGACAGGAACCGCTCGAACAAAAGGCTCGTCTCGGCCGGATCGACACTCGTGATCCCCAGGCAAAAGCAGACGGCCGAGTTTGCGGCCGAGCCGCGCCCCTGGCACAGGATACCCTGCGCCCTTGCCCAGGCCACAATGTCATGCACCGTCAGGAAATAGGGCGCATAGGAAAGCTCCTCGATCAGGCCGAGCTCCTTGCGGACCTGACGGGCGACCACGTCCGGAATGCCTTCCGGATAGCGCCACTTCGCGCCCTTCCAGGTCAGGGATTCAAGATGCGCCTGCGGCGTCGAGCCAGGCGCGACCGGCTCGTCAGGATATTCATACGCCAGCTCATCAAGGCTGAATTGGCACCGGGCGGCAACATCCAGTGTGCGAGCGAGCGCCGGGGCGAACCCCTTGAAGAGGCGCGCCATCTCGTGCGCGTCCTTGAGATGGCGCTCGGCATTCGCCTCCAGCCGGAAACCGGCGGCTTCTATGCTGCAATGCTCGCGGATGCAGGTCAGCACATCCTGCAAAGGGCGCCGTTCCGGCTGGTGATAGAGTACTTCATTGATGGCGATCAGCGGCGCGCCGGCGCGTGCCGAGAGTGCCGCGAGGCGCGCAATATGCTCCCGGTTGCGGCCTGAATAGGCATAGCGCGCGGCAAGATAGGTGCGGCCGGGCGCAGCCCCGGCAATGCTTTCAAGGATCGTCTCGAAGCTGTCGCCGGCAGGATCAGGCGGCAGCACGATCAGTATCTGTCCCTCGCATGCCCCCAGAATGTCGCTCATCTCCAGATGGCATTCGCCCTTTTCAGCTTTCAGCTTTCCTTCCGACAGCAGCCGGGAAAGGCGCCCATAGGCAGCCCGGTCCATCGGATAGGCGATCACCTCCGGTCCATCCACAGGCACGAGGCGGGCGCCGACAAGCAGCTTGAACCCGGCTTCCTTGGCCGCAAGGTGCGCGCGCACGACCCCGGCCAGCGTGTTGCGGTCGGCGATCCCGATCGCGGCGAGGCCAAGCCCCGCAGCGCACTTGACCAGTTCCTCCGGATGGCTTGCGCCCCTGAGAAAAGAGAAATTCGTGGTCACGGCCAGTTCGGCATACCCGCTCATGCAAACAGTCCTTGTACGAACCATTCAGGCAACTGCCCGCGCCCGTCATCATAAAGACCTTCCCGGAACACCCAGTAGCGGCGGCCCTCGGCATCCTCGATCCGGTAATAGTCGCGCGTGCGGGGCAGGGCGGCCGGGTGCGCCGCCTGTCCCGGCAGGTGCAGCCACCATTCCGGGGCGATCCGTTCCGGTCCGTCGGACCGCACGACCCGTCGCAGGACACGGCGCCAAACAAAGCTGAGTGGCGGACCATCCGGCACCTGCGCAATCACATCCACACGCTCGGCCCAGCTGAGCATGCGAACAGGCCGCAGGCCCTGGCTGTCCCGCAGGTTGGGTCCGGCTGAAGCCAGTTCACCCGTGAAGGCGACATTGCGCTCGGCCTTGTCCGGGGCATGCCGGGCTTCTGTAAGCGTCAGGCTGACAGTGCCATCCCCCAGCCGCGCATTGATCCGGTCGGCGAGCGCGGACAAGGCCACCTCGTCCACCCCGGTCGCGGCAAGGTCGCCCGACAGCGGGCGGCTGCCCATGTCCATTGGGCCCGTGCGCAGCGCTTCGAGCAGCAGGAGGTCGATCCCGAAGCCCGGATCAATCTTCCCGATCTTCTCGCGAAACAGCCGCAGAACATGGTCGGAGGCACGGACCGGGCGTGCAGCTTGCGCCGACACGTCCGAGACCTGCCCGTCCGAGTGGAAGGCGGTGAATACGAAGCGCTGGGCGCCCAGCCCCTTGCCCGAGAGGTCGGCATAAAGGGTATCCGTCAGCTGCTGCAGGCCAGCCTCGACACCGGCCGCTTGTGTGAGAGGTTCGGGACAGGCAAGCCGCCAGGCATGCTCCGGAGGCGGACGAAGCGGGGCAACCGGCTCAAGCCGTATCCCGAGCGCCTGGTCGAGGCGCAGACAAACGGCATCAGCCGCCTGCCGTGACCGGAATCGCCGGGTCAGTGCTTTGCGGTCAATCGGGTAGAGCTGCCCGATCCGCGTTAGTCCGAACCGGCGCAGCAGGGTTGTGGCCTCGGGAGACAAACGCAGCGCCTGTACGGGCAGCTCGCAAAGCCCAATGCGTTCCGCGCCTGAAGGCAGGATCTGCGGTGCATTCCCTATCCCGCCATACCGGGCGAGCGCCTGCGCGGCGCCCGGTGTACCCGCCACCGCAATCTGATGCGTGTAGCCAGATTGGGCCAGTCGTCCGGACAAGCTTGCGGCCATGGCCACCTCGCCGCCAAAAAGGTGGTCGCATCCTGTGGTCTCAAGCAGAAGGCCGTCCTCACCATCCAGTGAAACGAGGGGGGAATATCCGTTCATCCACCGCGCCAGAAGGCGAAGTGCGCGCGCGTCATCCTCCCGGTTGATCTCCTCCGCCGTCAGCGCCGGGAGGCTCGCCCGGGCATCGCTGAAGCGCATGCCGGCATGGATGCCCGCCGCTTTCGCCGCAGCGTTCGCCGCTGCAACGGTCAGCCCATGTGCGGACTTCTCGTGCAAGACAAAGGGCGCAGGCCTAGCCTGTCCTGCGGCGGGCAGGGGTCTCCCGTTCCGCCGGGCGCGGCGCAGCCGGTCCAGCGGCCAGTCCGGAAACCGCACTGAGAGATAGCGTTTCATCATTCCACTCGAGGTCAAAGCTTGCGCCTGTGGCGTTCGGCGCTATGCGGCAGCGCTCAAGCACGGCCCGCCAGCGCGGGTGGCCGGGCGCCTGCGGATCATACCGGTTCGGCGCAGAGGGCCGCGGGCTGATCCGCCACCTTGTGGCCGCCGCCGTTGCGCCTTCGCTGGTCTGCGGCATCATGAGGATCACCGGCACACCGTAGCGGCCCGAAGCGAGCGTCAACCGCCGCGTTGCCGTGAAATCTGCCGCCTCGACTTCCGCAATGACGAGGCTCACCGCGCCGGAGACGACCGCTTCTTCAACGGCCCACAGCGCCTCGGCCAGCGTCCGCGTTTCGACAGTCAGCCGCTGAGGCATAAGCGCCTGCATCTGCCGCAAGGCGGCCTGGGGCACATGCCCCAGATCGCCCGTGAGCTTTGTCTGGCTGATCCATAACCAGGCGCCTTGCTTCGTCTGCCGGGTCGCCGCGAGCACAAAGCCAGTGGCCGCCGCCCGGTCTCCATAACCTCTCTCGGCCACCTCATGCAGCCCGGCCACGCCCAGCCCGAACGGAAACGCCGCCGGTGAGGCGGGCGCAGCTGAAACAGCCCTCAGCAATCCTTTCGTCTTGAGCGTGGCAATATCCATATGTTCTTATTTTGTTCTTTTGAACTTGAGTCAATCCCTGCCGGGAATCGGCTGTGGAACGGACAGATTCCGAAGGATCAACAGCTTGCGGCGGCTGCCTCGCAATTGCGCCATGTTCGCGCTAGAGGCTGGCACTACATCCATCGCATGAACGCCCGCTGCGCCACGCCGGGCGCAGAGACCGCCAGGACCAACATGACACTTTCGCTGTTCAAAGGGTTCGCAGGTGTCGCCATTCGCGGCGAAACGCGCGGCGATCCGGATGACCCGCTCGTGCTCCTTGTCCACGGTGGCGGGCAAACCCGCGACATCTGGAACGATGCCGCCTCCGCCCTTGTGCGGGCCGGTCGTCAGGTGATGGCGATTGACCTGCGCGGACACGGCGAAAGCGAGTGGCCTGAGGACGGACGGTACGATTTCAGCGCCTATGTCGAAGACCTGCGCGCAGTCCTCGCGCAACTGCCGTCCCGCCCTGTCATCGTCGGCGCCTCGCTCGGTGGATGGGTCGCGGCCGTTGCCATCGGTGAAAATGGCGGGCACCTCGCCTCGGGCCTGATCCTGGCAGACGCACCGCCCGACCTCGATCTCACGAACATCCGCAAGACCGCCGGTGTGCTCAAGGCTGCCTCGGAAACCGCCAAAGGTGGCTGGGATCCCCGGATGCTGGAACGGTTCCAACTTGATGACGCCCTGAAGCGGTTCAAGACAGCGGCCCCGAACATCCACATGCCGGTCCTGTTCGTTCGCGGCGCCCTGAGTGACGTCACAGACGCAGCATCGGCCAGCCGTATCGTCGAACAGATCCCCGGCGCTGAATATGCCGAGATCAGCGGCGCCGGACATCTGGTGGCCTCGGACCGTGCAGATCTCTTCAATGCCACCTTGCTTGATTTTCTTGAGCGTCGCGTGCCGCGCTTCGTCCCCGAATATCGCTCCGGCTCTGACGCGCGAACCCTCCGGGACGCGCTCGGCTGCTTCGCAACAGGTGTCACCGTCGTCACGACATTCGAGCCGGGCGGCGAACCAGCCGGGCTGACCGCAAACTCGTTTACATCTGTGTCGCTCGACCCGCCGCTGCTCCTTGTTTGCATCGCGAAAACCTCCAGCAGTCTGAAAGCCCTTCAGGCTGCGGAGCATTTCGCCGTCAATGTGCTGCACATCGGCCAGCAACCGGCGTCGAGTCTGTTCGCCAAACCGGGCGAAGACCGTTTCCGGGAAACCGCGTGGAAACGCGGCCGGCACAATGCGCCGCTTCTTTCGAACGCCCTCGCAAATTTCGAGTGCCGCCGGCACCAGATGCACGACGCCGGGGACCATATCATCCTGGTCGGTGAAGTCCTGCGAGCCACATTCGATCCGCGCCGCGATCCCTTGCTCTACTTCCGCGGAAAGTATCGCCGTCTGCACTTCTCCTGACGGCGGCTTGGCCTAGAGAAACGCCTTCAGGTCGGCAACGAACCGGTCAAACTGGTCATGATGCAGCCAGTGGCCAGCGTTCTCATAGACCTTCACGTCGGCATTCCGGAAATGCCTGATCCGGCCATCTTTGAGCGGATTGGACGCATGGCTGTTTTGTCCGTACAGCAACAAAGTTGGACAAGTGATCTCGCTCCACAGAGCCTCGACGTCTGCCTGCGGCATGTCATACGGCACCATCACTCGGAAATGGTTGTCGAATTTCCACGAATACGTGCCATCTTCATTCTGGCTGATGCCATGAATGGTGAGATGGCGTGATTGCTCGTCCGAGAGATACGCGTTCTCTTCCTTCATGCGCTGGTAGGCTTCTTCCAGCGTTGCGTAGCGCTTGGGGCTGCGCCCGGCGGCGGCGCGCTTGGAATC
>JAIXRO010000083.1 GCA_027485145.1 Hyphomonadaceae bacterium | reverse complement strand
CCCAGACACGCATCCCGTAGGAGCGCGCCAGCGTGTAGACCATCGGCAAGAGGCCGAAGTCTCCAAGCTGGGCGCATTCATCGATCGCAAACAGCGTGCGATGCTCCGGCAGGTTCCCGTCCCGCGACAGCACGGCGGACATCAGCGCCGCCGTCCAGAGACGGTAGAGCGGTGCATGGCTCGCCAGCTTCGTCGGCGGCACGACCAGGTAGATCGTGATCGGATCCCCGCGCCGGACCGCCGCAAGGTCGATGGTGGATTTCGCCACCGTCCTCTGGGCCGCTTCCGATGCAATCACCGAGAAGTAACTGCAGGCCGTTGCATGAATGCCCGAACGCGTAATCTCCACAGTCTGCAGATAGTTCGAGATTTCGTCATACGCGAAAGCCGGCAGGTTCTTGCCGCACGTGTCGAGAAGCACGGCAAGATTGTAGGTGCTGTCATCGCGTTTGAGCAGCCGGCGGACCTGGATCAGGTTTCGCTCTTCGGGCGACCGGGTGGCCGCGATGGCGGCGATCACACCCGCGGACAGGTCATGCCCGCGAATATCCCAGAAGGGGTCCTTGGAGATCTTGCCGCCGCCGGACAGCTGCTTGGCGATATCCATGGCGAGCGCCGAAGCGTCTACGCCCGGGATATCGAACGCATCCATCGGGTTCAGGCTGTCGGTTTCCGCCGACACGATCCCGAAGGGATCGATGACGTGGACTTTCTGCCCCATCTGCCGGCGTGCCTCTGCCGTGATCTGGCAGGCTTCACCTTTCGGATCGATCACGATGACCGGTCCTGGATAGACCAGCAGGTTCGGGATCAGGGCGCCGCGCCCCTTGCCCGCGCCAGTTGGCGCAATGGTGATCATGTGGCCTTCGCCTTCAAGCCAGATCGGCTTGCCGGCTTTGGCTTCCGGCACGGGGCCGTCTCGAAACCCGACCTGTTGACGGTCGTCATCGATCTGCCAGCCGAGCAGGATCCGGTCGCCGCCCTTGGGCAGACGATGCTCCGTATCCGGCGTTTTCTTGCGGCGCTTGCCGCCGTGCTTGCTGTTTGTAGCGGCCTTGGCTTTGCGCTTCGGCTTTTCGGTCCCTGCCCCACCGGGATCCCAGCCCCTAGGAGTGTCAGATGACCCAGACATGTTCTTTTCCTCTCGAAGGACGACTGCCGTCCCCCTTGGGGAAAAATTTCTTTCAACGCTGAAGGAAAGTCAATCAGGTATTTTATGGGAAATCGAAATTCACTGCATTGAGCAGGGTTAGCTCTGTACACTGAGCATTGTTTTCCGTTGCTGAGAACACGCTTTCACACGAAAGTGGCAGCAATGCGATTGACCGCTTTCATGAGCGCAGCGCCATCAGGCAGAGCGGACCCGTTAACTTGTTCCATGGAGCCGCCAAACGAGCCGCAGCCTGAATTTTCGCGATTTGAACGTCAATTCCGGCCGATTCCCGAAATCCCGCATGGCTGTTATGCGCCGGAATTCATCCCGGTGCGGAATATATGGGTGTAGCCGTCCGCCTCGGCCTTGACGAATCCCATCGACTCCCAGAAAGGCGCGGCGAGCGGTGTGGCGCGCGCGTTACAGGTCAGCACGGATGCATGGCTCAGTGCGTGATCCATGACAGTTTGCGCGAGCCGGCCGCCAGCGCCGCGCCGTCGATACAGCGGGTGGACGTAGAACCGGTGCATACGCATCGCGGACTCTGCAACCTCGGTCTCGCGCTTCACGCCGCCAATACCGGCGAGCGCGTCGCCGTCGCTCGCCGCAAACAATGCAGCGCCATCAACGTCAAAGCGTTGTTCGCCCGCCTCCCACGCAGCGATCAGCATTGACACATTGCGCACGCCTTCGCGCGCCGCTGCCGAGGCGAGCGAGCCGATATCCGGCGGCAATTCGCGTTGCACGCGCTCAATACGCAAGGCGCACTCCTATTCTTCCGAAATGAACGCCTGTTCAGGAAGCTTCAGACCCGATCAGGCAGGATCAGGCCCGATCATGTTCTCGGGGCGGACGATCGCATCGAAGTCCGCTTCGGAAATGCCAAGCTTCAAGGCTTCCACCTTCAGCGTCGTGCCATTCTTGTGCGCGGTCTTGGCGACCTTCGCGGCAAGGTCGTAGCCGTACTTTTCCTTCAGCGGCGTTACCAGCATCAGCGAATTCTCGAGGCCGCGCTGGATATTGTCGAGGCGCGGCTCGATGCCGACCACGCAGTTCTCGGTGAACGACACCGACGCATCGGCCAGCAGCTGTACCGATTGCAGGAAATTGTAGGCCATCATCGGGTTGAACACGTTGAGCTCGAAATGGCCCTGCGAGCCTGCAAACGCGATCGCCGCGTTGTTGCCTAGGATGTGCGCACAAACCTGGGTCATCGCTTCGCACTGAGTGGGGTTCACCTTGCCCGGCATGATCGACGAGCCGGGCTCGTTCTCCGGCAGCGCCAGTTCGCCAAGTCCGGAACGTGGACCTGACCCCAGGAAACGGATGTCGTTGGCGATCTTGAAGCAGCTCATCGCCACGGTCGTGATCGCGCCGTGCGTGAACACCATCGCATCATGCGCGGCCAGCGCCTCGAACTTGTTCGGGGCCGAAGTGAACTTGAGGCCGGTGATCTGGCTGATCTTGGCCGCAACGCCCTCGGCAAATCCTGCCGGCGAGGCGAGACCCGTGCCGACGGCCGTGCCGCCCTGCGCAAGCTCCATCAGCATCGGCAGGCTCATCTCGATCCGCTTGATACCGTTCTCGATCTGCTTTGCGTATCCTGAGAATTCCTGGCCGAGCGTCACGGGAGTCGCATCCTGCGTATGCGTGCGGCCGATCTTGATGATCGCCTTCCAGGCCTGCGCCTTGTCATTCAGCGCATTGTGCAACACCTGCAGCGCCGGCAGCAGCTTGTGCACGACTTCCTCGGCGCACGCGATGTGCATGGCGGTCGGGAACGTATCGTTCGACGACTGGCTCATGTTGACGTGATCATTCGGGTGAACCGGCTTTTTCGATCCCATTTCCCCGCCCAGCATCTCGATCGCGCGGTTCGAAATCACTTCGTTCGCATTCATGTTCGACTGCGTGCCCGAGCCCGTCTGCCAGACGACCAGCGGGAAATGCGCGTTCAGCTTGCCTTCGATCACTTCATCCGCCGCCTGGATGATCACCTTTCCCAACGCCGGATCGAGCTTGCCAAGCGCCATGTTGGTCTCGGCCGCCGCCTTCTTGACGATCCCGAGCGCGCGCACGATCGGCGCGGGCTGCTTTTCCCAGCCGATCTTGAAATTGCCCAGCGAGCGCTGCGCCTGCGCGCCCCAATACTTGTCCGCTTCGACCTCGATGGGTCCGAATGTGTCGGTTTCGGTGCGGGTAGGAATTTTCGCGGCCATGTGCGGCTCCTGATCGGGCTTGCGTCGGTTTGGTGCGGGGGGGTCTAGCGAGGCCGCTCCCGCCCTTCAAGCCTGACGCGGGTGTATACCCGCGACGCACGAAAACCGTCCACAAGTCGGCGCGCACGTTGTGGACGGTTTGTGGACTGTTTTTGTGGACCAATTCGGCTAGCTTGCGCCGCGATGGAACCAGCCGGAACAACATGGATCAGCGCGGGGAAAGTCCGCGCGCGCATTACCGAATCCGGCGCGCTCGAAGTCAGCTGCACCGGCCTCACGACGCAGACCAAGTATTACAAGACCCTGCTGCGGGAGTTCTTTCGCAAGGATTTCCCCCGCCTGCGCCCCGGATACGGCGATTACAGCGTGCATATCGTCATGGAACACCTCGGCGAGGCGCCCTGGATGGACCTCGACAATATCGCCAAGGCCCTCCTCGATTCCCTCACCGGCAACGTGTTCGAGGATGACCGTCAGGTCGCGCGCCTGTTGATCGAACGGCGGGCGGGCGAGCGAGACGGCATCTGGCTGCTGGCCGAATCGCTCGGCTAAACCGCCACCACCAGCCGTTCGAGCCCGCGGAAAAACGGCAGGGCGCGCCATTCCAGCGTTTGCTCCGGCAGGCGCATGTTCGGGTAACGCTCCAGCAGTTTCAGGTAGACATGCCGCGCCTCGATGCGCGCGAGCGGCGCGCCGATGCAGATGTGCGGCCCTCCCCCGAACGCCACGTGGCCCGTGCGTTTGCGGGTGATGTCGAAGGCTTCGGGTTCTTCGAACGCGTCCGGATCGCGGTTCGCTGCCGCAAGCGACATCCAGACCGGCTGGCTGGCCTTCATCGGACAACCGGCGACCGCGCGGTCTTCGGCGAGGATCCGCGAGGTTAGCGAAACCGGCGCTTCAAACCGGAGAACTTCCTCAACCGCCTGCGCCGCCAGTTCCGGATGGGCGCGCAGCGCCTCGGCCTGCTGCGGATGCGTCAGCAGCAGCCAGATGCCGTTGCCGATCAGATCAGTCGTCGTCAGGTTTCCGCCGACCAGCAGGGCCTGCAGGTTGAGGCGCACTTCATCATCCTCGACATTCGCCTCGCCGCGCGCCTGCAGCTGAACCATGTCGGAGACGAGATCATCCTTGGGCGCCGCGCGCCGCTCGGCCATCAGTTGCGAGAAATACTCATCCAGCGCGGCGGCGCCGGCGAGCATGCGATCGTTTTCTTCCGGCGTGCGCAAGGGATTGAGGCTGAGGATCACGCCTTCCGACCATTCGCGGAAATCGGTCAGCCGCGCTTCGTCCACGCCCAAGATGCGGGCGATCACCAGCACCGGCAGCGGCACGGCGATCTCCGCCATCAGGTCAAACTCGCCCGAAATCGGCGCCGCATCGATAATCTCGTCGATCATCGCCTCGATCTCGGGCCGCATCCGGTTGATGCGGGCATAGAAAGCCTTGGCGAGCGGCTGGCGGATTCGGGCATGATCGGGATCGTCAAGGAACAGGATGCTTGTGCGCCGATTGTCCCCCGTTTCATCGACGAGCCGCGAAGTGATCGAGCCCGCTTCGGCGTTCGACGGATGCCGCACGAAGGTGCGGTCATTCACGGTCTCGCGCACGTCCTTGTAGCGGGACAACAGCCAAGTCTTGTTCGGCTCATCTCGCATCACCGGGCAGCCGTCGCGAAGCGATTTCAGCAGCGGGTGCGGATTGTCACGCGCCACCGGATTGAAGGCCGAAAGTTCAAAAATCGATTGTGGAATGCCCGAAGGCGCCTGCTGATCGTCCGCCATGATCATCTCCTCCCGGGGAGTTTTGATTATGGCATTGTCATAGCTGATTTTGGCGCGGGGCGCTTACAACTTTTTGAAAAGCATCGGGATGGCGGTGGCCGTTGCCCGGGCCACCAGATCGCCCGATGCATCGAAACAGTCGGCTTCCATGAAGGCGGCAGACTTGCCGAGCTTGAGGATGCGCGCCTCTACGCTCGCCTTTCCGGGCATCAGGCGTTTCAGGTAGCTCGTCTTCATCTCGAGCGTCGGCGCGGTCATCGTGACGTTGGAGGCGATGATCACGGCGGTGCTCATCGCCTCGTCCATCATCGCGGAGATGAAACCGCCCTGCACCGCGCCGGTCGGATTGGCGAAGGATGGCGAGACGTCAAACTCCATCCGCACCCATTTCTCGTCCTGGCTGAGCGCGGCGAGTCGCATGCCGAGCGTGTCCGAACAGGGCGGGCGCTTCTTCGAGTTCTGGAAACGCGCCAGCATATCTGCGTCAGAGACGCGGGGCGGCGTGGTCTCAGTCAAGTCGCGCAGCCTTACTTGCGCCGGTAGGCGTCAAGGCTGACGACTGTTTCGGCCGGCGCGGCGGGCGGCTCGTCAACGGCATCCTTCGCCGGCGCGAGCACGCTGCCATCCTTGCCGCGTGTCTCGAATGTGAGGCCGAAATTCACCGAAGGATCCACGAAGCGCGTGATGGCCGCGAGCGGAATCGACAGGTGTTGCGGCACGCCAGCGAATTTGAGGACGATCTCGAAGTGGCCTTCGTGCACTTCGAGGTCCCAGTACTGATGCTGGATGACAATTGTCATTTCTTCCGGGAACCGCTGCACAAGATGGTCCGCGATCTTCACGCCCGGCGCACGCGTGCGGAACGACACATAGAAATGATGATCGCCCGGCATGCCGCCATTCGTTCTTGCGCGGCGAAGCGCTTCGCGGACCACACCGCGCATGGCGGCCTGGGTGAGCGCTTCATATCCGATGTAATCCGTCATCCTGCGCGCGCTCTCTCTCGAAACTGATAGGTTATCAAAGGGTAAATTATGCGGTGCGTCCCAAGCCTGCAACGCCCTTATCGCAACGCGCGAGCATTTATTTTCTTCTCGCGCACGGATGCTGGCCAGTCAGGCAGACAAAGCCTAGGTTAAGGCAGCAGAACCAAGGGAGATCAGGCATGAAGATGCCGCCTGAAGGACGCAACTGGGACGACCTGCGCGCCGAGATGATCGCGCGCGGCAGCGGCGACGTTGACTGGCGCAGCGGGCGAACCGCCGTCTATATCTTCAACGCGGGCGAGGATATTCACCATGTTCAGCATGATGCCTACGGCCTGTTCATGTCCGAGAACGGCCTCGGACCGCTTGCGTTCCCATCGCTCGCGCAGATGGAGAAAGATGTCATCTCCATGGCCCTCGGCCTGTTGCACGGGCCAAAGGGCGCGGCCGGTGCCATAACATCGGGCGGCACGGACTCGATTACCATGGCGATGAAGGCGGCCCGCGATTTCGCCCGCGCGAATGGCAGGCCTCTGACGGATCACAACATCGTCCTGCCCCGCTCCGCGCACCTGGCTTTCGACAAGGCTGCGCACCTGATGGACATTTCCGTGCGCCGCGCGCCGCTGAAAACCGATGGCAGCTACGAGGCCGACCCGGCAGCGATGGCCGGCGCGGTGGATGCGTCCACGATCATGATGGTTGGGTCCGCGCCGAACTTTCCGCACGGCATCATCGATCCGATTGCGGCGCTCGGTGAAATCGCAGTCACCAGGGACGTCTGGCTGCATGTCGATGCGTGCGTGGGCGGATACTTCGCACCCTTCGCCCGCATGAACGGCGTGCCGGTCCCGGCCTTCGACTTTGAAGTGCCGGGCGTGCGCTCCATGAGCGCGGACCTGCACAAGTATGGCTATTGCGCCAAGGGCGCCTCGACCGTGCTGTTTCGTTCGGAGGACCTCTACCGGCACATGCCATTTTCGATGCGCGACTGGTCGGGCGCGCCGATGAAGACGCCGACGCTGGCCGGCACGCGCCCGGGGGGCGCGATTTCCGCAGCCTGGGCGGTGATGAATGTGCTCGGCGTATCGGGCTACCGCGAGAAACAGGGTATCGTCTGCGCGGTGCGCGAGAAGATCGAAGCGGGCGTGAAGGCGCTCGGATTCGAAGTGCTCGGGCGGCCGCTGCTGGGTCTCGTCGCATTCCGTCATCCGGAAGCGGAGACGCTCGCGCTCTACAGCGCGATGCGGGCGCGCGGCTGGTTCACGTCATTCACGGCCGAGCCCGCGAGCCTTCACCTGATGCTGTCCCCGAAACATGCCGAGGTGGCCGACGCGTATCTCAGCGATCTGAAGGCGGCGCTGGCAGATGTGAAAGCGGGCGTCGCGGCGGAGAGAGTGGAAGCGCGGTATTCGTGACTCAGGCCGGCACATAAGTCAGGCGCACCGCGCTGTCCCCAATCGGCTCGCTGCCGGTTAGCCGCAGGGGTGGCGGGGGGCTGGTGAAGAAGGGTGTGCCGGGGCCGGTGATGACGGGGTGGAGGTAGATCTGGTATTCGTCGATCAGCGGCATCAGGCTGCCCGCCAGGACCGGGCCGGTGATGGAAATGTCGCCGGAGAGTTCGGCTTTGAGGCGGCGGATTTCGGCTTCGACATCGGTTGAGATGAGCGTCGCGTTCGGGCCGACGGAGGTCAGCGTGCGCGAGACGACGTATTTCGGTTGGCGGCGCCAGGCGTCGGCGTATTCGCGCTCGGCCTCGTCCCAACCGGGCTGGTCTTCGTCCCAATAGGCCATGATCTCGTACATGCGGCGGCCATAGATGCTGGCCGTCTCGTGGCGGACCTGTTCGATGAAATGCCGGAACAGGGCGGGGTCCGGCGCGAAGGCGGTGTGGTCGACATTGCCATCGAGCGACATGTTGAGGCCGTAGACGATTTTGGCCATCTGAAGGGCTCCTACTGTGCCGGGCAGCGCCCGCCGGTGACAGCTGCGACGACCGCCGGATCGCCATTCGTTTTCGCAGGCTCGAGACCGAGCGCGCAAGCAATCATGGAGTACACGTTCACGTTCTCGAACGGAGCCGCCACCTGCCCTTCCGGGAAGATGTTGCCGGCGCCGATGAAGGTGGCCTGCATCGAAGGCGCCAGATTGTCATAACCGTGCATGCCGGGGATCGGCGGGCGGGCGCCGCCGACATTGGCGGCCTGCAGGGCCCAACCCGGATCGGCGAGGACGAAGAGATCCGGGCCGCGCGCCGGATGATCGAAGTGATAATGCGCGGGCATCTCGCCCCGGCGCCACACACGGACGTGCGGGTCGATGTTCTTGAGGCCCTCATAGGCCGCCTCCAGCGCCGGACCCTCGCCGTAGATCTGCAGGAAGGGCTGCGCCGAGCCGCCATAGGGTCCGGTGAACTGCGGGACAACGAGGCTCTTGAGATCAAGGTGCGCGCCGACTTCGATGAGTTGCGTCGGCTCAAGCTTGACCATGCCGTGATCGGAGACAACGATAATGGTCGTGCTATCCGCAAGCCCGCGCGCTTCGAGGCCGGCGACCAGCTGGCCGACAAAGCCATCGACTTCTTTCACCGCGGCTTCAGTCTCCGGTGCGTCCGGGCCGAAATAGTGGCCGGCGGTGTCCACGCGGTCGAAGTAAACCGCCGCGAAGCGCGGACGCTCCGCCTGCGGAAGATCATACCAGCCAAGCACTTCATTGACGCGGTCCTGATAGGGCTTCTCATGCTCATAGGGCGACCAGCGCGTCGGGCGGATGCCGTCATGCGGGACTTCCGAGCCCAGCCAGAACATGATGGCGGTGGGCAGGCCCTGTTTCTCTGCGGTGATCCAGATCGGCTCGCCCTGCCACCAGCGTTCTTCCTTCGGGCCGGTTGCGTTGTCGAACTGGGCCTTGAGGGAGGGATCATATGGATTGTTTGCAACCATGCCGTGCCCGTCCGGGTAGAGGCCGGTGGCGATGGAGTAGAAGTTGACGAAGGTGACGCTCGGCATCACCGGGATCATCGCCTCGGCCCGCACGCCGCGCGCCGCGAGGGCCTTGAGATTGGGCGCGTCCCAGCGCTGCAACATGTCGGCCTGCAGACCGTCGAGGCCGATCAGCAGGACGCGGGGCGGCGGCGCTTCGGCAACCGTGGCAGGCGCGGGATCGACGGGAGCCCGGTGCTGGCACCCGGTCAGAAAAAGCACGCTGGCGGCGAGCGCCCAGATTGTAATTGCATGTCTCATCGACTGCTCCGCTGGCGAACCGAATACTGCCTGTGCCGGGGATAGGTCCGGAATGCCACACCCTTGTGACGGTGCGCGCCCGAATTTGCGTGACGCGGGCCGCAAACGCTCTAAAAAATGTGAAAACGAAACCTTCCGAGGAGATGCCCATGCCGAGCCCGACGCCGATCCGTACCCTGTTGCTCGGGCTGACCGCCTTCACGCTCGTCTCGTGTGCCCAAACGGGGGCTACGCCCGAGCCCGCCGCAACCGAAGCCGCGTCGCCCGCAGCCGGCCGCGAGACGCGCGGCAACCTGGTGTTCGAGGGCATCCCCGCCGCCTCGCCCGCTTTGAAGGAGCGCCTGACGCGCTACGAGAACGTCCGCGGCCACGGCTTCCAGGACTGGACGGGCGAAGGCGGCATCCTGATCTCGACGCGGTTTGCAGACGTGAGCCAGATCCACGAAGTGCGCTTTCCCGGCGGCGCGCGCAGGCAGCTGACCTTCTACACGGACGCGGTGAACGGCGCCGACATGAGCCCGAAGGGCGGCGCCTTCCTGTTCGGCAAGGACAGCGGCGGGGACGAGTATTACCAGTCTTACCGGTTCGATTCGAAAACCGGCGAGATCACACAGTTTTCAGAGCCCGGCACACGCAATGGCAGCGCGCTCTGGTCGGACGATGGCAAGATGGTTGCCTGGGCGCGCACCAATGCGGGCGATCCGAACAATGACATTCTGGTCGGTAATCCGGCCGACCCGGCTGCGACCCGCGTCCTGCTCGAAGGCGAAGGCGCGATCGGCCCAGTGGACTGGTCTGCGGACGGCAAGACGCTACTGCTGCAGCGCTATGTGTCGATTGCCAAGAGCCATATCTACAGCCTCGACGTGGCGACCGGCACGCTGACGGAAATCAATGCCGCCGACAACGTCGCCTATTCCGGCGCCGCGCTGCTGCCGGACGGATCGGTGCTGACGGCGACCGACAAGGACAGCGAGTTCCAGAACCTCGTGCGCATCTCGAAGGACGGCAAACTCACGAACTACACGTCGAAGATCGGCTGGGACGTGTCCGACTGGACCTTGTCGCCGGACGAGAAAACCGTGGCGTTCACGATCAACGAGAACGGGCTTGGCACGATCCGGCTGCTGGATGTCGCCAGTGGGCAGATCAGACCCGGCCCTACCCTGCCCGTGGGCATCGCGAGCGGACTCGTCTTCTCGCCGAACGGCTCGCAGATCGGCTTCACGTTCAATGGGGCAACCAGCCCGGCGGACGCCTGGTCGTTTGATGTGGCGACCCTGAACCTGACGCGCTGGACCGAGGCCGAAACGGGCGGGCTCAATCCCGAGACCTTCATCTCGCCGGAAATGTTCGCCTACAAGAACGCCGACGGCATGGACATCCCGGCCTTCGCCTACATGCCGGAGGGGGACGGCCCGCACCCTGTCATCATCTCCATTCATGGCGGGCCGGAAAGCCAGTCGCGCCCGGGCTTCTCGTCCACCTATCAATACTGGGCGAAGGAACTGGGCATCGCGGTCATCGTGCCAAACGTACGCGGTTCGTCCGGGTACGGAAAAACCTATGTTTCGCTCGACAATGGCCTGAACCGCAAGAAGTCCGTCGAGGATATCGGCGCGCTGCTCGACTGGATTGCCACGCAGCCGCAGCTCGACGCTTCGAAAGTCGTGGTGCATGGCGGCTCATATGGCGGCTACATGGTGCTCGCCTCGATGATCGACTATGGCGACCGGCTGGCGGGCGGCGTCGACATCGTCGGCATCTCGGACTTCAAGACCTTCCTGGAAAACACCGAAGGCTACCGCGTGGACCTGCGCCGCGTGGAGTATGGCGATGAGCGCGATCCCGTGGTTGCGGCCTTCTTCGACCAGATTTCCCCGCTGAAGAATGCTTCGAAGATCACCAAGCCTCTGCTGATCATCCAGGGCTATAATGATCCGCGCGTGCCCTACACCGAAGCCGAACAGATCCTGGCCGCTGTCAAAGCGAACGGCGTCAAGACCGGCTTCCTGATGGCACTGGATGAAGGCCACGGCTTCCGCAAGAAATCGAACCGGGAAGCCCAACGCGAGGCCGAAACCCTGTTCCTGCAGGATATTCTGGGGACGAAGTAAGATCGCCCGGCGCGTCAGCCTTTGAGGAAGGCGCGCCGGAGCAGGACCTTCAGTTCCCGGATTGTGCGGCGCTGTTCCCGAGCGCCCGGCCGGACAGCCCAGTCGCGCATCGCGCCTTCCACCATGCCGTGCGCGATGGCCGCGGCTGCAGCCGGATCGTGGGCGTGAAAGTCCCCGCGACTGACCGCTTCCGTGTACTGAAGGTGAATGACCGCCATCACGGCCGCGCCGGGGCGGTAATCATCCGAGCTGACCGTGTCACGCGTGAGCTCGTAAAGCGGCATGATATCCGCGACTTCCGCCGCCGCAATGAACAAGGCATCGACCATCCGGTCGAGACGCTCGCCCGCTGTCTGCCCGGCGGCCCATCCCTGCTGCGTCGCGTCCGCGAAGCGGCGCTCCATTCGGCGGTGGAGTTCGGTCAGCAAGGCGCGTTTGTCCGGAAACAGCGTGTAGAGGGTGCCCACCGCCACACCCGCTTCACGGGCGATCTCGGCCATCGTGGTGCCCGCATAACCTCGCGAGGCAAACAGGGCCTCGCCCGCTCGGCAGACCGCTTCGCGCTTGCCGTCCGGATCCATCTTGCGAGCCGCTGTGGTCATACAATGAACCTTATTCAGGCTTGCCGGGAAAAGCGACTGGCCTAAATGTCGTGAATGAATAATATTCATTCCGAAAGGAGACCCTTCCGATGCGCCTTGTCGCTCCAGCCTTCGCCTTCATTCTGACCCTCCTCGCCGCCTGCACATCTGCTTCAGGAACCCGCTCCATGCCCGACACCGCGCTCGCCGCCGGCTCGAACCGTGCCTTTTCACATGAAGTTACAACCACCGCTGCGCCGGACGCCGTCTGGGCCCTCTGGACCGACGCCTCCACCTGGTCGCAATGGGACAAGGGCCTGAAGTCCGCGAGCCATAAAGGACCGATGGCCGCCGGATCGATAGGGCAGATCATGCCCTTGTCCGGCCCTGCCTCCAAATTCACCGTGGAGGCCCTGGTACCGGGGCAATCCTACCGCTTCACGACCGACCTGCCGCTTGCGAAACTGACCGTCACACGCGAAATCATCGGCACTTCTCCGACCCGCTTCCGGCATGACGTGCGCTTTTCCGGGCTGATGGCGTCGTTCTGGGCGTCGAGGTTCGGCCCCGGCTTCCGGGCTGCCCTGCCGCCGACGATGAACACGCTGGCGCGCCTTGCGGAGGAGCGGTGAGCAGGTTTTTCGGACTTTCCCCGCATCATCTCTGGCCGCAGCCGCGCACCTGACTTAGGGAGTGCGGCGGGCAAGGGCGCCCTGAGAGACCGTCATGATCACGCTGCACCATCTGGAGAAATCCCAGTCCATCCGAATTCTATGGCTGCTCGAAGAACTCGGCGTGCCTTACGAGATCAAGTTGTACGACCGCGATCCGAAGACGCGGCTGGCCCCGGCGTCCTACAAGGCGGTCTCGCCACTCGGCACAGCGCCGGTGATCACGGACGGGGCGGTCACCCTCGCCGAAACCAATGCGATCATCGACTATATCCTCGACGGTCAGCCGGACAGCCCGCTGCGCCCGAAGCCAGGCGCCGCAAACCGCGCTGCCTATCTCTTCTGGTTCCACACCTCGCAGGGCAGCCTTCAGCCGCTGCTCACCAACAAATTCGTGCTCGGCGCCTTGACGACGCGCGCGCCGATGCTGGTGCGGCCGGTCGCGAAATCCCTGGTGGGAGCGCTGAACACGGCCTTCTTCGATCCGCGCCTGAACGCGCTGATGACGGAGATCGAGAAAGCGCTCGGCCAGTCGAAATGGTTTGCCGGGGACACGCTGACAGCGGCGGATATCGTGATGGGCTACTCGATGGAACTCGCCGCACACCGCGCCGGCATGGACGCCGCCACCTATCCGAACGGCCACCGGTTCCTGAAACAGATGCGGGAATACCCGTCCTACATCCGCGCGATGGCCAAGGACGGCAAGGGCACGATCCTGCTTTAGACAGCGCGCCAATGCCGAAGCCGTGCATCCTTTTGCTGAACGGGCCAAGCAGCGCCGGGAAATCGACTCTGGCGCGCGCGGTTCAGGCTAAAGCCAAAGCGCCGTTTCTGCATGTCGCGATGGACACCTTCCTTGAAATGCAGCCGCCCCGTTGTGACAATCATCCGGACACGTTCTTTTGGACGACCACCGAACAAGACGGTCATCCGCTGACGTCATTTCGCACAGGACCGCAAGGCGCCGCACTGATGCGAGGCTTCAGGCAGGCAATTGCGGGACTCGCTCTGGAAGGCTGGAACGTTGTGGCCGATGACGTGGCCGAGGCCGAAGACTGGAGTGACTATCGGCGGCGCCTGGAAGGGTTCCGGCTGATCACGGTCAAGGTTCATGCACCCTTGCCGATTCTTGAGCAGCGGGAACGCGCTCGCGGCGACCGAATGGCAGGACTCGCGCGCGACCAGTGGCAGCGTTTGCATCGAGGCATCATCTACGATCTCGACATCGACACCAGTGAGATGTCCGCTTCCGCCGCAGCGCAAACGATCTGTGCCCAGTTCGATCTGTAAGCGTTTGGTTCGAGGAGTTGAGTGGGGGCTTCTGTTGCCAGGCGCCCCCGGGCCCCGCCTCCGGGTCTGAAACCGGAGGACTTAGGTCGGAAAAACCGTCACCGCTTACGCGGCGAGCAGTTCGCCCTCAGCAAAGTTG
>JAIXRO010000187.1 GCA_027485145.1 Hyphomonadaceae bacterium | reverse complement strand
GACCCATTGCGAAGCAATGGGAGGTGAGGGGCTTGAACCCAGTTGCAACGCTGGTATCTCACTCTCACCGGGCCGACGTGGGCGCCCGGGAAGGCGTTCGCGCCCAAGCCCAACTCGATGGCCCATGGCCGACGTGTGGAGACTTGACGATGACGACCGCGCCCCCTTCCCTGAGCGAACTGACCGCTGCCAGCTTCCGCATCGGCTGCCTCGGCTTCGGCGGTCCGGCCGGACAGATCGCGCTGATGCACCGCATCTTCGTCGACGAAAAGAAATGGATCGGCGAAGACGAATACCTGCACGCCCTGAACTATTGCACGCTGCTGCCCGGTCCCGAGGCGCAGCAACTGGCGACCTATGCCGGCTGGCAGCTGCACGGCGTCCGGGGCGGCATCATTGCCGGCGCGCTCTTCGTGCTTCCAGGCGCCTTGCTCGTGTTCGGGCTGACCCGGCTTTACGCCACGCTCGGGACAACGCCGATCGTCAGCGCGCTCTTCTATGGCATCAAGGCGGCCGTCATCGGCTTCATCCTCGAGGCGCTCTGGAAGGTCGGCAAGCGCGCCCTGAAGACACGCACCGATCTGGTGATCGCCGCGCTCGCCTTCCTCGGCCTCTTCCTGTTCGCGCTGCCCTTCCCGCTCGTGATCGGCGCGGCCGCGGCCTTCGGGCTCGCCCGCAGCCTGACCTCGCCGCTGCCGCCGGCGGCGGCGACCCAGACATCCCGTCCGAGCGGTACCAAAGCATTCACGACCGCGCTCGCTTGGACGGCCGTCTGGTTCGCCCCGCTGATCGCGGCCCTCGCCCTGCTCGGGCCGGACCATGTGCTGACCCGGGTCGGCATCCTGTTCTCCAAGCTCGCCCTCGTCACCTTCGGCGGGGCCTATACCGTCCTCGCCTATCTCCAGCAGCAGGCCGTCGAGGCTGAAGGCTGGCTGACCGCGCCGCAGATGATCGACGGGCTCGGCCTCGCCGAGACGACACCGGGGCCTCTGGTCCTCGTCAACCAGTTCGTGGGCTTCATGGCCGGCTGGCAGGCCGAAGGGGGCGGGCTGATGCTCGCGGCGCTTGCGGCGGCAATGGCCAGCTGGTGCACATTTGCGCCCTCCTTCGTCTGGATCTTCGCAGGCGCGCCGTTTTCGGAATCCTTGCGCCGCAGCCGGCTGGCCTCCGGCGCCCTGAAGGCGATCACGGCGGCCGTGTTCGGGATCATCGCCAAGATCGCCTTGGTTTTCGGATTTGCGGTGCTGTTCAGGGCAAACCTCGACGTGGCCCTGCCCGGAGGCTTAACCATCGGTTTGCCCGCTTTCAGCACGCTGGACCCGCTGGCGCTGGCCATTTCGGCCGCGGCTGCGGTCGCCCTGATCCGCTTCAAGGCAAACATCGTCGGGGTGGTCATGGCCTGCGGGCTGGCAGGATTGATCCGGCTGGCGATCTTGCCGGGTACTTGACGCAGCGCAACGCGTACCTATGTGTGCGGCTCCATCTGGAACCGGGCCCCTCTGGTGACTGCGGCGGCAGTCACGATGTCGGATCTACCTCGGACTTGCGCGGACGCGGCGCACCTATCCGGACCCTTTTTTCATGCCTGAATTCATGACCCTCGCTTATGCGGGCCAGCCTGTCTGGTTGTGGCTCGCTTTCCTGAGCTTCATCGCCTTCCTCCTGTGGGTGGACCTCGGCCTCCTCAACAACAAGGACGAAGTCGTCTCCCCGGCCAAGAGCGCGATCATGTGGGCGGCCTTCTCGTCGCTCGCCGTGGCCTTCGGCTTCTATGTCTATTTCGGCTACCAGCCAGACCCCCAGTTCTACAATGAGCCCGACAACCTGAACCAACAGGCCGCGATCCAGTTTGCCACGGGTTACCTGCTGGAGACCGCCCTCGCCTTCGACAACATCTTTGTCATCGGCATGATCTTCACCTTCTTTGCCATCCCGCCGAAGTACCAGCACCGCGTGCTGTTCTGGGGCATCATCGGCGCCATCGTGTTCCGTGCGATCTTCATCTCGCTCGGCTCGGCTGTGGTGAACGAGTTCACCTGGGTCCTTTACATCTTCGCCGCCTTCCTCGTGTTTACGGGCGTGAAGATGCTGATCGGCGGCTCCGGTCACGAAATGGATCTCAACGAGAACCCCGTTCTCAAGTTCCTGAAAAAGCGCATCCGCGTGACGGACGAAATCACCAACCACAACTTCGTCGTGAAGAAGCCTCACCCGGTGACCGGCAAGATGGTGTTGTTCGCAACGCCCCTGCTGCTTGCCCTGATCATGGTTGAGCTGGTCGATATCGTCTTCGCGGTGGACTCGGTGCCGGCGATCTTCGCGGTCACGCGGGACCCGTTCATCGTTTACACGTCGAACATCTTTGCGATCCTCGGCCTGCGGTCGATGTACTTCATGCTCGCGGCCGCGATCGAGCGGTTCAAGTACCTGAAGTACGGCCTCGCGCTCGTGCTCGTGCTGATCGGCCTCAAGATCATCTGGAACTTCCTGCTCTACAAGGAATTCCACATCGTGCCGTATCTTGAGCCGCAGGTGTCGCTGATCCTGACGATCACCTTCCTCGGCGGATCGATCATCTATTCGCTCTGGCGGACGGGATCGGAAAAGAAACTGGCCGAGGCCTGACGCTGACCGGCCCTCACCTTTCGCAGCTTCGTTGCGGGAGGTGGGGGCCGCCTACTTCCTGTTCATCGCGGCTTCCCGCATCGGAGCCCCGTCCCGTCTCGGGATGACCTTGAAGATGCCGGTGCCGCGCATGATCGTCTTGTCGCCGGTCCAGATCCGGCCTTCGACCGTGATCACGTCGTCCTGACGCCCGACGACCTTGCCGTCCCCTTCGACGAAACTGCCGAGCGGCGCGCCGGCCAGGAAGTCGCACAGCAGGCGGACCGTCACCCACCAGGTATCTTCGTCCTTCTCGACGGCGCCGCCCCAGGCCATGTCGGCGAAGGTCATCAGCATGCCGCCATGCGCATTGAGCATGCCGTTGGTGTGATACTCTTCCACCCGGAAGGCGCGGGTCAGGTGGCCGTTCTCGCGCTTCTCGAAGAGCGGTCCGATCTGGCGGCCGAAGCCCCGGTGCCAGGCAAGCTGGGCATAGCCGGGCGGAAGCTCGGTGGTCTGGTAGCGGTTGAAATCGTCGGTCATGCGCGCGGGATAAACCCGCGAGCAGGGCGACTGCAAGGGATGCCTTGAATTTGCCACCGGAGACCTGAAAGCATTTGCGCATGCTTCGCTGTCTCGCCGCCGCCGCCCTCGCCGCCAGCCTGCTGGTCCCTTCCGCGCTGGCCGACATGCGGGCCCGGGACAATGCGATGGTTTCGTCCGCCGTCATGAGCGCCCGGGAGCCTCTGGATGCCTGCGGCGGGCGCGGGCCTCTCGATGCCGCCGTGCCGGATGGGCCGTTCCTTGACGCCTGCAAGTTCCACGATGCCTGCTACCGGTCCGGCAAGCTGGACCAGGGCGTTTGCGACGCCGACTTCCTGAAGGACATGCGCCAGGCCTGCGACGCGAACTGGCCGAAAGGGAGCGCCGCCGGCCAGCATGCCGCCTGTGAACTGGCGGCCTATACCTATTTCCGGGCCGTCAATTCCCGCTTTGGCTCGATGCTGTATCCGGGCGGCGTCACCGAGGGCCAGTTCGGCGGGGTGACGCAAACCGTCAGCGAAGGGCTTAACGGCACACGCCATCTCGAGGCCTGCGCCGAGGCGCGCAATGCCTCGAACCGGAAGCTCCGCTTTTTCCTGACGCTGCACGATGCGAACGGCGACTGGGTGGCGACAGCGCCCGGCGTCTCGTCCCTTTCGCTTCAGCCGGGCGAGACGAAAACCATCTGCGCGGGCACTTCGGTGTCATGGTTCCGGAGCGCCGCGAACATTGGCGAGGCCTATGCGCTGACGCTGAAAGTGGATGATCCTGCGATGCTCAATCCATTTGGGGACCTCATCGACGTGGACCGGCTGGATTGCGAGACAGCCAGCGGGAAGTGCGTGCGCCGGTCGCTCTAGGATTTGGCGCAGCGCGTTTGGCCGGACGCAGCTTGGGCTGGCCGGAGATGTTCTTTGAGTTTCAACCTGTGTCATCCCGACGGAAGCCGGGACCCAGACTTTGAAGCGCGCAGCAAGGCGGCCTCGCTGGGTCCCGGCTTTCGCCGGGATGACAGGCAGGGCTAGGTTGAGTCGAGCATGAGGGGTCTGAGAGCCCCCTCCGACTCGCGCCAGAAGCGCGAGCCACCTCCCCCGCCAAGGCGAGGGAGGATGGGGACAGCCGTTAGGATGTCGCTGGAGACGAGGTTTGTGGGCAGGTCGCTCGCATAGCTTGCATCCGTAAGGGAACGGAAGGTGCGGGCGATGGGTTTGTAAGTGTGGGGGTCGTCGCGGTCGCCGAGATAGACGATGGTGATGAAGCCCCAGCGGTTGACGCTGTAAAGCGCGTCGCGGATGCCTTCGCGGATGGTCCAGTTATAGAAGCGGTTGATCTGCCAGACGAGGATCGGCCAGCAGAGAAAGAACACCTGCGCGAAGAGCGGCGCAAAGTGGGGGCTGCTGCGAAGGGCGGACATCGTCGGCATGCGGAGCAGTATAACTCGGGCCGCTGACGTGTTGCGCAAGTTTTGGGGAAGTATTTTACAAGCGCTTGAAGCGGCTTGGTATTTTTCTTTTCGAGGCGCTGAATACGTAGGCATAAGTGCCCTGACCTCCCACGCCCTTGCGGGCGCGGGCCCCTCCTCTCCCATTTCATGGGAGAGGGGTTAGGAGAGGCCGGCGGCTTTCAGGGCGGCGGTCTGGCGGGCGGCGACGGTTTCGGTGGAGAAGCCTTCGAGGCTTTGTTCGAAGAGTTTGTGGAAGTTGAGCTCGGCGCCGAGGCGCAGGTAGGCGGCGCCGAGGCCGATGGCGGCGCGGTCCATGAAGACGAACTCGCGCGGGATCTTTACGGGCCCCTTCTCTTTCAGGAGCGCGCGGACGCGGAAGGCTTCCTTGCGGCCATACTCGCCGGGCTTGACGCCGTCCGCGACCGAACGGACGCGGTCGTCGATGATCGGGCCATAGATAAAGCGCGCCCAGACATTGAGGACTTCGACGAGTTCGCGGGAGAGGTTTTCGAAGCCCCAGGTTTCGTAGGCGGCGTAGGCGGCGTCGAAATCATCGTGCAGCATGGCGCGGTAGAGATCGACCACGCCGCCGACGAATTTCGGCGGGAAGATGCGCACGCAGCCGAAGTCGAGCAGGTTGATGCCGGTGCCGCCGCCGGTGACCTGATAATTGCCGAGGTGGGGATCGCCGTGAATGACGGCGTAGGAGTTCATCGGCGCCCACCAGGTCCAGAACAGCATCTCGGCGATGTGGTTGCGGACCTCCTGCGGCGCGGATTCGAAGGCGCTGAGCTTTTCGCCGGAGAGCCAGGTCATGGTGAGCAGGCGGTCGGCCGAGAGGTCCGGGATCAGCTGGGGGACCGTGACGAAGGATTTCCCGGCGAGCATCGCGCCATAAAGCGCCATGTGTTTGGCCTCGCGGGCATAGTCGAGTTCCTCGCGCAGTCGGTCGGTGATTTCCTCGACCATGGCGTCGGCGTCGATCGAGCCATCCATGCGCTTGAAGACGCCGAGCAGCGTGCGCAACTGGCCGACATCGGATTCCACCGCGCTCGACATGTCCGGGTATTGCAGCTTGCAGGCAACCTCTCGGCCATCATGCAGGGTGGCACGGTGGACCTGGCCGAGGGAGGCGGCATGGGCGGCTTCGTGGCTGAAGCTCGCGAACTTCGCCTCCCAGCCCGCGCCGAGTTCAGCGCGCATGCGGCGCTTGACGAAGGGCCAGCCCATGGCGGGGGCTTCGGCCTGCAGCTGGCTGAGTTCGGCGGCGTATTCCGGCGGCAGGAAATCCGGGATCGTGGAGACCAGCTGGGCGATCTTCATCAGGGGACCCTTGGACTTGCCGAGGGCCGCAGCGAGGGCCTTGGCGGTGCGCTGGTCGCCTTCATCCCCGCCAAACAGGGATTGGGCCGCGAAGGCCAGGCCGGCGCCCGACAGGTTCGCGCCCACCTTGGCGGTCCGGGCGAGACGGCCGGACAGGCGGTTGCGTTCAGGATCGGTTGGGCGGGAGGGCGTATCGGTCATGCCCCGGATATAGGGGCCCGGTTGGCCTTGCACAGTGACGGCGCGCCGCGCAGATGGGCAGGGAATGGACGTCTCAGCCGAAAAAACCGGGCCCGGCGCTGCTTTTCACCTGCGAGTCCGGTTGACGCACACCCGGCCTTTATGTATCCCCCCGCCTTCGGCTTGACGGGGCAAATTCCCGGGGCCAACGGAGTCTACGATGGCGAATACGAAATCAGCCAAGAAAATGGTGCGCAAGATCGAAGCGCGCACCGAGGTCAACAAGGCCCGCCGCTCGCGCGTGCGCACGTTCGTCCGCAAGGTCGAGGAAGCGATCGCTTCCGGCGACAAAGGCGCAGCCGCTGAAGCGCTGAAAGCCGCCCAGCCGGAAATCATGCGCGCTGTCACCAAAGGCGTTGCCCACAAGAATACGGCCTCGCGCAAGGTCTCGCGCCTTTCGGCCCGCGTGAAGGCGATGGCCTGAAACGAGATCCCGGCGCCGGTTTCCGGCGATTGAATTTGACGCCCGTCAGGTCCGCCTGGCGGGTTTCTTTTTTTGCGGCATTTGAGGAAATTCAAATCCGTTCAGATGCGCGGAATTTCCGATCCGTGCCCGTTTCGCGAGCGCTTGGCGAAGACCTTTTGAGACCTGTCCGGCGCCGCGCTGATGCAACCGGAATTTATCTCAATTTCCACAGCGAAAAATGGAACTTTTCTGTTGACAGAACTTCTGCGAACAAATGTTTACGCGCACTCACTCACATTTTTTTTGGCCGTGCAAATGTATGAATTTCCT
>JAIXRO010000050.1 GCA_027485145.1 Hyphomonadaceae bacterium | reverse complement strand
GCAGCCGATGCGACGCATCTGCCCAGCTCGCTGTTCCTCACGCCGTCCTATATCCTCGAGCTGAACCAGAGCCTGCAAAACATGGCCGATCCGGTTCATGACAACATGATCCTTCAGGTGATCAGCCCGATGGTGATCCGCAAGGATATGGATGGCGACGGCGCCGACGATTACCTGCGCTACACCGGCGTCGACCATGTCGTCCTTGGCGGCACCGAAGCCAGCGACACGCTGATCGGCGGCGAGGGCGATGATACCGTGTGGGGCGACGGCGGCGATGACCGGCTCGAAGGCGGCCAGGGCGTTGACCACATCTCTGGCGGTTATGGTGATGACATCATTACCGACAGCGGCACCCCGGCTGGCGCGGCTGACGTGCTCTCGGGTGAAGAGGGCAATGACGTCATCAGCGCAGGCGAAGGCCTCGATCTCATCTTCGGCGGTCGCGGTCAGGACTTCATCATCGGCGGGCGTGACATGAAAACGGTCACGTCGGGCGAAGGCAACGACTTTGCCAAGGGCGGCAATGATGCCAGCGTCATCATGGGCAATGAAGGCGACGACTGGCTCGAAGGCGGCGACGGCTTCGACGGCATTGCCGGCGAGAACTCGGAACTGTTCTTCAACAGCCCGATCATCGGCCACGACGTGATGAACGGCCGCGGCAACGACACCGATTATGACAGTGAATCCGGTGACGACATCATGTTCCAGGGTGTCGGCATCCAGCGCAACAACGGCATGGCTGGGTTCGACTGGGCGATCAACAAGGACAACCCGGTCGCTGCCGACTCGCACCTGGGCATTCCGATCTTTGCGACCCAGCCAATCTTTACCCTGCGTGACCGCTATGATCTGGTCGAGGGCCTCTCCGGTTGGAAGTTCAATGACGTTCTGACCGGACGGGACAAGCAGCTTGGCGCAGCCGCTGTCGTTGGCGCCGCTGGTGCAGTTGCTGACCCCACCGCACCGTTCCTTTCGGTTTCAAGCGCCTTGACCGAGGAATCCGTTGCTCGCATCACCGGCTTCGACGAGCTCGTTGCGCATCTTGACCGCGAGACCCTGAGCACCACCAGCGGTGAAACCGTGACGGTCCTGGTCCGCGATGCCGCAGACGTGGTGTTCGATGCCAACGGCGTTGCGATCGACATCAACGACGGCGCGCATGACATCATCCTCGGCGGTGGCGGCCAAGACATCATCCAGGGCGATGGCGGCAACGACATCATTGATGGCGACCGCTGGCTGAATGTGCGCATCGGCATCAACGATGAGAATGGCAATCCGATGGCTTCGGCCGAGCACATGACCAGCAAGGTGGTTGATCTGCAGGGCAATGTGATGTTCGGCGGCAAGACGCTCGATCAGCTCATGCTCGATCGCTCGCTGAACCCTGGCCAGCTCTCGATTGTCCGCGAAATCCTCGATGGCAATCAGACAGGTGATCAGGACGTGGCGGCTTATCGCGACATCGTCACCAACTACAGCTTTGTCCGCAACGAAGACGGATCGACCACCGTGCGGCACAACGCCGTGTTGCCGGGCAACGAGACCGACGGCATCGACCACCTCACCAACATCGAGAAGCTGAGCTTCTCCGATGGTAATGGCGGAGCGGTTGTCTACGACATCGACGCCATCGTTCCTGTGGCTGCCACCGGCGCCCCCACGATCAGCAACACCACGCCGATGGAAGGGCAGGTGCTGTCCGTCGATCTGACGACCATCATCGACCGCAACGGTGTGATCAACCCGGCCATCCAGTGGCAGTCCTCGACTGACAATGGCGTGACCTGGACCAACATCGCCGGTGCGACCGCCGCCGACTTTACCGCCACACAGGCCCAAGTGGGCGCAATGGTCCGCGTTCAGGTTGCCTGGACCGACCTTGCTCAGACCAACGAGCTGCTGGTCTCCACGCCGACCGCCCCTGTGGCGGATCTGCCCGAAGCCGCAACCGGTGCCGCCATCATCAGCGACACCACGCCGTTCTCGGGCCAGGTGCTGACCATCGATACGGCCACCATCGCCGATCCCAACGGCGTTGGTCCGCTGTCTCACCAATGGCAGGTATCGACGAATGGTGGTGCCACTTGGACCGCTATCCCCGGCGCGACCGGTACGAGCTACACGCCGGGCCGGGCACAGATCGGTTCGCTGTTGCGGGTCGTGACGAGCTTCACAGACATCACTACGGGCACTCTGGAAACCCTGACCTCGGCCGCCACCGCAGCCATCGTCGAGGGACCGGCCCCGGCCACCGGTGCCCCGGTGATCAGCGATCTCACACCGACCGAAACGCAGGCGCTCACCCTCGATGTCAGCAGCATTGCCGACCTCAACGGCGTGGGAACCCTGTCGTATCAGTGGCAATCCTCAACTGACAATGGCACGACCTGGACCAGCATCGGCGGGGCCACTGCTGCCAGCTTCACCCCGGGTCAGGCACAGGTCGGCTCGATCCTGCGAGTTTCGGCCAGCTTCACCGATGGCATCGGCACATTGGAGACGCTGACCTCGACTGCAACGGGTGTGGTGGGTGACAGCTGGACGGGCATCCCGTTGATACTCACCACCTTCAACGGCTCGGCCGGCGATGACACCGCCAACGGGGCTGACGCTTCAAACCTGCTGGGTGGCAGCGACACGATGAACGGCCTTGCAGGCAACGACGTGCTCAACGGCCGCAACGGCAATGACGTCATCACTGGCGGTGCGGGCAACGATACCATCAATGGCGGTACGGCCACCGATACGGCGGTCTATGCCGGTGCGGGCAGCAACTTTACGATGAGCTCGAACGGCACGGTCATCACGGTGACCGACAATACCGGCGCAGAAGGCGTCGATGCGGTGACGGCGGTTGAAACCCTGCGTTTCAACGGCGTGAACCACGCCGTGGTGACGGGTACGGCTGCGGCCAACACCTTGAACGGTGGGGCCAACAGCGACGCCATCTTCGCTCTTGCCGGGAATGATACAATCAATGGCGCCGCTGGCAACGACCTGATCTACGCCAACGGCGGTGTCGACCAGATCACCCAGGCCAGCGCCACCGGTGGCCGCGATTTCGTAGACGGCGGTGCGGATGAGG
>JAIXRO010000035.1 GCA_027485145.1 Hyphomonadaceae bacterium | reverse complement strand
TCGGCCGTGAGCCTGTATTCGGGGCCTCGGCGATGGAAGCGGTACTGCGCGAAGCGGAAGACGACCTCGTCCGCGACGCGATGACCTGACGCTCAATCTATCGCGGCTGGTCGAAGAACTGCACGGCCAATACGTCCACGGACGGATTGGCGGAGCGGATTTCCGGGCTGTCGGAGCGATACGTCTTCCCGGGATCGCCGGAGACCGGCGCGATCACGTCGGTTGCCGCGTCCGCAGGCAGACCGAGCGCCATCGCAAATTCGCATGTGTCACCGGGCTTGGCCGCAAATGCGCCGCCCAGCCAATCCACCACTTCGCCGGAATTGTGATTTTCAAAGCCCATCATTTCGAAGGGTCCGCCATTGGCGGCTTCGACGTCAGCCAGGCTCGCGCCAATGTACAGGCCGCCCGGGCCGATCCACTGGCTGTTTTCGCCGCCGACGCGGACATAGACCGGGCCGCCGCTGGTCTTGTCGAGCCAGAACAGTTCGGCTCGGGTGGCCGGTTCGTTCGGAAAGAGCACAAGAGCCGTCTCGGTGCTGTCGACCCACCGCAAGGCTTCTTCGGCGAGATTTTCGGCGCCGAACCGGGCGGCGAGCGACTCCCGCGTATCGTCCTGCTGAACGAAGCCGTCCGGGCCACAGGCCATCTGCGGCAGCTTCACGTCGATTTCGCCAGCGGGCTCCTCGACCGCAACATCGGTGGTTGCGGTCTCCGGCGCGGCGGGTGGTGCCGCGGCCTCCTGGCAAGCAGTCAGCACAAGAGCGCCCATCGAGGCGAGCAGGGCAGGGCGAAATGCAAGCTTGTGCATGGGTACGGCTCCGGAGCGTCTGAAACGTCTATCGGCAAGAAGTTAGAGCCGAGCGCCGCCGCTCTGTCCACCTGTTGCATATCGGCGCGTTGACCCGGCGCGCGCATCGCGCCAGTTCTGTCGGCGATGACCGCTGCCGCGACCACACCCTCGCAGACCCTGCTCCACCTCGCCGGGGAGCTGCTGACACCCATGCCGGAGGGCGGGCTCTGGTGGGCGGCCCGGCGCCTGCTGGTTGTGTCTGACCTGCACCTCGAGAAGGGCTCCAACTATGCCGCGGCCGGGCAGATGCTGCCGCCCTATGACACCGGCGCGACGCTGGCCCGGGTCGAGGCGCTGTGCGCGGCGCTTCGGCCGGAGATGGTGATTTCGCTGGGCGACAGTTTCCACGACCGGCACTCTGAAGCCCGGCTGCCAGCGCCATATGCCGAGCGCATCCGGGCCCTGACCGCAGCGCAGGACTGGGTCTGGGTAGAAGGCAACCACGATCCCGACCCACCGGCGTATCTGGGTGGGCGCGCAGCGAAAGTGCTTCAGCTTGGGCCTCTCGTGTTCCGGCATGAGCCGACCGGCGAGGTGGGCGAAGTTGCAGGTCACCTGCATCCCGTCGCGAAGGTTGCCGGGCGTGGCCGCGTGGTGCGCCGGCGTTGCTTTGCGTCTGATGGGGCGCGGCTCGTCATGCCGGCAATGGGGGCCTATGCGGGCGGGCTCAACGTGCTGGACGCCGCCTTTGGCGCCGTGTTTCCGGAAGGCTGCATGGCGTTCGCCATCGGCGAGGCGCGGGTCTATGGCGTCGGCGCCGGCAACCTGGTTCCCGATGCCAAGATCGGCGGCGTGCCGGTCCGGCTCCGGCGCGGGTTGCGCTAGGCTTTTTATCCTATTATAGGAATGTTTCCACAACAGTCCGGGGCCGCGCCGTGCAGCACAAGGATATCTGGCGCGGGCTGGACCAGCTGGCGGCGCATCATGGATTGTCAGCCTCGGGCCTCGCCCGGCGTGCGGGTCTTGATCCGACCAGTTTCAATCCGTCGAAGCGGGAAGGGCCCGACGGGCGTCCGCGTTGGCCGACGACGGAGAGCCTGGCGCGCGTGCTGGAAGCGGTGGGTGCGGGCTTCGATGACTTTGCGGCGCTGGTAGAAGGCCGCCGCGGTGGGTCCGCCCCGCTCATCGGATTTGCGCAAGCCGGGCAGGACGGCTTCTTTGATGATGCCGGATTTCCGGTCGGGGCGGGCTGGGAGGACGTGCGCTTTCCGGGGCTCGGCACCGAGACGGTATACGCCCTCCAGATCAGCGGGGATTCGATGGAGCCCGCTTATCGTTCCGGAGACCGGATCATCGTGGCACCCGGCGCGCAGGTGAAGGCCGGTGACCGTGTGGTGGCGAAGACGGCGCAGGGCGAAGTGATGGCCAAGGTGCTGGCCCGCAAGACCGCGCGCCTGATCGAACTCGCTTCGCTCAACCCGGACTACCCGTCCCGCGAGTTCAAGCCGTCAGAGATTGCCTGGATTGCGCGCATACTTTGGGCGAGCCAGTAATCAATCCCCATGCTTGCCGGGCGAGTTCCGGGCGTGCCACAAAGGCTCATGGATTGGGGAAAGCTCAGATCATTTCACGCCGCCGCTGAAGCGGGCAGCCTGACGCTGGCTGGCGAGCGGCTCGGCATTTCCCAATCCGCCGTATCCCGCCAGATCGCGGCGCTTGAGGAACAGCTCGGCGTCTCCCTGTTCCAGCGCCACGCCCGCGGGCTGGTGCTGACCGACAGCGGTCACACGCTTTACCGGTCCACGTCGGACATGGCGACGGCGGCGCTGTCGGCCAACACGGCCCTGAAAGACCAGCAGGAGACGCCGCAGGGCGAACTGATCGTGTCTGCGCCTGTCGCGTTCGGGTCGATCTGGCTCGTGCCGCGCCTCGGCGGCTTCGTCCGGCGCCATCCCGATCTCTATCTTGATCTGCGCCTCGACGATCAACGGGAATATGACCTGCTGAAGCTGGAAGCCGAATGTGCCATCCGCCTCTGGGCGGCCGACAAGGCGGATTTGATCCAGCGCAAGCTGGGCACTGTGGCCACCAACCTTTATGCCGCGCCTGAATACCTGAAGTTGTACGGCGTGCCGCGCACGCCCCAGGATCTCGATAATCACCGGATCATTGCCTATGGTGACGAGACCTCGCCGCTGCAGGAAATGAGCTTTGCGCGCCGCGTAGGCCGGGATGATGCGCCGCCCCGGACGGCCATGCTGACGGTCAACAATGTATTTGCCATGATGCGGGCCGTGGATGCCGGCCTCGGGATCGCAGACGTACCGGACTATATGGCGAGCACACTGCCGCGGCTGGTGCGGGTTTTGCCGGAGATCACCGGCCCCTCGTTCGATCTCTACTTCATCTACCCGAGCGACCTGCGCCGATCCAAGCGGGTCGCCGCGTTCCGTGACTTCCTGACCTCGGAAACAGAGCCTCTTCGCAAGCCGTCCATGCGATAGTGTTGCTGAACAATGTGTCACACATGCATAAATGCATGTGTGACCTGCTGACCCGCATGTTGCAATGCAGCGTAACCGTCTTAAATAACGCTCATGCCAAGGGTCCTGGGCATAACCCGATCATTCCTCCGATTGGGCGTTTCCTCCC
>JAIXRO010000130.1 GCA_027485145.1 Hyphomonadaceae bacterium | reverse complement strand
CGCGGCATCCGCGCCATCGATTTTCTCCTGCGCTTCCTCGGCTTCAACATCGCGCCCACGGTGGTGGAGCTTGCGCTCGCGGCGGCGGTGCTCACGTGGAAGTACGGGCCGATGTTCGCGGTGATCGCGGCGGCCACCGTGGCGATCTATGCCTGGATCACCTTCGCCATCACCAACTGGCGCCTGCGTTTCCGCCGCGAGATGAACGACCGCGACAGCGAGGCCGCAGGCCGGGCAGTGGATTCCCTGCTCAACTTCGAGACTGTGAAGGCGTTCGCCGCCGAGAAGCGCGAGTCCGACCGGTTCGACGGCGCGCTCGCCAGCTACGCGCAGGCGGCAGTGCGCGCCAACACCTCACTCGTCGCGCTCAACATGGCGCAGGCGCTGATCATGAACGTGGGCCTTGCGGCCATGGTGATCGGCGCAGGCTGGCTGTCCACGGGCGGCAGGATGGGGCCGGGCGACGTCACCGCCGTGATCCTCATCATGCTCAATCTCTATGCACCGCTGAACATTCTCGGCATGGCCTACCGCGAGATCAAGCAGTCCTCCATCGACATGGAGAAGATGTTCGCGCTGCTCGACGAAAAGCCGGAGGTGGCCGATGCGCCGGGTGCGGCGTTGCTGGAGGCGCGCGCAGGCGAGGTGGTGTTCGAGGACGTGGGCTTCGCCCACGAGGGCCGCGACCAGGGCCTGGCCCACGTGAGCTTCACCGCGCCCGCGGGCAAGACCACCGCCATCGTGGGGCCGAGCGGGGCCGGCAAGTCCACGGTGCTCAAGCTCATCTTCCGCTTCTACGATCCGGCCTCCGGCCGCGTGACCATCGACGGCCAGGACATCGCCGGCGTGACGCAGACGTCGCTGCGCCAGGCGCTCGGCCTCGTGCCGCAGGACGTGGTGCTGTTCAACGACACGATCCGCGCCAACATCGCCTATGCCAGGCCGAATGCCACCGAGGAAGAGATCCGCGAAGCGGCCCGCCGTGCGCAGCTGCTCGACTTTATCGAAAGCCAGCCGGACGGCTGGAACACGCGCGTGGGCGAGCGCGGCCTGAAGCTCTCCGGCGGCGAGAAACAGCGCGTCGGCATTGCCCGCGTGGTGCTGGCCGATCCCGCGATCCTCGTACTCGACGAGGCGACCAGCGCCCTCGACAGCGCCACCGAGGCGGCGGTGCAGGACGCGCTCGAACAGGCCTCGGCTGGCCGCACAACGCTGATGGTCGCGCACCGGTTGTCCACAGTGATCGACGCAGATGAGATCATCGTGCTGGAAGCCGGGCGCGTGATTGAGCGCGGTAACCATGCCGCCCTGCTGTCAAAAGGCGGCAAATATGCTGATATGTGGCAAAGGCAGGCGCGTAGCACGGATGCTGCATTGGCTGCCGTCTGACGGTTTAGACCGGGAAAGGGCCGCGGGACATGGCTGACGAAATCAATCGCCGCTCGATGCCGTGGATGAACATCGCGCTCGACTGGGAAGGCGTGGCCGCGGCAGCGGCGGCGTTCCTTGCGGCGTTGCTGCTCGGCTCGATCTGGGGGCCGCTGTTCTGGATCGGCTTTGCCGCGATGGTGGCGGCGCTTGCCGCTGGTCACTGGGCGCGCCGCTCGCCGCCGGATCTGGCGGACGGGGTGGTGGCGCCGTGCGACGGCATCGTGGTGTCCATCGAGGTGACCGAGGCACCGACGGCGCTGCGGCTTTCGCCGGAGTCGCTCATTCGTGTACGGATCGCCTCGTCGCCTTTTTCCACCAACAAGCTCTACACCCCGATCGCGGGCGGCGTGGACCTGATCAGCCTCGCGCAGGGCGAGACGTCCGTGCCGGTCGCGATGCGCCCAGACGACGAGGGGCTGACGCGTGCCTATGTGACTTTCGAGAGCGCCGGCGAACAGGCGGGTATCGCGCTCGCCAGTGGCGGGCTTGGCCCGCGCATTGATCTCGACATCGAGACCGGTGACGTGGTGCGCCTCGGCCGCGCGTTCGGCACGCGGCGATTGGGTGGCTGGTGTGATCTCTATCTGCCGATTGGCCTGAACGTGCTCGTCTGGCCGGGGCAGTCGCTCGTCGGCGGTGAGACAGTGATCGGGCGCCTGCGCGCGGATTTCGAGGACGAGACGGTGCTTGAGGCCGTGGAGGCCATGATGCCGGAGCCGAAACGCGAGCCCGCGCCGGTTGCGCCTGTGCCTGCCGCGCCGGTCGCGGCGGCAGCTGCGGCACCTGAACCCGCCGCCGAAGAAGAAGACTTCTTCGACGATTATCCGGAGCCGGATGAAGTGGAAGCGCCGGAAGACCCGGCGGCGATTTTCGCACGCCTGCGCGAAGCCGCGCGCAAACATGGCGAGAGCGATTGATTGTTTTGAGAGGGGTCGGATTCAAAGTCCGGCTACTCCCACTTTGTCATCCCGGCGAAAGCCGGGACCCAGCCTCGGACCGCTGAAATTCGGCGATGACATCAAATGAAGGTTTCGCGGGAAGAACTGGGTCCCGGCTTTCGCCGGGATGACAAGGTGTTGAATTCAGCGCTGTTGGCCGGAGCGGCGGAGCCGTCCGGTAGCAGAGGTTGTTGTGCGCTTCCCGATCAGGATGTGTCGCAGGCGTGGGCGATGGTCCGGGCGGCGAACATACTCATCTGTTCAAAGACGAATATCAGGTAGGTGTCCGGACTTTTCACGAGGCCCGGTGGCAGTCCGGGGCGTAACGGACGAACGGGTTTGTAGCGCGCGCGGGCAAGGCGGTGCTGGAGGCGGCGGACGTCGCGCAACGGATCGTTCATGGCACGCTCGAAGGCTTCGAGACGGCGCAGGAAGCGGGCTTCGATCTGTTCGGGTTTCGCTCGCGGGCGAGCGGCCGATGGCCGACTTTCGGGCGTTCGCGCCGACGGGCCGGCGCTGCGCGGTACGGGTTCGGTGAGGCGAAAGACAGGCGCGCGGGGCTGACGCGAGGTTTGCGCCTTTTGCGGCGATGGAACGGCCCGGCGCAGCGGCGCCGCGCGAGGGGTTGGCGGTGCGACCAGCGCGGCCAGCGCGTAGAGGCTGCGGCGCAGAAGGTTTTCGGCGGGGACCAGCAGCGTGCGCAGGATAAAGGCGATGAGCTTGCGGCTGAGCAGGCCGGGGCGGGATTCGTCGATCCGCAGGCGGATGAGATACCCGAACCCGGCGAGCGCATCGTCGGCGTCATTCAGCCGGGCGCGGAGGTTGGTCTCATCGTCAGGGGGCGGAAGGCTCGGGTCCATGCGAGGCAGTATCGCACGGGTTCAGAGGGGGGTGCGCAAGTTTGCCGGTATTTTTTGCAGGGCTTTGTTTTCGTTGGGAATGGCGTGGGGGATTTGAGGTATAAGGCCCTCTGTTCCTGCGTCCTTCAATCCTCCTCGGGGACTTCGTTGGCGTTCATCCATTTGAGGACAGGGCGGAGGGGGAGGATCCAGCCGATGCCGGCGACGACATAGAAGACAAGCTGCAGCCAGGGGGATGCGCCCGTGAGGTGGGTGCCGACCGTGCCCGCGCCCCAGATCCAGAGCGCCATGAAGGCGAGCATCACGGCAATGGCGATCAGTTTGCGCATGGCGTTTCCGTCCGGTGTGTCAGGCTGTGCGACGTTGGCGCCTCTTGATTGCGCGCCCGCCCGAGTGATTTAGGGCCCATGTCCGCAAACGCAATTTCCCCCGTTGCCGCACGCTGGATCCGCGCCTGGCTGATCCTGCTGGGGCTGATGGTTTACGCGACCATCCTGGTCGGCGGCGCAACCCGGCTGACCGATTCCGGCCTGTCGATCACCGAGTGGCAGCCCGTGACGGGCGCCCTTCCGCCGCTGAATGACGCGGCCTGGGCGGCAGAGTTCAACAAGTACCGCGAGACCACCCAGTACAAGCTGATGAACAAGGGCATGGAGATGTCCGAGTTCCAGTTCATCTACTGGTGGGAGTGGGGCCACCGGCAGCTCGGCCGGGTGATCGGGCTGGTGGCGGTGCTGGGGCTTGCATTCTTTGCAGCGCGGCGCTGGCTGGTTGGCGGGCTCGGCTGGAAGCTGACAGGTCTTGTGGCGCTCGGCGGGCTGCAGGGGGCGATTGGCTGGTGGATGGTGGCCAGCGGGATGGGCGACACGGACCGAGTTTCGGTCGCGCCGTACCGGTTGATGACGCATTTCAGCCTGGCGCTGCTAATTCTGTGCGTGATCACCTGGCTCTGGCTGTCGCTGGGTGGGCGGGAAGGGGCTTCGGCGCCGGACAAGGCCCGGCCGTGGGCGTTCGGGCTGCTGGCGCTGGTGTTTGTGCAGATGGCGGCCGGGGCGCTCGTGGCGGGTCTGGATGCCGGCCGCACCTATACCGACTGGCCGCTGATGGCCGGGGAGCTGGTGCCCAGCCACTATATCCAGGCCGATCTGGGCGTGCGCAGCCTGTTCGAGGGGCGCGCGGCGACGCAGTTCAACCACCGTTTCCTCGCCTACACGCTCTGGGCGCTCAGCCTTGTGGCCGCCTGGCAGCTGCGGGGCAGCGCGCTGGCGCGGCCGGCCGCGGTGCTGGCGGGGCTCGTGTCGCTGCAGGCGGTGTGGGGCATCCTGACGCTGCTGAACGCGGCGCCGCTGGAGCTGGCGCTGGTGCATCAGGGGCTGGGGGTCATCGTGACGCTGGCGGCGGTTTACCTCGCCTGGCGGGCCTCGTCGCGCGGCCCGGAAGCGGCCTGATTGCAGCGGATTGGCCAGTGTTTGCGGGCATTGTCCATAAATGCAGGATGAGCCCGCCAGCCGCGTTGACAAAGGGAAACGCGGCGCTTAAACGCCACCCCTTAATCGAAACTCCTGGAACTTCGAAATCGAGAGGCTCTGAGCAGAGCAATGAAAACCTATAACGCACCTGTGGGCGTAGAGACCAAGTGGGTCGTGATCGACGCGACGGACGTCGTCGTCGGACGCCTTGCTTCCTACGTGGCGAAACGTCTTCGCGGCAAGCACCGCCCGGATTTCACCCCGCACGTTGATACCGGCGATCATATCGTCGTCATCAACGCGGAGAAAGCCGTGTTCACCGGCAACAAGCTGACCGACAAGATCTACTACCGTCACACGGGCTATGCCGGCGGCATCAAGTCCACGACGGCCGGCAAGATCCTGAACGGCCGCTTCCCGGAGCGCGCCCTCGAGATGGCTGTGAAGCGCATGATGCCGCGTGAGAGCGCGCTGTCGCGCCAGCAGTTCGGCAAGCTGCGCATCTATGCCGGCGCCGAGCATCCGCACGTTGCCCAACAACCCGAGCTCGTCGATTTCAAGTCGATGAACCGCAAGAACTCGAAAACGGCCTGATCCTCATGACCGATATGTCTGCTTCCCTGAAAGACCTTGGCGCCATGACCGGCGCGCCGGCCGCCAAAGTGGCCCTGAAGGTCGAGCCGAAGATTGATGCCCAAGGCCGTTCCTACGGCACCGGCCGCCGCAAGGAAGCGGTTGCCCGCGTCTGGATCAAGCGCGGCACCGGCAAGATCACGATCAATGGCCGGGATCAGGAAACCTACTTCGCGCGCCCTGTGCTGCGCATGGTGATCGCCCAGCCGCTGATCGAATCCGGCCGCGCGTCGGAATTCGACGTGATCTGCACCGTCAAGGGTTCGGGCCTGATGGGCCAGGCCGGCGCGGTTCGTCACGGCATCTCGCGCGCGCTCGTCGCCTATGAGCCGGGCCTGCGCCCGGTGCTGAAGCCGTTCGGCTTCATGACGCGTGACCCGCGCGTGGTCGAGCGCAAGAAGTACGGCAAAGCGAAAGCGCGCCGCAGCTTCCAGTTCTCGAAGCGCTAAACCGCACAAGGTTTATCCAGTTTTCTGGCGGGCGCTTCGGAGACGAGGCGCCCGTTTTGTTTGTGCCCCTGACCTTGAAGGAGTGGGCGGATGAAACCCAAGGTGTTCATTGATGGCGAGGCGGGCACCACCGGCCTGCAGATTGCGGCGCGGCTGAAGGCGCGCAGCGATATCGAGCTGCTCTCGATCGACGAGGCGAAGCGCAAGGACGCGGACGCGCGCGCGGCGATCATGAAGAAGGCGGACGCGGTGATCCTCTGCCTGCCGGATGATGCGGCGCGCCTCGCGGTGAGCCTCGTCGAGAATCCGAACACCGTGATCATTGATGCGTCCACGGCGCATCGCACATCGCCGGGCTGGGTGTACGGGTTTCCGGAGATGGACAAGGGGCAGCGCGCGGCGATCGCGGCGTCCGCGCGGATTTCGAACCCCGGATGCTATCCGACGGGGTTCATCGCGCTGGTACGCCCGCTGGTCGTGTCGGGCCTGCTGCCGGCGGACTGGCCGGTGACGGTGAATGCCGTGTCGGGATATTCCGGCGGCGGCAAACCGATGATCGCCGAGTTCGAAACGCGCGAGACCGAGGACAATTACCGCATCTATGCTCTGGGCCAGGCGCACAAGCATCCGCCCGAGATGAAGAAGCATGCGGCGCTGGCGCATACGCCGATGTTCATGCCGGCGGTGGGCCGGTTCGCGCAAGGCATGATCATCGAAGTGCCGCTGCCGCTCTGGGCGCTGCCGAAAAAGCCGAAGCGCAAGGATCTGCACAAGGTGCTGGCGGGGACGTATGCGGACGAACGGTTCGTCAAGGTTGTTCCGCTCACGGAGGGTGATGCGATCAAGACGCTTGGCGCCGAAGGATGCAACGATACAAACCGGCTGGAGCTTTATGTCTTCGGCAGCGACGAACAGGCGCGGCTGGTGGCGCGGCTCGACAATCTCGGCAAGGGCGCTTCCGGCGCGGCGGTCCAGAACCTCAATATCGCGCTGGGGCTCGATGAAGGTGCAGGGCTCTCACAATAGAAAGAGCCCTCACCTCCCATTGCTTCGCAATGGGTCCCTCCTCTCCCGCAAGCGGGAGAGGGGTTGGGGACCGCCACTAATCCCTCTCCCTCTGGGAGAGGAGGGGCCCGCCGCCGGAGGCGGCGGGAGGTGAGGGCCCCCGCGTGACACAGAATTCATCCATCTAACGGCATGTTCACGGGCCTCGCACGGCGGGGCAGTGTAGCCTTTGTCTACGGCTTGGGGAGCAATCCTAACCAAAGACGGAGACAATCATGACAACGATCAAGACCGAAACGCGCCGGCTGGTCAGCTCGGGCGAAGTTCAGGGCACTGACGTGTTCAACACGCAAGGCGAGAAGCTCGGATCCATCGACTGCGTGATGATCGACAAGCAGAAGGGCAACGTGGCGTATGCCGTGATGTCGTTCGGCGGTGTTCTGGGCATGGGCGAGAAGCGGCATCCATTGCCGTGGCAATCGCTCAGCTATGACACGGCGAAGGATGCCTATGTCGTTCGTCTGTCCAAGGATGAGCTGAAGGCGGCGCCGAACCTGAATGCGGGCGACTACCGCCAGCTGGGCGACCGCAAGTATGACGAGTCGGTCTATTCACACTACAAAGCCAATCCTTACTGGCTCTGAAGCGCGACAATCGCAGACTGACAAGGGAAGGGGCCGGTGCGCAAGCGCCGGCCTTTTTCTTGATTCCGGCGCCCGTTTCCGGGGCTGGAACGTTTCGGGCGCACGCGCGTTTGGAAAGAGGGTGGACACTTCCCAAGAATGAAACGGAGAAAACATGACCCTTGCAACTGACAGATATACCCGCGCCTTGATCAACTCCAACCAGGTCGAAGGCACCGCCGTTTTCAATGTGCAAGGCGAGCGTCTCGGGTCCATCGACTGCGTGATGATCGACAAGCAGAAAGGCCATGTCGCCTATGCTGTCATGGCGTTTGGCGGCTTCCTCGGGCTTGGCGAGAAGCGCCATCCGGTGCCGTGGGCGTCGATGACCTATGATACGTCCAAGGACGGATACGTCATTCCCTTGTCGAAGGAAGAACTCAAGGCAGCCCCGTCGCTCGATCCGGACCAGTACAGCCAGTTGGGCGACCCGGACTATGACGCGGCCGTTTACACGCATTACAAGGCCGAGCCGTATTGGCTCTGAGGCGCACCAACGCCAGTTTTGAGAGCGGAAAGGCCGGTGCGAAAGCGCCGGTCTTTTTCTGCGGCATGCTTTGGGCGCGTTAGCGCGGCGGGAGCGGGATGTCGGCGAGGCGGACGCGGGCATAGGTGCCGGGGGCGGCGCCGAGGCCCATGTCTTTCGGTTGCGGGGCGGTGACCTTGCGGCCCGATTTGGGGCGCAGCCAGTCCCACCAGGTCGGCCACCAGCTGCCGGGGATTTCGGTGGACGTGGTCAGCCAGTCATTGGCCGTCTCGCCCAGTTTGCCGGGATTGACCCAATGCTGGTATTTCTTCGAGTCCGGATGGTTCACGACGCCGGCAATATGGCCGGAGCCGGAGAGGACGAACGTGGCATCGCCGCCGTAGAGTTTTGCCGTGCGGAACACGCTCTCGTACGGGACGATGTGATCGTCTTTCGAGGCCTGCAGCATCACGGGGATCTTGATGTTCCCCATGTCCACCTTTTGTCCGAGCACGGTGTATTCGCCCTTGGCGAGGCGGTTCTCGGAGTAGCATTCCTTGAGATAGCGCCGGTGAACGGGACCAGGGATGTTGGTCTGGTCGGCGTTCCAGTAGAGCAGGTCGAACGGGCGGGGCGGCTTGCCCAGCATGTAGGTGTCGACAACATAGCGCCAGACGAGGTCAATCGGGCGCAGCCAGTTGAAGGTCTCGTACATGTCCTTGCCGGGCATGACGCCGCCATGCTCGTCGATCAGGCCGTAGACATAGTCCCGGCCCGGACCATCGGTGAACACCTTGAGGTCGCCGGCGAGTTCGAAATCCGATTGCGAGGCGAAGAAGGTGGCGGAAGCGATCTTGTCATAGCCGGTGGTGGACATGTGGGCGAGGGCAGAGGTGAGCAGCGTGCCGCCGATGCAATAGCCGACGCAGTTGACCTGCTTGGCGCCCGAGGCCTGCAGCGCGCCTTCGACGGCAGCGTAGATGCCCTTCTTCACGTAGTCGTCCCAGTCGTAATTCATCGTCACCTTGTCGGCCGAGCGCCAGGAGACGACGAATACCGTCAGGCCCCGATCAACCAGCCAGCGGATCATCGAGTTCTCTTCGCGCAGGTCGAGCACGTAGAACTTGTTGATCCAGGGCGGGAAGATCACCAGCGGCTTCGAATAGGCCTGGGCCTGCGTCGGCGCGTACTGGATGAGTTCGATCAGGTCGTTGCGGAACACGACTTCGCCGGGAGCGGTGGCGACGTTCACGCCAACTTCGAACGGGGTCTCGTCCGTCTGTGTGATGTAGAGCTTGCCGCCGCCCTTGCGCACGTCGTCGCGCGCCATACGCAGGCCGGCGAGCACGCTTTCGCCGCCGCTCTCGATGAAGGTGCGCAGGGCCTGCGGGTTCGTGCGGGGGAAGTTGGTGGGCGAGAGGCTCTCGGTGAGCATCTGCATGAAGAAGCGCGCGCGCAGCTGCACGGCCGGATCCATGCCCGAGGCGCGGTCGGCGAGGCTGTTCATCCAGCGGGAGTTCACGTCATAGGCCTTGCGAATGAACTTGAAGGCCGGGTTCGTCTGCCATTCGGGATCGGAGAAGCGCTTGTCCTTCTCCTTGGGCGACTCCTGCGAAAGGGTCTCGGTGACCATCTCCTGCCAGAGGCTCATCCAGCCCTGCATCAGCTCGAAATTCGCCTGCATCAGGGCGGCGGGGTTCATCGCGAGGTTCATGCCGACATTGCGGAAGGCGTCGGCGGCGCCCATCGGGTCGCCTTTGGTCACGGTGGCGAGGGGGCCGGAGCCGGTCATGACCTCGGTCATCAGGGCCTGGGACTCGGTATTGGCGAGGGCCAGCGTGGTCATCAGCAGCTGCCAGCGCATGGGGTCCTGCGACGCCATCAGCGCTGCCAGGGGCTCGGTTCCGGTGGTTGGAGGGGCCGCGCTGCTCATAGGTCCTAGTTTTGCCCTGTTTTTCGCGCTCATCTATGCACCACAATGTTTGTCATTTAATGAGATTAACCATGAAAAACACGGCGATTCTCCTGTGCGGCGTGCCGCTTCTACTGGCCTCGGGCTGTACGTCGTCGTTTTCGAAGGCGCGCGCAGCCATTAACGAAGCGCCGGACTGGTATGCCGAGCGCCGGGTGGAAATCCGCGGCGAGGGCTATCCCAAGATCCACGAGATCCCGGAAGTCGATGAGGACTGGAAGCCGGGCGAGGCGCTGGCGGTGTCGGGCGCGGAGATTGCCGTGATCCAGGCCGCGTTTGCAGCAGATGAGCGGGCGCAGGCGCCGCTCGCAGAGGCCGGCGAGATTGCCAAGGTGCTCGCCGAAATCCGGGCCGAGTTCGAGCCGGGATTGCCAGATGGCGGATTTTTCACAGCGACCGAAATTGCGGCGATCCGGGAAAGCTTTAACGTGCCGCGTGTGACGGAAGGCGTCGTGCAACAATGATCAGCACCGATTTTCACAAGATCCGGCGCCTGCCGCCGTACGTGTTCGAACAGGTTAACCGTACGAAAGCCGCGCTGCGCGCGCGGGGCGCCGACATTATCGACCTTGGCATGGGCAATCCGGACCTGCCGACGCCGAAGCATATCGTGGACAAGCTGGTCGAGACCGCGCGCAAACCGGACGTGAACGGATATTCCGCCTCGCGCGGCATCCCTGGACTGCGCCGTGCGCTGACGGATTATTACAAGCGGCGGTTTGGCGTGAGCCTGGACAAGGACCGGGAAGTGATTGTCACGCTCGGCTCGAAGGAAGGCTTTGCCAACCTCGCGCAGGCGATCAGCGCGCCGGGCGATGTGATCCTGGCGCCGGATCCGTCCTATCCACTGCACCATTTCGGCTTCATCATCGCGGGCGCCTCGATCCGCGGCGTGCCGGCGCATACGCCGGAGCAGTACCTGTCGAACCTTGGCCGGGCGGTGAAGTATTCCGTGCCGCCGCCGACGGCGATGGTGCTGTGCTTCCCGTCGAACCCGACGGCGGCTGTGTGCGATCTCGACTTCTACAAGGAAGCCGTGAAGTTCGCGAAGAAGCACGACCTCTGGATCCTGTCGGACCTCGCGTACAACGAGATCTATTTCGAGGAGCCGACCCCCTCGATCCTGCAGGTGGACGGCGCGAAGGATATCGCGGTTGAATTCACGACGATGTCGAAGACGTATTCGATGGCTGGCTGGCGCGTCGGGTTCGTGGCGGGCAACGAGAAGCTGATCGCAGCGCTGGCGCGCGTGAAGTCGTATCTCGACTATGGCGCGTACACGCCGATCCAGGTGGCGGCTGTGGCGGCGCTCGACGGACCGCAGGACTGCGTGGACGAAGTGCGCCAGATCTACCGTACACGGCGCGATGCGCTGGTGGACAGCTTCACGAAAGCGGGCTGGCCGATCCCGAGCCCGAAGGCGTCGATGTTCGCCTGGGCGCAGATTCCGGAAAAGCTGCGGCACATGGGCAGCCTCGAATTCTCGATCCAGCTGATCAACGAGGCGCATGTGGCGGTGGCGCCGGGCGCGGGCTTCGGCGAGCACGGCGACGAATATGTCCGCATCGCGCTGGTGGAGAACGAGCAGCGCATCCGCCAGGCCGGCCGCAACATCCGCAAATTCCTCGCGACGCACGGCGTGAAAGAGATCAAGCCGGTGCCGGCGGAGTAGTCCTTCCTTGAACCCCTTTCCCTTCGGGGGCGAGGGGGGCTTGAGTCATGGCGGAAACGCGGCGATCCAACCCGCCCTTCAGGGCTTCCGCCCAGGAGCCAAACCGGCTATTCCCCGCCCGGGATCGTTGCGTAAGGGGACCCCCGATGGGGCCGTTGAGAATTGGGATTGCAGGGCTCGGCCATGTCGGCGCCGGGCTGATCGAGCTGGTGCAGCGGCAGGACCGGTTGCGGCTGCCCGGGCAGGTCGAGATTGCGGGTGTGAGCGCCCGCTCGCAGAGCCGCAACCGTCCCGTCAACACCGATGGCTATGCCTGGTTCGATGACGCCGCGACGCTGGCGGAAGACCCTGGCGTGGACGTGTTCGTGGAGCTGATCGGCGGCTCGGATGGCCCGGCGAAGTTCGCGGTCGAGTCGGCGCTGAAGGCCGGCAAGCATGTGGTGACCGCCAACAAGGCGCTGATCGCCAAGCATGGCATCGCGCTGGCGGCTCTGGCGGCAGAAAAGCATGTGGACCTGCTGTTCGAAGCGGCGGTGGCGGGCGGCATTCCGGTCGTCCGTGTACTGCGCGACAGCCTTGTGGGCACGGAACTCAAGCGCGTGTCCGGTATCCTGAACGGCACGTGCAATTTCATCACAAGCACGATGCTGGAGACCGGGCGCTCCTATGAGGAAGTGCTCGCCGAAGCGCAGAAGCGCGGCTATGCCGAAGCAGATCCCGCGCTCGACGTGTCCGGCATGGACGCCGCGCACAAGGCGGCGATCCTGTCGGCGATTGCGTTCTCGGCCGATCTCGATTTCTCGAAAGTGGCGGTGCGCGGGATCGAGGAGATCGGCCTGCTGGACCTGCGCCTTGCCGATCGTCTCGGTTTCCGGATCAAGCTGATTGCCGAGGGCGTGCTGACGAAGACGGGTGTGGTCTGCCGGGTCGAGCCGATGGCGCTGCCGCATGCGCATGCGCTGGCGCGGGTCGATGGCTCGCTGAACGCGGTGCGCATCGAAGGTGATCCGCTCGGCGCGGTCGTGCTGACGGGGCCCGGGGCCGGCTCCGGCCCGACCGCGAGCGCCGTGATGGGCGACGTGGCGAAGCTGTTCCGGCCGGCCATCCGCAATGCCTTCGGCCGCGCGCAGCACCATGTGGCGCAGCCCTTCGTGACGGGCGATGCCTCCGAGGTTGCGCCCTTCTTCCTCCGTGTACGGCTGGCCGACAAGCCGGGCACGCTCGCCGCGCTGACCGAAGCGCTGGCCGAGGAAGGCGTCTCCGTCGACAAGTTGCTGCAGGACTCCGCCGACGAGAGCGGGGCGAGCCCTGTGGCCGTCGTCACGCACCGGTGCCCGCGCGCGCAGATGGAAGCGGCCGTTAACCGGATCGCCGGATTGTCCGTGTCTGTCGAAGATCCGCGCCTCATTCGCATTGAAGCGGCAAGCTAATTGCTTCTAACTGCCGTTAACTGTCCCGAATTATCGCCCTTGGAGAAAAATAAATGAAAAACAAGGTACTGACGCCCGGTCTTGCGGACGCTATGGTCCGTGTCACCGAACTTGCCGCCATTGCTGCCTCGAAGGAAGTGGGCCGCGGCGATGAGAAGAAAGCCGATGCCGCCGCCGTGGACGCGATGCGCTCGGCCTTCAACGCAGTGGATTTCAAGGGCCGTGTCGTGATCGGCGAGGGCGAGCGCGATGAAGCGCCGATGCTGTATATCGGCGAGGAAGTCGGCACCGGCACCGGCCCCGAAATCGACATCGCACTGGACCCGCTGGAAGGGACGACGCTGACCGCGAAGGCGATGGCGAACGCCCTGGCCGTGCTGGCGATCGCGCCGCGCGGCGGGCTGCTCTATGCGCCGGACACCTATATGGACAAGATCGCGATTGGCCCGGGTTTCCCGGAAGGCCTCGTCAGCCTCGATGAGACGCCTGCAGATAATATCAAGGCGCTGGCGAAGGCGGCAAAGCGCAAGGTGGAAGACATGACCGTGTGCGTGCTGGACCGGCCGCGCCACCAGGACATTATCGATTCCCTGCGCTCGGCCGGCGCGCGCATTTCGCTGATCTCGGACGGCGATGTGGCCGGCGTGATCGCAACGACGGACGCGGCAACCGGCATCGACATGTATGTCGGCCAGGGCGGCGCGCCGGAAGGCGTGCTGGCAGCCGCGGCGCTGAAGTGCGTGGGCGGACAGATGTTCGGACGTCTCGTGTTCCGCAATGAGGACGAGAAGAAGCGCGCCGCGCGCACCGGCATCACCGATTTCGGCAAGACCTATTCGCTGCACGAACTCGCCTCGGGCGACACCGTGTTCTGCGCGACCGGCGTGACCAATGGGACGATGCTTTCGGGCGTCGCGCACAGGGATGGCCGTGTGCATACGCATACGCTGGTCATGACGTCCACGGACGGAATGGTGCGCTATGTGCGGAGCGCGCGGAAGGTTTAAAGGCCTAAACTTCTCAGAAGGCCCCACCCTAACCCTCCCCACGCTTCGCGCGAGGAGGGGACCTGTTGCGCTGTTTTGCAGAATTCGTTTTCCACAAACGCCGAGTTGTCCCCACCCCGGAACGGGGAAGGCTAGGGTGCGGCCGTCAGAGCCGCTTCGCCATCACGATGTCATCGAAGATGCGCTCGCCGACGCGGAACTGGCGGGTGCCCGCCAGCGCGAAGCCGTGGCGGGTGTAGAAGGCGATGGCGCGCGCATTGTCCTGGTAGGTGCCGAGGAGGAGGCGAGGCGCGCCGCGCTCGCGGGCTTCCGCAATGGCAGCCTCCATGAGCGCGCGGCCCGGGCCTGAGCCATGATAGCGCGACAGGGCGTAGATGCGCTTCAGCTCGCGGTCGCCCGCTTCCAGAGGGATCGGCAGGTCGGGCGCGCAATTGAGCGCGTAGCCGATCGGCGCGCCTGTTTCGGCGTGCTCGGCGAGCCAGAGGGCAGCCGAGGGGTCGGCGAGATAGGTTTCATACACACTGCGTGCGTGCTGGTTTGTGCAGTGTGCGGACAGGTTCGCACCGTCGATCAGGTCGCCATAGGTTTCAACGAAGGTGGCGACGCCGATATGGCCGAGGCGTTCGGCATCGGATTGTGTGGCGCGCCGGATGGTAAAGGGCGCAGGCGTAGATGGTTTTGGCGCGAGGGCGAGCAGCGTGTTGATGGCGGCGATGGCCTGCGGAAGGCGCGTTTCGTACGCCCCGGTGATCAGAATGTGGGGCGTGCCCTTCGCGCGGATCAGCTCGAGGAAGCGGGCGTGCATCCAGCCGCGAATCTTCTCGCCGTCGCGTACGCCGTCCTGGACAAAGGGAACGTCCGGGGACGGAATGAGGTAGAGGTCCACGATGTCACGCGCGCCGATGGCGTCGACGTCGGGGTGGCGCCGGCCAGCGTAGCGTTCGAACCAGGTCGCGGTGGCGAAGGCGTTGGTGTCGCAGATGAGCACGCGGTTTGCGCGCGCGGCGGCCTCATTCTCGCGGCTCTGCTGCACTTCGGCGATGTGGACAAACTCGTCGTCCGTCCATGCCGGGATTTCTCCGTGCACGTCCTGTCCGGCAATCTTCTTCTCCCAATGCTCGCGGCCGTATTCGGGCACCCAGACGGTTTCGAAATGCGCCGAGAGCGCTTCGCAGAGCGTTGTTTTTCCGGTGGATTCGGCGCCGATCAGGACGATGCGGAAGGGGTGGGTGCGGGCCATGATGTCAATGATTTCTGCCAGGCGAGAAGGCCCATGACGGCGAGGGCGAGGAAGACGGCGTACAGGAGCGCGGTGAGGTTGAGACCGCGCGAGATGTAGAGCGGAACATAGATCAGGTCAGCCAGAATCCAGAGGTGCCAGCATTCGAGCTTCTTGCGGCTCTGCAGCCACTGGGCCGAGAGGCTGATGGAGGTGGTGAGGGCATCCCAGAATTTTGCGGCGCCGCCGAGCTTGCCGAGGAGCCACCAGAGGAAGGCCGTGGCCGCCGCGATGAAGACGGCAATCAGGGCGAGTTCGCGGATGGATGTGCGCTGCACCTGCAGCTCGGTGCGGTTCTCGCCCCCGAACAGCCAGAGGTACCATCCCGCGAGGTTGAGGCCGAAATAGACCACCTGAAGGCCGGAGTCCGCATACAGACGGTATTCGTAGAAGATCCAGGCATAGGCGGCGACATTGAGGAGGCCGAGGGGGAAGTTCCAGACGCTCTGGCGCACGACAAGCCAGACGCAGATGGCGCCCGTGACGAAGGCGCCGGCTTCAAGGGCGCTGGCCGTGCCGGTGGACCAGGCGGCGTAGGCGATGGCGGTGGTGGCCGCGACGAGGGCGGCGGGCAGGGTGAATTGAGACAGGGGAGCTTTGACGACTGTCATGGCACTCGGCCCCACCCTAGCCCTCCCCGCAAGCGGGGAGGGGACAGGTTGCGTTTTGGGAGAGTGCGGCTTGCAAAGACATGAGAGGGTATCCCCTCCCCGCCCTGCGGGGAGGGTAAGGGTGGGGCCTTTGGCGTGAATAAATCCGCTGCCGCTTCAGCTTTTCGCCATCGCGTCTTCGAAGTTGCGGGCGACCTTCTCGATGAAGCCTTCGGTCGTCAGGTAGCCCTGATCCGGGCCGACGAGGAGGGCGAGGTCCTTGGTCATGAATCCCTTTTCGATGGTCTCGACGACGACGCGCTCGAGCGTCTGGGCGAACTTGCGCACGTCGGGCGTGTCGTCCATGCGGCCGCGGTGGTCGAGACCCTGCGTCCAGGCGAAGATCGAAGCGACGGAGTTGGTGGAGGTCGCTTCGCCCTTCTGGTGGTTGCGGTAGTGGCGGGTGACCGTGCCGTGGGCGGCTTCGGCTTCGACCGTGTTGCCATCCGGGGTGAGCAGCACGGACGTCATCAGGCCGAGGGAGCCATAGCCCTGCGCGACGAGGTCGGACTGCACGTCGCCGTCATAGTTCTTGCACGCCCAGATATAGCCGCCGGACCATTTCATGGCCGAGGCGACCATGTCGTCGATCAGGCGGTGTTCGTAGGTGCCTTTGAACTCGGCATATTTTGCCTTGAATTCGGCATCGTAGATTTCCTGGAAGATGTCCTTGAAGCGGCCGTCATAGGCTTTCAGGATGGTGTTCTTGGTGGAGAGGTAGACCGGCCATTTGCGCTGCAAGCCGTAGTTGAGACAGGCGCGGGCGAAGTCGCGGATCGACTCGTCGAGGTTGTACATACCCATCGCAACGCCGGCATCCGGATAGTCGAACACTTCCTTTTCAATGACCTGGCCGTTTTCGCCGGTCCATTTCATCGTCAGCTTGCCCTTGCCCGGTACGAGGAAGTCGGTCGCCTTGTACTGGTCGGCGAAAGCGTGGCGGCCGATGATCACGGGCTTCGTCCAGCCGGGCACGAGGCGCGGCACGTTGGAGATGACGATCGGCTCGCGGAAGATCACGCCGCCGAGAATGTTGCGGATGGTGCCGGTGGGCGACTTCCACATTTTCTTGAGGCCGAATTCCTCGACGCGCTGCTCGTCCGGCGTGATGGTCGCGCATTTGACGGCGACGCCATATTTCTTGGTGGCCTCGGCCGCGTCGATGGTGATCTGGTCGTCGGTCTCGTCGCGTTTCTGGATGCCGAGATCGAAGTATTTCAGGTCGATGTCGAGATAGGGAAAGATCAGCTTGTCCTTGATGATCTGCCAGATGATCCGGGTCATTTCGTCCCCGTCCATATCCACAACCGGGTTTTTGACCTTGATCTTCGACATATTCTGGAATCCTTGCGTTTCACCGTTTGGAGCGCGCTATAGCAGAATGCGTTCCGGCGTCAAAAAGGGCGTTGGCCCCCAGCGGGCAGAACGGCGCCCCACCCAGACACCGGCCCGGAGAGTGCCCGCATGAACCGCCTGAAAAACCTTGCCGTGACGCTGATCGGTTTCAGCTTCGTGGCGATGGGCATTTTCCTTCTGTTCAACGCCGAAACCGAGGACGACCTGCTGATGGCGGGCGTGTGCACGCTGTTCTTTGCGGCGGTTGGTCTGATCGGGCTGCTGGAGCTGTTGCCGGCGAGCCTGCCGCGCAAGCAGGCGGACGGGCGGATCATGGTGGCGCCGTCACGCTTGCGCGCAGGAATCTTCGCCTTTGGCGGGCTGGCGTTTCTCGTGATGGGCACGGTCATGCCCCTGCGGATGCTGGAGTCAGGTTTCTCGATCAAGCTGCTGCTCGGGGCGCTGGCGGCGCCGTTTGGCCTCGTCGTTCTGGTGTTTGCCGGGCGTCAGATGTTCAAGGGCGGGGCGATGTACATTCTGGACGAGACAGGGATCGAGAGCCGCTCGGGCGCCAAATGGCGTCTGGCCTGGTCCGATATCGATCAAATTTCGTTCGGCCGCGCGGGAATCAGTGCCTGGCTGATGTTCGAGACAAAACCGCACGTGCCGGATCCGCCGAGCCGGGCGGCACGGCTCAACCGGCGGTTCAACATGCCGCTCTATGCCATTGCGCCGGGCACCAGTGGGGTGAACTTTGATGCACTGGCCGATGCGGTTGTGACGTTTTGGGAAGCCCATCGGGGGCCGGCGGCGCAGCCATGATGCAAGCGCCTGCCATCCTGCTGCATACGCCTCAACTCGGCGAGAATATCGGCGCGGCGGCGCGGGTGATGCTGAATTTCGGGCTGACAGACCTGCGGCTGGTCTCGCCCCGGGATGGGTGGCCAAGCGCGTCGGCGGAGGCTATGTCGGCGGGCGCGCTGGCATCAGGCGTTGAAGTCAGTGTGTTCGAGACGCTGGAGGCGGCGATGGCGGACCTGACCTTTGCCGTGGCGACGACAGCGCGGCCGCGAGGCATGGAGAAGCCGGTGATGGATGCGGTGGGCGCCGTCGAGGCGCTGCGGGCTCATGCCGGGCGGTGCGGCGTGCTGTTCGGGGGCGAGAAATCCGGCCTGCCAAACGAGGCGGTGGCGCTGTGCGACGCGATCCTGACCTATCCGGTGAACGCGGGCTTTGCGTCGCTGAACCTCGCGCAGGCCGTGGGCGTCTTCTGCCATCAGTGGGGCGCAGGCGAGGGGCTGGGCGGGCGGTTTGCGGGCAAGGACGAAGGCGTCGGCGCGCCGGCGAGCCGCGAGGAGGTGATCGGCCTGTTCGAGCATTTCGAGAGCGAACTGGAGCGCGCGGGCTATTTTTATCCGCCGGAAAAGACGCCGGTGATGATCAACAACCTGCGCAACGCGCTGATCCGCGCACAGTGGACGCAGCAGGAAGTGCAGACCTTCCGGGGCGCGATCAAGGCGCTGTCACTGGGGCGCGGCAAGGCGCGGGTGAAACGCGAAGACTGAGCCTCCAGGGAACCAAGTGGGGGATGGGGCATTAGACTCACGGCGTTTGGCCGTCGTAGGTTGCCCGGTAACGCCGCCGCGCCTCAGCTTTCAGGGATGACACGCCATGCTGGACGGGATCGTAAGCTGGGTCGCCGCGCATGATGCCATCATCGCGCTGGTGATCCTGGGCGGGATGGTGATCTCGTTTGCGCTGGAGCGCGTGCCGCCGGTGACGACGGCGGTCGTGGCGGCAGCCGCGTGCTTTGCGTTCGGCCTGATCCCGGAGGAAGACGCGCTGCTCGCGTTCTCGAACTCCGCGCCGATTTCGATTGCGGCGCTGTTCATGCTGACGGCGGCCTTGCAGCGCACGGGTGTGCTCGACCAGATGGCGCACCTCGTGATCAGCTCGGCGAAGAACGGGAACTGGATCTCGCTGGCGATCATGGTGGTGATGGTGTTGCTGGCGTCAGCGTTCATCAACAATACCGCAGTGGTCCTTGTCCTGATCCCGGTGGTGATCGCGCTTAGCGAGACACTCGGCGTGTCGAAACGGCGATTGCTGATCCCGCTGTCCTATATCTCGATCATGGGCGGCACGCTGACGCTGATCGGCACCTCGACGAACCTCATCGTGGCCGGCGTTGCGGTGCGGTCCGGGATGGAGCCGTTCAGCATTTTCGAAATATCGGGGGTCGGGCTCGCGTTGGTGTTTGCCGGGGTGCCCGCCATGGCCGTGCTGGCCTACTTCCTGCTGCCGAAGGGCGGCGATCCCGACCTCAAGGCGGAGAAGCCGTTATTGTTTCTGACGGATTTGACGCTGCCGGCCACCGCCGAGGCGGGCGTCGCGCTCGCACGAGGGATTTCGGTCGTCAATCACACGCGAACGGCGCCCGCTGCCGAGACGGTGGATACAGCCGTGACTATCTCGCCCGGTGAAAAGCTGTCAGCGCGTATGACGATGCCGGAACTGCTGACCCTGATCGAGCAGGGCAAGTTTTCCACAGGCCTTACGCGGCGCCAGCCCCCCAGCAATGACACATTGATCCGGGTGCAGGCGATCCTGTCTGCAAATGACCCCAACATCGGACGGCGGGCTGACCAGCTGAGTTACCTGTCCATGCGTCCGATCCGTCTGCGAGCGATTGCCCGGCATGGCAATCCGCCGGGGCCAGAGCTCGCCTCGACGCGACTGCGCGCGGGCGATCACCTGCTGCTGGAGGGGCAGGCGGCGGCCATCGACGCGCTTGCGGCATCGTCGAACCTGATTATCAGCCGTGAACTGAACGAGCAGTCGTTCCGGCGCCAGAGCGCGGGTTTTGCGATTGCAATCATTGCGCTGGTGATTGCGGCGGCGGCCTCGGGGCTCGTGTCGTTGCCGGTGGCGGCGATCATCGGGCTCGGCGCGATGCTCGTGCTCGGCTGCCTGACGATGGAGGATGCCTGGCGGGCTCTGGATCCCAGCGTGCTCGGGCTGGTGATCGCCATGCTGGTGGTCGGATCAGCGTTGCAGTCGTCCGGCGCGGTGGACCTGATCGTGAAAGCGGCGGTGCCGGTGTTCACCCAGCTGTCACCCTTCTGGGCGCTGGTCGCGGTTTATGCCCTGACGTCGCTGCTGACAGAGATCGTCACCAATGCCGCCGTCGCGGTCGTGGTGACGCCGATCGTGATTTCGCTTGCGGCGGTAATCGGCGTGGACCCGCGGGCGCTGGTGGTCGCGGTGATGTTTGGCGCGAGCGCGAGTTTTGCCTCGCCCGTGGGCTACCAGACGAACACGCTGGTCTATGCCGCGGGCGGGTACCGGTTCTCGGACTTCCTCAAGATCGGCGTGCCGATGAACTTCATCATCGGGTTCGTGAGCTGTTTGGCGATTTCGCATTTCTACGGGGTTTAACAGGCTGCTCTGCCCCCGTTTCGTGTCAACCCGGCGAAAGCCGGGACCCAGATTTATGGCATAGCGGCCAGGCAGCCTCACTGGGTCCCGGCTTTCGCCGTGATGACACGGAGCGATGGGTCAGCGAACCTTCGAACGGATCGCTGAGCCTACTTCCCCTTCCACACCGGGGCGCGTTTCTCGATGAAGGCTTTGGGGCCTTCGCGGAAATCTTCGGTGCCGACGATGCTGGCGAAGGCGGTGCCGGAAGCTTTCCAGAGTTCGTCATCCGTCTTGGTGGTCGCCTCGATGGCGACGGCGCGGCTGGCGGCGACGGCGAGGGGGGCGTTGGCGGTGATGCGGGCGGCGAGCTTGAGGGCTTCGTCCATCACCTGGGCTTCGGGGACAATCTTGTTGACCATGCCGAGTTCATAGGCGCGCTGCGAGGAGAGCGGGTCGCCGGTGAGGATCACTTCCAGGGCGACCGCCTTGCCGATCACGCGCGGCAGGCGGAACAAGCCGCCGGCGCCGGCGACGAGGGAGCGCTTCACTTCCGGCAAGCCGAAATTCGTGTCGTCGGCCGCGATGATCATGTCGCAGGAGAGGGCGACTTCGGTGCCGCCGGCGAGGGCAGATCCAGTGATGGCGGCGATGAGGGGCTTGGTCCGCTCGCGGCGTGCGATGCCGGCGAAACCGCCCTTCTTGGTGGAGAGGGCGCCGCCATTGCCGGCGGAGATTTCTTTCAGGTCCGCGCCCGCGCAGAACGCCTTGCCGACGGCGGTGAGGATGCCGACCCAGACTTCGGGGTCCGATTCCATCTGGTCGAGCGCGGCTTCCATCGTGGCGGCCATCTCGCCATTGATGGCGTTGCGGGCTTCCGGACGGTTCATCGTGATGATCGCGACGTTACCTTTTTTGACGTACTCGACGGGCATGGGGTGTTCCTCCTCAGGGGTTTCTTGAGGGAGAGCTAAGAGGCCTTACGCAACGTCGCGCAAGCGCCCCTCTTGCCGGACGCCGGGTCAGGGGTTTGAGATGGCGCCATGAAACTCGATCTTGATCCCGAATACGAAGCCTTTCGTGCGGACGTCTCCGAGACGCTGACGAAAAACCGCCATCTGGCCCCCACGTCCGAGGACAAGGGCTACAAGAATGCGAGGCGCATTGCCTGGCAGAAGCTGCTGATCGAGCACGGCCTGGCCGCGCGGACGATCCCCAAGGCTTATGGCGGATATGGCGGCGAGGCGGACATTCTCAAGGCGCGCATCATCGCCGAGGAATTTGCGCGCAGCCGCGTGCCAGGGCCGATGCAGGGGCAGGGTATCTCGATGCTGGTGCCGACGCTGCTGGAACTCGGCACCGAGGCGCAGAAGCAGGCCTATATCCGCCCGACCATCGAAGGCGAGATGATCTGGTGCCAGGGCTATTCCGAGCCGGGCGCGGGATCGGACCTTGCGGCGTTGCGGACTTCTGCGGTCGAGGACGGCGATCATTACGTCATCAACGGCTCGAAGATCTGGACCTCGACCGCGAAGCAGGCGGACATGATCTTCTGCCTCGTGCGCACGGACCCGGCCGCGAAGAAGCACGAAGGCATCACGTATATCACGTTCCCGATGTCGACGCCCGGAATCGAAGTGCGCCCCTTGGTCGATATGACCGGATCGGCGAACTTCAACGAAGTGTTCTTCACGAATGTCCGTGTACCGAAGAGCGGGGTGATCTATCAGCCGAACAAGGGCTGGCAGGTGGCGAACGCGACGCTGACGCATGAGCGCGGGATGCTGGGCGATCCGAACGCGACGAAGGCGCGGTTCCTGGAACTTGTGACGCTGATGAAGACGGAAAGCGTGAACGGTCAGCCATTGATCGCCAATCCGCTGCTGCGCGACCGGCTGATGCGCTTGCAGGCGGAGGTCTATGCAATGCAGGCTAACGGACTGCGCATCACGACGAGCCGACTGAAGGGCGAGCAGGCGGGAATCGCGGGACTGATCGTCAAGCTGAATGGCTGCGACCTGAACCACGAGATTGCGCGCCTCGCGATCGATGCGCTGGGCGAACTGGGCATCCTGTACGAGGACGGCGATCATCTGCGGGCGGACGGTAGCTGGCAGTGGCGCTACATGTATGACCTCGGGCTGATCATCGGCGGCGGGACGGCGCAGATCCAGAAGAACATTATTGCAGAACGCGGGCTGAACATGCCGCGTGAGCCGAAACTGGCGAAGGCATAACACCGATGGAATTTGCACTCTCCGAAGACCAGCGGATGCTGCAGGACAGCCTCAAAGGCGTGCTGGCCGGCGCGGCCTCGCTTGATCAGGTTCGCAAGATTGCGGTGGGCGACAGCGATGCCATCCGCATGCTGGAGGCGGCGCTGGATGACTTTGGCCTCGCGTCCTTGCTGGTGCCGGAAGCGGCAGGTGGACTTGGCCTCGGCTTGCTGGACGCGTGCCTTGTGCAGGAATCTCTTGGCTATCATGTGGCGCCGTCGCGGTTTCTCGCGAGTGCGCTGGCGGCGGTTGCCCTGGCGGGCCATCCGGGACTGCTGGGCGGCGAGGCGAAGTTCGGGCTGGCGGCGACGGAACTGGTGTCACGGCGGGATGGTGCGGGGCTGGCTCTAAAGGCGGGCAAGCTTACGGGCACGTCCTTGCTGGCGATCAGCGCAGCCGGCGCCACGCATCTTCTGGCGGCTGATACGAAAGGCGGGGTGCACGTGGTGGACGCGGGTGCGGCCCAAATTGCCCCGATGCAGACAATCGACCGGACACGGATGTTCCATCACGTGACGCTGGACGGAGCGAAGGTCTTGGCCAGCGCGAAGGCGGATGACCGGTTCCTTGCGATCGCGCGGTTGCTGGTGGCAGCCGATACGCTGGGCGCGGCGCAGGCGATGATCGACAAGGCGGTGGCCTATGCGGCGGAGCGCCAGCAGTTCGGCCGGGTGATCGGCTCGTTCCAGGCGGTGAAACACATGTGCGCCGAGATGGCGGCGAAGCTCGAGCCCGGACGGGCGCTGATCTGGCATGCGGCGCATGCGCTCGATATCGGCGACGCCGAAGGGCCGGTGATGGCGAACCTTGCGAAGGCCTACATGGCCGAGGCGGGCACCTTCATCGCGCGTACGGCGACCGAAGTGCATGGCGGGATGGGGTTCACCGACCTTGTCGGGTTGCATTACTGGTTCAAGCGGATCGGCGTGAACCGGCAGCTGTTCGGATCGCCCGAACAGGCGCGGGAAACCGCGGCGCAGCTGCAGGGGCTGGTGGCCTAGACGGCCACAACTTCTCCGCGAGTTTCGGCTTGCGGCGTATCTAAACGTGTGAGAGAGTTTTCGCGAAATGCACGCGTCGGTCGTGTTCGTGGAGGCGCTTCGTGTCGGAAGTTTTCATCGATTATGCTGGGCTCGCGCGGCGGGCCGGAGAGTTCGAGTTTCGCAAGGCAAGCTTTGCCGAGCTGGACGCGGGACTGGCGCTGGCCGAGCGGCTGACCGGGCAGGCGATGGCGACCGCCGCATCGATCCTCTGGATCGAGAGCCTGACGGGCATGGCGGCCTGGGTGACGGGCGATCCGGTCGACGGAGTTTTCATCACGGTGCCGCTGAGCGCGGCGGGTCTGGCGGCGGTGCGTGATGGCAGTTTCGTGCCGGCCTGGCCTTCGCTCGCCCACATCTGCTGCGCGGGAGAGGCCTGCGCGGGGGTTTACATCGGCGTCTATGCCGGGGCGACGAAAGAGGCGCGGCGGCGCGTGATGATGGCGGCCGGGATTACGCGGCTGGAGTTTTTCGCGCCCGTGCCGTGCTTTGCGCGCGGGGCGACGGAAGATGGCAAGCGGTCGATGGCCTCGCTCGGGTTCCAGCCGGTGGAGGGCGGTCTGCCGGATCTCTGGGGGCAGGACCCCTTGCCGGCCGCGCAGGAGCAGGCGGCATGAGCGGGCGGCCGGATTTTGGCGAATTGTCGCTGACGCGGCCTCTGGAACCGGCGATGCTGGCGCGGTTTTCGGCCGGGCCGGCGCGGACGCTGGAAGAGTATCAGCAGGCGATCACCCTTCGCGCGGCGGTGTACCTGGCCGAGCAGGACTGTCCGTACGAAGAGGAATATGACGGGAACGACTTTTCCTGCACGCATTTCCTGGTGCGGGAAGGAACGCGGCCAGCCGGCACGTGCCGGGTGAGATGGTTTGCGGGTTTCGCGAAGATCGAACGTTCGACCATCCTGCCGGCTTACCGGGGTACGCCGGCACTGCGCGTGCTGATGGCGGAAGCCTGCGAAGTGATCTCGCGCAAGGGCTACCGCGTGGCGCTGGCGCAGATCCAGACACGGCTATGGCCCGTCTGGAACCGGGTGTTTCGGTGCCGGATCGTGCCCGGGCGGCCGCATTTTGCGTTCTCGGATTTTGACTATTGCGAGATGGAGATCCCGATCGCGCCGCATCCGGACGCGCTGACGATCCGGGCTGACCCGCTGCAGATCATCCGGCCGGAAGGGCAGTGGGATGTGCCGGGGGTGCTGGACCTGTCCGTCAGCCGGAAGGCCGAGGCAGCCTGAGGCGGTGCTGACACCGGGCGCATTTTGGCGTGGGCAGTTGCTTGTCTTTCGCCGCGACCCGCGCCAGTAAAACGTGTCATACCCGATCTGGCGGGCACAGACGCGTTTACCCGGCTTAGGACCTGCTCATGTCCGTCAATCTGTTCAAACTCGATGCGGCCGCGCGCAAGGCGCCCGTGGTGCCCGTGATCGTTGTCGATTCGGCGCGCCAGGCGGCGCCGCTCGCGCGGGCGCTCGTGCGGGCGGGGGTCACGATTGCGGAGGTGACGCTGCGCACGCCGGCGGGGCTGGAAGCCATTTCGGTCATGCGGGCGGAGGCGCCGGAACTGCTCGTGGGGGCGGGCACCGTGCTGTCCGGCAAGGACGCCGATGACGCAGTGACGGCGGGGGCGGAGTTCCTGGTTTCGCCGGGCATGTCACCCGGCCTGCGGGCGGCGCTTCGGGGGCGCGAGCATCTGATGATCCCGGGCGTGGCGACCGCAAGCGAGGCGATGACACGGCATGAAGAGGGTTTCGAACGGCTGAAGCTGTTTCCGGCCTCGATTGCGGGCGGCGCGCCGGCGTTGAAGGCGCTGGCCGGCCCGTTGCCGCACCTGCGCTTCATGCCGACCGGGGGGATCAGCGAGAGCGAAGTGAAGACCTACCTGGCTTTGCCGAACGTGTTTGCGATCGGCGGTTCCTGGATCGCGAGCCAGGCCGATATTGCCGCCGGCAATTGGGGCCGGATCGAGGAAATCGCGCGCAGGTTGCTGGCGCTGGCATAGGCAATGCAGACCCATCGTTAAGGTTCGACCGTTAGGAATGGGGTATCCCGTTCCGGAACGGGATTCATGCAACTAGGGGAATCCGGGTGAAAGCAGTTATCTTTGCAGGTGGTTTTGGCACGCGTCTCAGCGAAGAGACCGCGCTGCGTCCGAAGCCGATGGTTGAAGTGGGCGGGCGCCCGATCCTTCATCACATCATGGAAATGTATGCTGCGCACGGGATCACGGATTTCGTGGTGCTGGGCGGTTACAAGGTCGAGTCCATCAAGGACTACTTCCTGAACTACACCCGCCGGACCGGCGATTTCACGATCGACATGTCCAACGGCGAAATCCTTTGGGCTCAGAACAAGCCGCTGCCTTGGAAGGTGACGGTGCTGGATACCGGCGTCGATACGATGACCGGCGGCCGCCTGAAGCGCGCGCGCGACGTGATCGGCAACGAAGCGTTCTGTCTGACCTATGGCGATGGCGTGTCGGACGTGGATATCACGGCGCTGGTGGCGTTTCACAAGAAAGCGGGTGTCCAGGCGACGGTGACGGCCGTTTCTCCGCCCGGCCGTTTCGGTGTGATGGGCCTGTCGCCGGATACCCCGGTGGTGCAGTCTTTCCGTGAAAAGGATGCGGTGGATGTCGGCCTCATCAATGGCGGCTTCTTCGTGTGCGAGCCGAGCGTGATCGACCTCGTGGATGGCGATGCAACCGTCTGGGAGCAGGAGCCGATGAACCGCCTCGTGGACAAGGGCCAGCTG
>JAIXRO010000095.1 GCA_027485145.1 Hyphomonadaceae bacterium | reverse complement strand
TCGACCTTGTTCTTCTTGAAGAGGAACTCGATGCCCTTCGTCAGCCCGTCCACCGCGTCCGATTTCTGCGCCATCATCTGGGTGAGGTCGAGTTCCAGCTTGCCGACCTTGATGCCGAGCCCCGCAAAGTCCGTCTTCGCCGCCGCGAAGAGACCGGAGGCGTGCAGCAGCGCCTTGGACGGAATGCAGCCGACGTTCAGGCAGGTGCCGCCGAGCGTGCCGCGCATCTCGATACAGGCAACCTTCAGACCCAGCTGTCCGGCGCGGATCGCGCAATTGTAGCCGCCGGGGCCGCCGCCGATGATGACGACGTCATAAATCTCTGACATGGGAATACATTCCTTTGACCGGGCAGGCGCCCGGAGGGCCGGTTGGTATGCCGCGCATCCCTAGAGATTCCGGCCTCGAAATCAATCCGCTGAAACCGGAATTGAGACCTAGCCGCGCTTCACAAATGCGAGTGCGCCAGCCAGCACGAGCATCACGCCGCCCGAGATCACTTCGTCCATCCAGAGGCTCGAATCGGTGCCCATCGCGGCCATCGCGCCGGGCAGGGCGGCAAACAGGATCGCGCCGGGCACCGCAAACCAGGCGCCGCCCTTGATGTTGAGCGCCGCCAGCAGGCCTCCGAGCGCCGCAAGGCTGGCGGCCACGATGCGCCACAGGCTGGTCGGCGGCTGCAGCAGCGCATCGTCCAGCGGGCTGCCGCGGCTGACGATCAACTGGACAGCGGATACCCCCTGCCAGAGCAGCCAGAGCGCAATCAGGGCCAGCGCACCGCCAGCAAGTCGTCGGATCATGGTCGTGTCCTCCCCGAACATCGTTCGGACCAGAGGTAGGCCGAAGCCGGGCGCCCCGCAACTGGATCGGCAAAGGCGGCGGCGCTCAGGCCGCTTCGTCTTCTTCGTCTTCGTCCCATTCGCCGCGGCGTCGGGCGAGGGCGGCGGCCTTGGCGGCCTTCTTGCGGCGCGCCTGCGCAATGAACATGGCGCGCTGGCGCTGCACCATGATGTCCGGCACGAAGACCGGCGGATGTTTCTTCTTCACCTTGGCCGGTTTCTCGGCCACCGGCAGCAGCGGCGCTATCATCTGCGCCTGCTGGGCGGCGACGGCGGCGGCGACGTCCGGGCGCTGCATCGTCTCGGGCGTGATTTCCACGTCGATGAAGTCCGGCGGCTGCCTGCGCAGTTCCCACACCGCGATCAGCAGCAGCAGTGCGCCCGCCATCAGGCCGGCCATCGCCCCTTCGCCGGCGCTCGGGTCCTGCCACCAGAGCGGATCAAAATGCACGAGGAAGACGGACGGAATCGAGAAGGCGAGGGCAAACAGGTACCAGCCGACCGCGCCACCCTTGCGGGCCGCCAGCGTCGCGCCGGAGGCGTAATAGCCGAGCGCGGCGAACAGGTAGGCCGCGCCATGCGCGATGCCGAGTTCGCGCCAGTTCACGCCGCTCATTCCATTGGCCACGTCGTCGGCGACGATCCAGCCCATCACCATAACGATCGAAGGCCAGCGCACGGCCGTCAGCGCCCCGAATGCAAAGGCGATGGCATAGACCGTCAGCAGGATGGCAATCAGGCGGCGCAGCATCCCGCACGCGTAGCACGCGCATGGTAAGGGCCCGTTGAAACCGGTCGATGAAATTTCATCGATTCAGTCGACTGGCGCAAAGACCAGCACGCTCAGCGTCAGGTGCGCCGCCACCTGCAGCGCGAAGGTCATGCCGAGGCCTTCCAGCGTGGATCTCAGGTGCCAGGCCAGGAAGGTGAGCGCGTAGATGAAGTACGGCCAGGTGAAGATCATCCCGCCCTGCAGGTCCGACAGCATCGTGAACACGCCCCCGAACACCAGCGCCGCAGCACCCGCCACGTGCCAATAGGTCGGCAGCACCCGGCGCAGCCCCTCCAGCACGCCCCACAGCAGCAGGCTGGACACCGCCGGCCAGATCAGGACGAACGCCACCACCGGCGGCGCGCGGGCCGGCTGCGGTACGCCGCCGCCGCTGGCGGCCACCTGCACCTCGGGCGCCGAGAAGATCGTGACCGCGATCATTCCGAACAGCGCCGTGCCAAGCACCAGCGCGGCATAGGCCTGCACCAGGTACAGCGCCTTGGGCCCGTCATTTCGGGTCATGAAGGCTAGCCAGTCTTTCAGCGCACACTCCCTCGCGTTGTATCGTCTTTGCGTCCGGGCGAGCCGCCTGCTAGTTGGACCCAAAGCACATTCCAGGGAGGATAAAGCATGGGCCGCGTTTCAGGCAAAATGGCACTCATCACCGGCGGCGCGCAGGGCCTCGGCGAAGCGATCGGGCGGATGCTCGCGAAAGAGGGCGCGAAAGTCACCCTGACGGACGTCAACGGCGCCGGCGCCGAAAAGGTGGCCGCCTCGATCAACGCCGCCCACGGGGCAGGGACCGCCTTCGCCTTCCAGCAGGACGTGACGGACGAAGCCCGCTGGCAGGAAGTCGCCCAGGCCGCGCATGACGCGATGGGCGGGCTCAATGTGCTGGTCAACAATGCCGGCATCGGCTCGCTCGGCTCGGTCGAGGACGAAAGCTACGAGATGTTCCGGAAGGTGCAGGCCGTGGACGTCGATTCGATCTTCCTCGGCTGCAAGTATTGCATCCCGCTGATGCGCGCCCACGGACTCGGCTCGATCATCAACATCTCCTCCATCGCGGGCATCATCGCGAGCGGAAACTATGTCAGCTACAACACCGCGAAAGCGGCCGTGCGTCACCTCTCGAAGTCGGTCGCGCTGCACTGCGCCAAGACCGGCGGGCAGATCCGCTCAAACTCCGTACACCCCGTTTTCATCAACACGCCGATCCTCGACCGCACCAAGGAAATGTTCGGCGAGGCGAAAGCGCTCGAGAAACTCGGCCGCCAGATTCCCCTCGGCAAGGTCGGCGAGCCAGACGATATCGCCTACGCTGTGCTTTACCTCGCCTCCGATGAATCCAAACTCGTCACCGGCGCCGAACTGAAAGTCGATGGCGGCATCAGCGCGATGTAGTCGCGCACATGCCGGGAATGCGTCACCCTCGACCGGCAAAACTCGGTCGAGGAAGGCACCGGCCGAGGCGGATGGAGCCCTAGTGGTGCGCGCTCTTGAGCTGGTCGTACGGAACGCCCTGCAGCAGCGGCATCAGTTCGCTGCCGCCCTTCCAGATCATTTCCGCAGCGACGTACAGGATGATCGCGAGACCGACATAGGCAATCCAGCGATACTTGTTGAGCAGCCGGGCGATGAACGACGCGGCAAGCCCCATCAACGCGATCGACAGGACGAGGCCGAAGATCAGCACTTCCGGATGATCATGCGCCGCGCCGGCAACCGCCAGCACGTTGTCCAGCGACATCGACACATCCGCAATCACGATCTGCCAGGCCGCCTGTGTCAGCGTCTTGGTCGGGGCAGCGGTGGTGATTGAGCCATCGGCGTTGAGGTCCTGGCCGGTGGCTACCTCCATCTCTTCCTCATGGTTGTGCGGACCGGCGCGCAGCTCCTGCCACATCTTCCAGCAGACCCAGAGCAGCAAAAGGCCGCCGACCAGCAGAAGGCCGATGATCTGCAGCAGTTGCGTCGTCAGAAGCGCGAAGATGATGCGCAGGACGGTGGCCGCAAGAATCCCGATCAGGATCGCCCGGCCGCGCTGTTCCTTCGGCAAGCCGGCCGCCGCGAGGCCGATGACGATGGCGTTGTCGCCCGCCAGCACGAGGTCGATCATGATGACCTGGCCAAGGGCCGTCAGCGCTTCCGGCGTGAAGAAGGACTCAAGCATGGGCGGTTGGGCTCCGGGATTTCGCTTCTACATACCGGGTTTGGCCCGGGCGCCAAGCCTTACTCTGCTGCCTGGATGGTCCGGCCGATGACAAACCAAGCATAGACCGCCAGCCCTCCGACGAGGACCGCCGAGGCGATCAGGGGCAGGGCGTGGTCGATCTGGTAGAGGCCGGCCCCGATCAGCGGCCCGAAGATGAACCCAGCGGGCGGCGCTGCTGACATCAGAGCCGCCGCTGCGCCCTGTTCCTCGCGGTTCACGGCGAGGCTGCCCAGCGCGTTCGCGGACGGGATGGCGAGGGCCGATCCAGTGCCGACGACGAGGAAGCTGAGGCAGAGGATCGGGAAGGCGTGAAACGCATCCGCCGCCAGGTAGCCGAGGCAAACGAGCGAAAGACCGATCGGCAGCAGGCGGCGCGGATCCGGCTTGAAGCGCGAGATATAGCCGAACTGCACCGCAATGGTGGCGACCGCCATGCAAGCGAAGGCGATGCCGGTATAGAGAACGGCGGCCTGACCACCATTGCCGGCGTCGGTTTCGGAAAGCCGGTACCGGTCCTCGATGAACCAGGCGAGCGTCTGCTGCACCATGCCGACCCCGATGAAATAGGAAAGCAGGAACAGGAGGTGCGGGCGGACCCGCGGATCGGTCATCGCGAGCGGCTTCGGGCGCACGAAGTTGCGGTCACGCGGCGCGGTCTTTGGCAGGGTGAAGGCAATCAGCACGCCGACCAGCAGGCAGAAGACGATCGAGCCCCAGATCGGCGCAAGCGCGCCAATCGGGGCGAGCACGGCGGCGCCCGCCGGGCCGAGAATCGAGCCGATGCTCATGCCGGCGCCGAGCATGCCGAGGCCCGCGGCCCGGGTTTGCGGCGTGGTGGCATCTGTCATCGCGGCCATCGAGGCGGGCTGAAGCCCGGGCGAGAGCAGGCCGAACCAGAGCCGCGCGAAAACCAGCAGGAACATCAGCGACGCGCCCGCAAGCGCGCCGGCCAGCGCCGCCTGCAGCGTGAACAGGAAGGCCATGTTGGTCAGGCCCATCGCGAACAACGAGAAGACCATGACGCGCTTTCGGCCGACACGGTCGGCAATCCGGCCCCATTGCGGGATCATGAAGGCGTAAAGCAGGGTCGACAGCGTCAGGATGCCGGCCACTTCCACTTCGCCAAGGCCGGCCTTGCGGGTGAGCGGCGCGACGACGACGAAGTTGATGCTCATCCCCGCGCCCATCGCGATCATGGCGATCATCAGCATGTTCTGCTGGAACGCCGTCAACGGATGCAGCGGCGTTTCGGGGTTCACCATGCGCGTGGCCTTTTGAGTCAACAGGAAGGCTAGGGCGGTTGGGGTGGGTTGCCAAACCCTTCCCTTGCGACAATCGGCGGTCTGAACCTTGCCGGACAGGGCCGATACACCGTATGTGACAGCTAAATCCTGACCTCTCGCCGGAGCGAACCCGCACCCATGAAAGCGATCCTCGACGTACTTCTCGCGATCCTCAGCATAGCCAGCTGGATCATCATCATCCAGGCTGTCCTGTCCTGGCTGGTGACGTTCCGCGTGCTGGATCTCAGCAACAATATTGTCGGCTCGATCTGGAACGGTCTCGAGCGGATGACCGAGCCGCTGTACCGGCCGATCCGCAATATGCTGCCGCCGATGTCGGGCATCGACCTGACGCCGATGGTCGTCCTTCTGCTGATCTTCTTCCTGCAGCAGCTGATTCGCCGGTACGGCTACAGCATCGCGCCGTTCTGATGCGCCACCGGCTGGCGGTGCGCGTCCAGCCGGGCGCCTCGGCTGACCGGATCGAAGGGCGGGGAACGGATGATGCCGGCCGGGTCTTCCTGAAGGTCCGCGTCCGTGCCCGGCCAGAGGATGGCGCGGCGAACGCGGCGGTCGAGGCGGTTGTGGCAAAAGCGCTCGGGGTCGCGAAGTCTGCCGTGAAGGTGAGGACGGGCGGCAAGACTCGGATAAAAGGTCTCGAAATCGACGGCCCGCCGGACCTGGC
>JAIXRO010000223.1 GCA_027485145.1 Hyphomonadaceae bacterium | reverse complement strand
TAGGCGGAGCCGCCCGCGATTATCAACTGCGGACGATGCGCACGGGCAAGGCGCGAGACCTCTTCGAAGTCGATCAGGTGATTGTCCGGGCGCACGCCGTACTGGACCGCGTTGAACCATTTGCCAGACTGGTTCGGCTTCGCGCCGTGTGTCAGGTGGCCGCCGGCCGCGAGGCTCATGCCGAGGATGGTGTCGCCGGGTTTCAGCACTGCCTGGAACACGCCCTGGTTGGCTTGGCTGCCGGAATTCGGCTGCACGTTGGCAAAGCCGCAGCTGAACAGCCTTTTGGCCCGCTCGATTGCCAGTTCTTCTGCAATATCAACGAACTCGCATCCGCCATAGTAGCGCTTGCCGGGATACCCTTCGGCATACTTGTTGGTCATTATCGAGCCCTGCGCTTCCATCACGGCGCGCGAGACGATGTTTTCCGAGGCAATCAGCTCGATCTGGTGCTGCTGGCGCGAGGCTTCCTTAGCGACAGCCGCCGCCAGTTCGGGATCCCGATCAGCCAGCGACGCGGTGAAGAAGCCGCCGGTCAGAGACTGAGAAATGTGAACCGAGTCTGCCATGTGAACCTCCGGGCCTGAGTCCCCGGCTGTTTACGCGCCCCGGCGCCGCGGAGCAACAGCTCAGCCCCGCTCGATTCCCATGCCCGGATTACAGGCATTGTTTAAATAAATTAAGGAACTGACGGCTTTGATACTTTACCCAATCGTCCGATTACAATTAAACGTGCTATTGTTCTGATGCTGATTCAGCGAATACAGCATCAGCGGGGGCGGGTGATGGACGAAGTGTTGGAAGAAACCGATTTGCTCGGGATGACGGTGGAGATTGTCTCGTCCTATGTGGCGAACAATTCCTTGCAGGCCGGCGCGCTGCCCGACCTGATCAAGTCGGTGCACGCCACGATTTTGGGTCTAACCCAGGACACAGATATTCCACCAGAAAAGTTCGAGCCGGCCGTGGCCGTGGCCAAGTCGGTCACTCCGGAATTCATTGTCTGTCTCGAGGATGGCCGGAAGCTCAAGATGCTGAAGCGCTACCTGCGCACCCGGTACGACATGACTCCGGAGGAGTACCGGACGAAATGGAACCTGCCGCCGGACTATCCGATGGTGGCCCCCAACTACGCCAAATTGCGTTCGCGGCATGCGAAGCAGATCGGCCTCGGAAAAAAGCGGTAGGGGCCGCTGAGGAACCCCTCAAGCGGCCCGGTCCAGCCCCAACTGCTTCCAGACCGCGAGCAAAGCGGCGACCAGTTCGTCCATCATGATCTCGTCATGTACGGGACTGGGCGTGAAGCGCAGGCGTTCGGTGCCGCGCGGCACAGTCGGGTAATTGATCGGTTGGACGTAGATGCCGAAGTCGAACAGCAGCGTGTCCGACAAAGCTTTGCAGCGTTCCGGATCGCCCACGAGCAGCGGCACGATGTGCGAGGGCGATTCCATGACCGGAAGCCCCTCGTCGATGAGTTTCTGTTTCAGCTGCGCCGCTTTCTGCTGGTGAACCGCGCGCAGGCGGCGGCCTTCATCGGTGCGCAACTTGCGGATGCTGGCCAGCGCGCCGGCCGCCATGACCGGGCAGGTCGATGTGCTGAAGATGAAGCCTGACGCCATCGACCGGATCGCATCCACGACGCTCGTGTGGCTGGCGATGTATCCGCCCATCACGCCGAAGCCCTTAGCCAGCGTGCCTTCTATGATGTCGATACGGTCGCCCAGGCCCAGCATCTCGGCGACGCCGGCGCCTTGTTCGCCGTAGAGGCCCACCGCATGGACTTCGTCCAGATAGGTCAGCGCATCGAATTCCTCGGCGAGGTCACAGATTTCCTGCATGCGGCCGAAATCGCCGTCCATCGAATACACGCTTTCGAACGCGATCAGTTTAGGCCGGGTCGGGTCGTCAAGCTCGATCAAGGCGCGCAGGTGCTCCACATCGTTGTGGCGGAAGACCCGGTACTCAGCGCCGGAGCGGCGGATCCCCTCGATCATCGAGGCATGGTTCAGCGCGTCGGAATAGATGATCAGGTTCGGCAGGATCTTGCCGAGGGTGGACAGCGTCGCGTCATTCGACACATAGCCGGACGTGAACAGGAGCGCAGATTCCTTGCCGTGCAGGTCGGCGAGTTCGCGCTCCAGCTCAACGTGGTAGCGGGTCGTGCCGGAGATGTTGCGCGTGCCGCCTGAGCCGGCGCCGAAGCTATCGATGGCTTCGTGCATGGAGGCGATCACGTCATCGTCCTGCCCCATCGCGAGATAATCGTTCGAGCACCAGATGGTCACTTCCCGCTCGCCATCGTCCATCCGGGCGGTGGCCTTGGGGAAGCGGCCGCGGTGGCGCTGGAGGTCGATAAAGACCCGGTAGCGGCCCTCGCCGCGAATGGTGTTGAGGGCGTCTTCAAACGATTTAAGATGCTTCATTGGCCGCACGCTGACTTTCACGGGTGTGGAGGGCCCCAAAAGGGACTGCCGGGCCCAGTTTCTTAGGCCCGGCGTTTATTTAGGCTTATCCGGAAAAATACCTATGCGGCATAACCGGGCAGTTCTCGGTCCAACTTGCGCAACAGCGCCGGCCAGACGAGGCGCTCGGTGAGGACCGACATGCCGGTACTGTGCTCGGTCATGCCGCCCTGCCCGGCCACCTTGCCCTGGAGGTCCGTACCGCATTCGAGCACGCCGTCGCGGCCGGCGGAAAGCGCCATAACTTGCATGGCGCAGGCGCGCTCGAGGAAGAACATGCGGGTAAACGTCAGCGCTGCGGTGGTGCCGCATGTGAGGGTGCCGTGGTTGCGCAGCAGCATCGAGTGCTTTTTCGGTCCGAGATCGGCCACAAGGCGCTCGCGCTCGTCGAGGTCGAGGGCGACGCCTTCATAGTCGTGGTAAGCGATGTCTTCGCGCACGATCATCGCCGTCTGGCTGATCGGCAGCAGGCCTTCCTTCTGGGACGAGACGGCAACGCCCTGGTCGGTGTGCAGGTGCATCACGACGGTTGCGTCCTCACGGGCGGCGTGAATGGCCGAGTGGATGGTGAAACCCGCCGGGTTGATCATCGACTCGGTCTCCTGGACGATGTTGCCCTCCAGATCGACCTTGACGAGCGAGGACGCTGTAATTTCCTCGAAGAAGTAGCCGTAGGGGTTGATCAGGAAGTGATGTTCGGGGCCGGGAATGCGGTGCGAGATGTGGGTGAAGATCATGTCGTCCCAGCCGTGCAGCGCGGTCAGGCGGTAGAGCGCGGCAAGATCGACGCGCGCCTTCCATTCTTCGGCGCTGACGGAGCTGCGGATATTAATGTTGGGGTTACCATCGGCCATGTGCGTTTCTCCCTGTTTCGCTGGACGAACCTAACCGAATTCGGGCCCGCGCGCCAGATGAAGGTGACGCCGGTGTCAGGTTCCGCCTGCGCCCGCCGGGTGCGTTGCCTTGACGCGATGGGCAAACCATTCGCACATGCCGCGCATGGCTGACCTGAAGCTCGCTTTTTTCGCCTCCAAACGCCCGGAAGCCCAGCAGGCCCTACCCATGCTGGCGGCCCGTTACGGCAATCATCCCGAGGAAGATGCCGACGTCGTCGTGGCGCTCGGCGGCGACGGGGCCATCCTCGATACTTTGAGACGCCGGTTTGCCGACAACAAGCCGGTGTACGGTATGAACCTCGGCACCATCGGTTTCCTGATGAACGAGTATAATCCGGACGGTCTGGTGCAGCGGATTGACGCGGCCGAGCGGGCCAACCTGGTGCCGCTCAAGATGTTCGCGGTCGACATCCACGGCGCCGAGCACCGGGCGCTGGCCATCAACGAAGTCTCGCTGCTGCGCCAGACGGCGCAATCCGCCCGGCTGAAAATCGTGGTCGATGGCCGGGTGCGGATGGAAGAACTGGTGTGCGACGGGATCATGGTGGCCACGCCGGCCGGCTCGACCGCCTACAACCTGTCCGCCCATGGGCCGATCCTTCCGATCGGCGCGAACATGCTGGCGATGACACCGGTCAGCGCCTTCCGGCCGCGGCGCTGGCGCGGCGCATTGCTGCGCCACGACGCCAAGGTGGACATCGAAATCCAGGCCCCTGACCGGCGGCCGGTTTCAGCCTCTGCCGACAATCAGGAAGTGCGCGATATCGTGAAGGTCTCGGTCGAAGCCGATCACGCGCGGCGGCTGACTCTCTTGTTCGATCCGGGCCACGCGCTTGATGAGCGGATATTGACCGAACAGTTTGCTTTTTAAGGCATTCTGGCAGGGCGTCAGCTTAATGTTAAGGCTTCTCGCGGTAAGCTTGCGACCTCAATTGCAAGGTCTCTCGCATGCTCGGTAAACTGTTCTCCAAGGCAACTTCTTCGGCCTCTGAAAACCGCCGGACCCACCAGACCCTCCCGGTGCCCGACATCTCTCGCGTCATCAAGCCGAACGCCCCGGCCGCCTATGCGCCGATGACCGAAGCCGAAACCCGCACGCGTGTGGAAGATGCCGAACGGGCGCTCGACAGCCTGTCTGCCCAGTTCGAAAACTGGATGCGCCGCGACCTTGAAACCCTGCGCGAAACCTGGACCGATGTGCAGAAGCCGGGCGCCACGGCCGAGGACTATCGCCGCCTCTACACCGCAGCGCACAATATCTCCGGCGCAGCCCCCTCCTATGGCTATCCCGCCGTCGCGCGTCTCAGCCAATCGCTATCGCGGCTGCTGACGCAAACGCGCCCGGGCGACAATGCTCCACTGATCAACCTGCACGTCGAAGCCTGCCGGGCGGCAATTGCTGCCGGTCCGCAAGGCGATTCCAGCCATTCGATCGCGGACGCTGTCTGTGATGCGCTGGAGCGGCGGGTGGAAGCCCGCATCGGCGCCCGCAAGCGCACCGGCTGATTACACGTTGACGCGGGACAGAAGCTCCATCGTCTGACCATACCCGGCCTCAGCGGGGATATAGAGACAGGGCTCACCGTCCGGGGATTTTCCCACTTCCGGCAAGACGCTGATGACGGGTTCGGCACCGAAATCGCGCACGGCGTCTTCGACAGATGCTGCCCGTGCAAGCTTGATCAGGTTCATCCGTGTCGGGAAGATGATCGTTGCCCGTCCGTCGATTTCCTGGGCCAGCGCATCGCTCGCGGAAAGCCAGACCGCGTCGGTCGTCTCCCGCCCGTCATGCGCCGCAATCTGCCATTCCGGCGCGGGCGCCAGGTAGAAGTGCGTGTCAAACCGCTTCGGCATCATCACCGGAGTGATCCAGTGGCCAAAATGCACGAGGCTATCGAGGGCGAGCACGAGATCATGCTCTTTCATGAGCGCGAGGAACGACATCTCGCCCCTGTCGACGGCGCTGCGGTGAGGCGAGAGCTTTTCGGCGATCTCGGCGCCAACGAGCGCGGCGCCGGGTCCGCGCGCTGACCGGTGACGGGCGATGAGAAGGCCCGATTCCTCGTAAGCCTCGCGGATCGCGGCAATGCGCGCGTCCTGCTGGACAGGGCCGAAATCGCCGTCCGTCCAATCGTCCCAATCCGGGCTGGCATCCGTCGGCGCCGCCTTGCCGCCTGGAAACACCAGCGCACCCGCCGCAAAATCGATCTCGTAATGGCGTTTGACCATCAGAACTTCGGGCTGGGGAACCGCATTGCGCAGCAGCAGGATCGTGGCGGACAGACGGGGTTCTGGCGGGGGTGGCTTCGTCATGGTGTCGGGAATCCTTAAAATTTCCGGCAAATCTGACCGGGAACCTGCGCGTGATGTTCAACTAGAGCCGTTAGGGAAGGCAAGAGCCAGACTTCTGACACTGCCAAGGACCCTTCATGCGCCCCTTCCCTCGCCCCAACACGAGCCTCGTGCAGACGTCCGCTCTCGCGCGCGTCCGCTTCAAGCCCGTGATGCACCTGATGGGCGGCGAATCGCTCGGCCTGGTGGCGGATGAACCGGTCGAATTCGAGGAGCGCGTCTCGTTTGGCCCGGCGGCGCAGGACGGGGGCACACACAGCGCCGCAAAATGGCTTGCCGGGCGCATTGAGCGGGTCGCGAGCGCGACCTGCAATGCCGGCCAGACGCATCGTCCGATCATGGTCGCGGCTCCGATGGCTTGCCTTGCCGATCCTGACACCGCTGCCGCCTGCGACGCTGCCGTGCGCCGCACGATCCTTTGCCAGCAGGAATTCTGCCTGATGTTTTCGGACGCTGCCTTCGCGGGCGACCCCGCTGACAGCACGGCGCGCATCGCCCGCCTGCGCCGCGCAGGCTTCCGGGTCGGCATCGACATGCGCTATTCTTGGCAGACGCCGCTCAGCGAGAGCTTCCGTATACTGATCGACACGATCCGTGTGGACGCTGATGCGCTGGAAGTCTCAAACGAGCTTTGCGACGTCGTCGAAGTGGCCCAGGCCGCCGGAATACTGGTGGTCGCCGATCACGCCAACTGGCGCGATGGAGACTACCTTAGCCAGCTGGGTGTGGCCGGCGCCGTGGCACCCAACACGGACGCCTGAGCGTTCTCGAACGGAAAACTTTCCGAGACTGACGCTGCAGATCAGGCTGCGTCGGTATCTTCGTTGAAGTCTTCGCGGGTCGCCATCTCGGAATAGTAATCGAGCTTGTCGAGCAGGTAGTCGAGGTCGTCCTTCGGGATCGCCTGGAATTGCGTCAGCACGCGTTCGATCATCCGTGCACGGAACCGGGCACGGTCGTTCGGACCGCCATCATGCTGCGTCTCGTGGAACACGTTCACCGCAGCCTTAAAGGCTGGCAGCATCTTGCGCGGCAGGCCGGCACGATCAAACACAGCCTGCAGGCCGAGCGGGCCGGCGTCATGGATCATCAGCCAGACGCGCTGGTGGGCAACGCCGGAAAGTTCCGCCAGCGCATGCTCGACGAACCGCATCTGGCCGCAGCAGAGCGCGCGCATGATAAGAGAGTTTGAGAGCCGCCCGTTGAGGTTCAGCTGCGAGACGAAGCGCGGCAGATCATGGGTGCGCCCTGCCTGCTCCACGAGGTCAACGGTTGCCCGCTCGCGCGCCGTGGCGGCGAGATCAATGGCAAGCTGCGCCGGAAGCTCGTGACGGTTGACCAGGATGTCGAAGAGGTGGCCTGAGACCAGCGACACCATCTTCTCGGCGATGTGGGTCGGTATGAAGTCGCGCTTGATGAGACCCGTCTGGACGATCTCATCGCGCCCGAAACGGCGGATCGTGTCGTCGAAGGCCTTGTCCGACCATTCGGCGCCGCCATTGGCGGACAGGGTGCGGACAGCCTCGACCGCGCCATGTTCCGAGATGACTTCGGTCAGTGTGATCGACAGCGACTCGCGGCCGGCAATGGCCGCCTGTTTCGCAGCGGTGACCGACAGCACGAGTTCGACCAGATCCTCGTCCGAGAAAACAGGCGATTCCTGAAGCACCGGAATGGCCACTGCTTCGATATCCCGGGCGAGCTTCAAGGCAACCTCGCGCGGCAGGATGGGCGAGGACCGAAGCGTGACAGCCAGGGTGCGCCGGACCAGATCGGCCGCATCGTCCGCCAGGATCGCGATGATCTCTTCCGCAAAGGCGCGTTCGCTGTCAGTCAGCACATCCAGGGCGATCCGCCGGCAAAGCCGGTGGGCCACGGATGCGCGCTGCTCGGGCGTCTCTCCGCGCATCAGGCGGATGATGTCATCCTCGGTCAGTTGGGGCCGGATGCTCTGGACCGTCATGGGCGGGCTCATTCTCAGAATCTGTGTGCGACGCAACTCTGAAGGTTGCTGGTTAACATCGGTTTACCAAGCCCGGCCGAGGGCGGCTCCAGACAGCAAAAGGCCGGCCAGATCTCTCCGGCCGGCCTTGTAATTGCTCAGAAAGCCGGGCTCAGGCCTCGTCTTCCGCGAAGAGCTCCTCGCGCGAGACCTGTTTCTCCTCAACCGTGGCGACGGACAGGATGTGATCGACCACCTTGTCCTCGTAGATCGGCGCCCGCAGCTGGGCCATCGCGTTCGGATTGCGCTGGAAGAACTGCACCACTTCGCGCTCCTGACCCGGATACTGGCGGGCTTCGCGGATCAGGGCCTGGTTGACTTCCTGCTCGGTGATGCGGACGTCCGAAATCCGGCCCATCTCGGCCAGCACGAGACCGAGGCGCACGCGGCGCTCGGCGATCTTCCGGTACTCGGCCTTGAGGTCGTCTTCCGACTTGTCCTTTTCTTCGGCAGTGACGCGGCCAGCATCCATTTCCGACTGCAGCTGTTGCCAGATCTGGTTGAACTCCTGGTCCACCATGCCGGGCGGCAGGTCGAAGCTGTGCGCGGCGTCGAGCTTGTCGAGAAGGTCGCGCTTGGCCTTGGCGCGCGAGGCGTTCGCCTGTTCCGCGGTGATCTGGTCTTTGACTAGACCGCGCAGCTGTTCGAGGCTTTCGAGGCCGAGACCCTTGGCGAATTCCTCATCAATTTCGGGCGTCTGCGGCGCGCGCACTTCGTGGACCTTCGTCTCGAAGACGGCAGCTTTTCCCGCGAGGGCTTCGGCCTGGTAATTCTCCGGGAACGTCACGTTCAGTTCTTTTTCCTCGCCGGCTTTCACGCCGAGAAGCTGTTCCTCGAAGCCCGGGATGAAACGGTTCGAGCCCAGAACGATCGACTGCTGCTCGGCCGAGCCGCCATCGAAGGCCACGCCGTCGATCTTGCCGACGAAATCGACCACGACCGCGTCGCCGTCCACAGCCGGCTCGCCTTCGGCGCGCGGCTCATACTTGATGTTCTGCGTCGCGATGCGGGCGAGCGACTCGTTGATCTGTTCGTCGGTCACTTCCGCCACCGGGCGCGTGATCGTGAGGCTGGCCGCGTCCACAGGCGTGAACTCCGGCATCACATCGACGTTCATCTCGTAAGCAAGATCGGCTTCGCCCTTGACGACCTTTTCGATGTCGCCGTCCAACTTGACCGCCGGCTGGCCGGCAGGGCGCAGGGCGTTGTCTTCGAGGGCTTTCTGGTTGGTCTCGTTGACCAGCTTGTCGATCAGCTCGCCCATCAGGTCCCGGCCATGCATCTTGCGCACGTGGGCGGCCGGCACCTTGCCCGGACGGAAGCCCTTGAGCTTCATCTGCGGGCGGATTTCCTCGATCCGCTGGGCCAGTTTCGCCTGGAGTTCCGTCGCGCTGACCTTCACTGCGAAGGTGCGGCTGAGGCCTTCGGCCTTGGTCTGAGTGACTTCCATGTTCACTTCTTTCGTAAATGAAAACACAGGCCAAAAGGCCGCGAACAGCCTCCAGACCTGCCAAATCCTGCCTGAAGCGGCGGCTTATGTCATACGGGGGACGCCCTGTCCACGCCGCTCGGCGGGCGAGTGCAGCCGGGATTCCCCCCCTCCCCGGAAGCGATTGCCCCCGGCTTTCGCCTCGCGTAAGACGCACCCGGAAGCGGATGTGGCGGAATTGGTAGACGCACTGGATTTAGGTTCCAGCGCCGCAAGGCGTGGAGGTTCGAGTCCTCTCATCCGCACCAGGCCAAGTCACGACCGCCGCTGAAGGCGAACGACAGCCATCCTCACTGCCTCCACGTCAGCCTTGCGCGCCCTTGGCGGCGTGGCATCCTCCTCGGCCAGAACCAACGATCGGGGAGACGCGTCATGGCGGCGGCAGCAGAGGGTTTTCAGGTTCGCCTGTTGCCGGAAGACGAATACACCCACGATCCGGGGACGGCCGAGAACTATAACGAGAGCATGTATTTCAACGTGTTCGACGCGGAGAAGCGCTCCGGCGCATGGTTCCGCATTGGCAACCGCCCGAACCAGAATTACGCCGAGATGTCGATGTGCGTCTATTTTCCGGATGGCCGCGTCGGGTTCATGTTTGCCCGGCCCGAAATCCAGGGCAACGCCGAGATGAACGCCGGCGGGCTGAAGATCGACGTCATCGAGCCATTCAAGACTTTGCGCGCGACCTATGCCGGCGATCTTCTCGTCATGAAAGATCCGCTGCAGATGTCGGATCCGAAGGTAGCCTTCCGGAGCAATCCGCGCCTGCCCTGCCGGATGGACATTACCTACACAGGCCTGTCGCCCATGTATGGCGGCGAGATCCTGAAGGCCGACGGATCGCCGATCGAGATCGACCCCGAGAAATCGTTTGCCAAGGCGCACTATGAGCAGCACTGCGCCGCCAAAGGCTATATCGAATGCGATGGTGAGCGCCTCGACATCGATGGACACGGCTTGCGCGACAAGTCCTGGGGGCCGCGCCATTGGCAGGCCATCGAATGGTACCGCTGGTGCCCTATGAACTTTGGCCCGGACTTCGGCATGATGTTCAACGTGATGAGCGACGGCGCAGGCGGCGCCCGGCCGAGCGGCATGCTGTACCGCGACGGCGTCTATGACGACATCATTGCGTGCGACCTGACAAGCAGCTGGGACGCGAACGAGTACCAGACCGACCTGTCCGCAAAAATCCGGACCAAGTCGGGTAGGAGCTAC